>CANQNY010000015.1 GCA_947625335.1 uncultured Clostridia bacterium | reverse complement strand
TTGAAGAAAACCAGCACCATCGGCAGCACGATAAGCAGCAGCACATACGGCGCAGTCAGCATTTTCACGCCGTACATAAGCTGTCCCGCCGCGCCCGCGCAGAGAGACACATAAAACACAATGCCCGCCGCGCCGTTTACCGAGAACAGAGCCTCTCCGATTTTCCCTGCCTTGAATTTCAAGACCATGCTGAAAATCATCGAGATGAGTATCAGAATTATGCCTATCATCAGCGAAAACAGCAGCACCGCCGTCGCCGCCTGGAACACGCTTTCGGGATGCTCCGAAACGCCCAGATTGCCGAACATTTTACATACGTTTTTCCAGATATTCTCGCGGTGATAAATCGGCTTTATAATGGTTTCAATTCCGAAAACCGACCCGTAAATGCACCCTCCCGCCATTGAGAATATCCCAAGGCGCGTCATTATCGGCGCAAGACCGTTTTTCGTGCATTTTGTGAGGATAAGCCCCAGCAGGAATATAAGAAATCCCTGTCCGACGTCGCCGAACATTATCCCGAAAAGTATCATATAAGTCCACGCGACATACGGCGTCGGGTCAAACGCGGTGTAGGACGGCAGTCCGTACATCTTGACGAACATCTCGAACGGGCGCGTGAGGAAGTTGTTTTTAAGCCTTGTCGGAACGTCCGCGGGCGGGTCTTTCTTGTCTATGGGTATCTCCATACACTTTATATCCGGCGACAGACCTTTAAGCGTCGTTTCAAGCTTTTTGACCTCCCGCGACGGGCAATACCCCGAAAACGAAAAGCTGTCCCCCGCGATAATCGCCTTTTTGCGAAGTTCGCAGCAATCCGACTTGAACTTCAGCTTGCACATAACCGCCCGAAAATCGCCCTTAAGCTCGTCTGTAAGGTACGCAAGCTCTTTTTCAAGCCGCTCTTTTTCCTTTTCTTCAAAAGCTATCCGCTCGGAGAGTTTTTTATCCGCGTCCTCGGCGTTTTCTTCGAGATAATCCGGCAGCCTTGTTCTCTCAAATCCGAGCGACGCCATAACCTCGTCCGCAAACTGCGCCCTCGTCACGGGAACAAGGTAAATTCCGTAGACATAATCGCGGCTTTTCTCGAACGGAATAAACGCAAAGCATTTTTCCTTATAATATTCAAGCTTATGCAGATTGTCCGACGGAAATCTGCCTATTCTGAGCTTTACATATTTCATTGTAAACAGCTCGTGGAACGAAACGTCCATTCCGTGAAGATGCTTTAAATACGCCTCGGTGCTTTTATGTTCTTCAAGCGAACGGGAAACCTCGGTGTACTTACCGTTTACCTCGTCATAACGGCGGTTTATATCCTCAAAGTAATTCTCGAATTCCTCGCTTGTTTCATAGGAAACATACTTAAAATCGCAATACTCCGCGGAAATTTTCAGATTATCCGCCATAGCGCGGACCTTTGCGTAAATACTCGAATAGGGGTTCTGCTCACCGATATTTTTCATAGCCGAACCGCCCGAGGAAATTTGGAACTGCCTGCTCTCGCAGCACGCCATAAGCGCGTCGTCAAGCATATCCAAAGGACCTTCCGCCGACATCATCGACATTCTTTCGATGCCCACTTTCTATCACCCTCCTATACAACCAGTATATCGAGAATAGCCTTGTCGTCAAGACCGTACCGCACGCCCTCGATTATGGTTTTTATATTTTTAAGCTCGGTATCAAGGCACTCCGTAAGCGCGAAATACACCGCCGAAGAGCTTTGCGAAAGCCGCAATGCCCTTTTCAGATACCCGAGATTTACCCGCTCGGTCAAAAGCTCCACCGTAGGAGGCGTTACACCGTCCAGACGATAACCCAGCTTTTCAAGCTCCGCCGCGATTTGAGAGGCGTTTTGCATATTAGCAAGACGCTCGATATTCTCCCCCGACAGCCGATACTTAAAGCCGATAAGCTTTTTTGACGCGTCCTGCGCGTCCTCGCCGAAAATCTTCGAGTAACGATAAAGCGTCACAACGTTTTTCATATCGATACCGCGCAGTATCAGGCGGCGTATCTCCTTGCGCTCCATGCCCTTGTAATCCCTGTCCGCGGCTTTGAGCATTCGCATATAATACTGCGTGTACAACCGCCTTTCGCACTCGCCTATATCAAGATTTCGCGTTTCTGCAGAGGACACCAGCAGCTCGCCTATCGCCTTGAAATACTCCGACCCGCGCAAAATCTCCGCCGCCTCGGGCAAACTTTTAGCCTTTCCCAAAGCCGCCAGATCTATCCCCGAAATATTCTCCAGAAAGCTCGGCAGATTTGCAATATACCAGTCCGAACCGCCGCCGCTTACGCCTTGCAGCGCAAGCAAAATCTGCTCTATCTCAAGGCGCATGATTATATACTTGAAAAAGCCCTTGCTTTCGGTAAAATCAAACCTGTGAAAGCTGTCGAAAATATCGAAAACCGCCCGCCGCAAAAGAGCCTCGAGCTGCCCTCGCCGAATAGTCCCCGGATTAGCCTCGGCAAGCGCTGACGAATACCGCGGCGTTTGCTTAAGCCCCGCGCATACATCCGACACCGTTTTCCGCGAGGCAAGACGCGCATAATCCTCATACGTCAGCGACTGCCCGAACACCGCCCTCGCTTTCGCAATAACGGAATTGGAAGAAAATGACATATCAACCCTCCGCAATCTCGGTTATCCGCTTGATAATCTCGGCTTTCCACTTCTCGCGACCCGCGTTGAAAATCTCGTCTAACCGCCCGCATTGCTCTTCTTCAAGCTGTTTTGCCTCGCGAAGTCTTTTTTCGAGAGCCTGTTCCTTTTCGCGGCAGAACTTTTCGGACTTTTCGCGCTCTGCGGACACCAGAGCGTCGTTTTCGCGCGCGGACTCCTCGCCGCTCTCGTCAAGGAGCTTTCGTTCCCGCTCAATCGCCTGTTCGGCGCGGGCAGCCGCCGCCTTATCCATAGAAATTATCTGCTGAAGAATATCCATTTTCTCACCGCCTACTATACCTATTTAAATAATACATAATTATGATAAAACATTTTTCCCAAATATTCAAGAGTGATATTTCACAAATTTTCCCTCATTCTTTCGTGATTTCATACAAAACATTGTGAATTTTTAATCAATTTCGGGCGTTGTTATGCGAGAAAAAATGCCTGCGGTATTTTGTGCAAAATGACGAATTTTATCCTCAAATCTTGACGATGATTTTAAAAAATGTTACAATAGTACTAAGGTGTGGTTTTTTTATTTGAAAGGAGTAAATTATGCCTGAATTGTTAAGAGGGGTTCTTATCCCGGTAATTATTGTTTTCGTTGTAATTGTAATTATGTTCGCGGCAGGATATCGCAAAGCACCGCCAGACAAGGCGTACATTATAAGCGGTCTGCGCAGAAAAGCAAAGGTCGTTATCGGAAAAGCGTCGGTGAAACTGCCGTTTTTCGAGCGCTGCGATACGCTGGAGCTGGCTCTTATGTCGGTCGATGTCAAGACCGCGCAGCCTGTGCCGACGGGGGATTACATCAACATCAATGTTGACGCTGTCGTAAACGTGAAAATCTCCCCCGACCCCGACACTATCTCCCGCGCGCAGCAGAACTTCTTAAACCGCAACACGCAGTACATAACGCAGGTTGCAAGAGAGGTCCTTGAGGGCAATATGCGTGAGATTGTCGGGCAGATGAAACTTGAAGAAATGGTTTCCAACCGCCAGGCTTTCGCCGATAAGGTAAAGCAGAACGCAGACCCCGACCTCCGTGCGATGGGGCTTGAAATTGTGTCGTTCAATGTGCAGAATTTTGTCGATGACAACGGTATCATAAACGATATGGGTATCGACAACACCATGCAGATTAAGAAAAAAGCCGCTATTTCTAAAGCCGAGGCGGAGCGCGATATTAAAATCGCTCAGGCGGAGGCAAACCGCAAAGCCAACGACGCGCGGGTTGACTCCGAAACGGCTATTGCGGAGCGTCAAAACGAGCTTGCGATAAAACAAGCCGAGCTTAAACGCGCCGCCGACATCAAGCAGGCGGAGGCTGACGCAGCGTATAAAATTCAGGAAGAGGAACAGCGCCGAACTATTGAAATTACCACCGCGAACGCTAACCTTGCAAAGCAGGAAAAGGAAGTTGAGATAAAGGCTAAAGAGGCAGAGATACGCGAACGCGCCCTTGAGGCGGAGGTTAAGAAAACCGCCGAGGCGCAGAAATACGCGGCTCAGCAGAATGCGGACGCGGAACTGTACACCACCCAGCGAAACGCCGAGGCGAAAAAGTACGAGGATATTCAAAATGCCGAGGCGGAGCTTGAGATCAAGAAAAACGAGGCTGCCGCTATTCTTGTGACGGCGCAAAACGAGGCTGCCGCCGAGAAAGCCCGCGCAGAGGCGTCGCGTTTCGCCGCGGAGCAGGAGGCGGAGGGTATCCGCGCGAAGGCTCTTGCGGAGGCTGAGGGTATTCGCGCAAAAGCTCTCGCGGAGGCTGAGGGTCTTGACAAGAAAGCCGAGGCTATGCGAAAAATGGAAGAGGCTGCCGTTTTGCAGATGTATTTCGAGCAAATGCCTGAGGTTGCAAAGGCAATTGCAGCGCCGCTTGAAAACGTTGACAAAATCACGATGTTCGGCGACGGAAACACCGCAAAGCTTGTCAAAGACATTACCGAGGCAACAACGCAAGCATCGTCGGGACTGCTGGAGGGTCTGGGCATAGACCTTAAAGAGATGGTTTCCTCTTTCGTTAAAAAGCAGACCGATAAAACTAAGCCCGAACAGTTCAACTAATAAATTACAAAAAAACAAAGGACGCTTTTCGTGTGAAAGCGTCCTTTTTTGTGTTTATTTATGCTAAAACAATTTTGTGCCCTTAGCTGCGGCGCGGATTTCCATAATCCCCGATTCGGGGTAAAACAGCTGCGTCCGACCATAATCAAGCCCCGTATCTTCAGCCATTATCGGAATGCGGTTCTCCATAAGAACACGCTTTACCGCCTCGACATTTCGGCTGCCGATATTGAACTTCTCGCTTGTCGTCGTGAACATAGTCGCCCCGCCCGCGATTTTCGCTTTCATACGCGACCGCGACGCGCCTAACATCTCCATTTGCCGAATTAAAATCGGTATCGCGCTGTCGGCAAACTTCATGGGAGTCTGCGCCCCGCTCATACTCGCCTTGCTGTCGGGCAGCATTATATGCGACAGCCCGCCCACCTTTACCACGCTGTCCAAAAGGCATATCCCCACGCAAGACCCCAGCGCGTATGTAACCAGAACATCGGGAGCGTGGCAGACCTTTAAATCGCCAATTCCAATCGTTATCATATTACTCATCAGATACACCGAGTTTCTTCATCAAAAGATTAAGCGACTCTACCGTCGGAATCATAATTATATTTGACTTAATACTAACTTTGTCAATCTCAAACCCGTCGTTGATAAACAAAACCTTATCCCCGACTTCGGAGAACTCTATCATCGGCGCGTTCATAATCGCGCCCATCATATCCACCGTCATTGCGGGAACGTCCATATCGATAACCATACCCGTAAGCGTCGCGAGAGCCTTAAGGTACGAACCCGCCATAATATTGCCCATTTCAACGACCGCCGAAAAATCGGTCTGATCGTCCTTTATCTGCAAAACATTAACGTCCAGCTTGCCCAAAAACGTGCTTAAAACAACCTGTGCAAAGCTGTCGTCCAGCAGGAACATTATCATTCCCTCAAAATCGCCGTGCGTCAGAACCAGAATGCCCGTGGTGACCTTCTCCGGACCGCCCATTTCATCGATAACCGACTGATAATCCAGCACCCCGACATCGGGAACGCGCATTTTTATCGTCTTTCCAAGCATCTGCGACAGCGCGGACGCCGCGTTTCCCGAACCGATATTCCCTATCTCTTTGAGGAAATCAATTGCCGTGGGAGAAAGTTCGTCATAATTTTTCAGCATATAAATTCCCCCGTCCTATCCCCTATTTTATTTATCTTAAATTATTTGCAATTCTCGCAAACTCGTCCGAAGTCGTTACAACTCTTGAGCTTATCTGATATGCTCTTTGCGTTTCGATAAGCTTTACCATTTGCGTTGCAAGATCGACATTCGACACCACCAGAGTCCCCTGCAGCTTTACCGCGTTTTCATTTGCGACAGCCGCCCCGCTCTTGCCGTTTTCGACATAGCGGTTAGAACCCATAGCGTCCAGCCCGTAAGGGTTCGGGAACTCGAACACGCCCACCATTTGATTTAACGCGCCCCAGTCAGCCTCGGTTCCATCTTCCTCAAACGGCACTATAATGCGCTCTTTATTATAATCCAGCACATACTCGCCGTTTCCCGAAACCAGATACCAGTCGCCGTTTTCAGCCTGCGTCATACCGAAAGCTCCGTCGCGCGTGTAATTAACATCGCCATAGCGATCCTCCACCGCGAAAAAGCCCTCTCCCGCAACCGCAAAATCCAGCATTCTGTCCGTCCACTGAAAATGCGACTCCGAGAACATCAAATCGGTTTTCTGCACATAAGTGCCGTGTCCCGTCTGCCAATCCTCCTCGGTCGCGCGCTCTGTCTCGTAAAGGCAGTCCGCGAAATCGGGGCGCAGCTGCTGATAACCCACGGTATTAACGTTCGCAATGTTATTACCGTATACATTCAGCGCCTTTGCCTGCGCTATCATAGCCGATTTTCCGGTATGGAACGAAATATTCATAAGCTCCTCCTTAAAGAACCCTTAAAGCCTTAAACTTTCTTGCAAAGCGAATTTGAACCTTGATTTATACTGTCGCAGAGCTTTAAAATAGTGCTGTTTGCCTCGTAAAGGCGGTTAGTGTTCATCAGCATATTAAGCTCGTAATTCCAGTCGATATTCGAGCGTTCAAGCGCGCCTTGGATTATATCGAACCTAAGCCCCTCGGGAACTGCCCCCGCCTGCACCGACGTGAACATATTCGCACCGAACTTCGTAACATCGCCGTCGGGGTCGATATAACTCAGCCTCAAACGATCTACCGGCTGTCCGTCAACGGTTATCACCCCGTCCACGTCAATCACAAAATCTTTAGTGCCGAGGTAAATCTCGCCATTTTCACCGAGAATACGCCCCGAATTGTTAAGGCAGAGATACCCTTCGTCGTCAAGCTCCCAGTTTCCGTTTCGGGTCAGCATTACCTCGCCGTTGTATCCCTGTATATTAAAGTAAACGTCACCGTTTATCGCAACGTCAAACGGGCTTTCGGTGTACTCCAAAAATCCCTGTTCGAGGTCGGTGTAGCTGGTGTCTATGTAAAGCTGCGAATACTGCCCCGAAAGCTCCTCGCGGTGCTTTACAAGAATCATCTGCTCGTCAAACCTGCCCACCAGCGGCGTATCGCGCTTGTAACCCGCGGTAGAGGCGTTTGCAAGGTTATTTCCTATGCAATCCAGCTTGCGCTGGTTCAAAATCATACCGTTCGCCGCAAAATAAAACCCTCTGTTCAAATCGAACCGCCTCCTTTGAAATAAGGCTCAAGCTTAGCCTTAAGCTGTAAAACCGCCTTTGTATGTATCTGGCACACCCGGCTTTCGGAAATGCCCAGAACCTTTCCAATATCGGAATACTTCATATTTTTGTAATAGTAGAGCGTAATGACCTCGCGCTCTTTATCGCGCAAGGACTCCACGCCCTCCGCCACAACGCGCGCCAACTCGTCCCGAAGAAGCCTTGAATCCCCCGGAGCGTTCTGCACCGGCTCGTCGATGTTATCCTCGTACAAAAGCTCTTCAAACGAGAGAGTAATCGTACACGAGCAATCCGCCATCTGCTTTAACAGCCGTTCCTCGTCCATTTTGAGGTACTCTGCAAGCTCCGCGGTAGTGGGCGCTCTCCCATTTAAATTATACAACATACTGTTCGCTTTGTCAAGCATTTTAGAGAATTTTCTCACATTTCGCGGAATCCAGTCCTGCTTTCGGATATAATCGATAATCGCCCCGCGCACCTTAAGCGACGCGAAAGTCTCGAATTTCGCGCCCTTATCGGGATCGTAAGCCTCGATAGCGTCCATAAGAGCCAGCACGCCCTCGTTTACCACGTCGTCAACATCGCCGAATTTTATGTACATATTACGCATTGACATAGCGCAGGCTTTCACAAGCCCCATATTATTGAGAACAATCTCATTACGGAGAGCAATATCGCCCGTTTGACGGTAAATAGCGATTTGTTCGGCGTTGTTGTATTCCATGCACAGCGCACGCTCCTCTCCGAATTGTAATATTTGAGAAAATAATTACTCTTTGTAGCAAAAGTTGGGATTTCCCCACATTTTAAGCGTTCACACGGGAAAGCGAAATGTTTCCTATAGCCTGAATCTGCGCCGAGGCGTCTATTTCGCTGTAGGACAAAACGGTGATATTCGAGATAAACTGCTCGGTAAGCTTTTTGAAGTAAATTCTCACAACAGGCGAAGTGAGAATTATTACGGTAGGTATAACGTCCTTAATCTTGTCAATTTCGGCGTTTGTAGCCGCCACAATGCTCTGAATAAGGTCGGGAGCCATCGCGAGATAGCTGCCCTGCTCGTTCTTCTTGACGGAGCTTACTATCATATCCTCTATCTGCGTGTCAAGCGTTATCACGCGCAGCGAATTCGCCTCGGCAAAGCGGTGGGTAATTGTCCTCTTAAGCGACTGACGAACATACTCCGTCGCAATATCGATATCCTTAAGCACGTTTGTATGGTCTCCGAGCGTTTCAAGAATTGTCTCCATATCGCGTATCGGAATGCCCTCTTTAAGCAGATTTGCCAATACTTTCTGTAAATATCCGATAGATATTACTTTCGGTATTAAATCGTCGACCACAATGGGGTTGGTTTTCTTGACATTTTCTATCATGGTGTTCACGTCCTGCCGCGAGAGCATTTCGTGAGCATAGCGTTTCATAATCTCCGACCAGTGGGTTATCATGACCGAAACGGGGTCTATAAGCGTGTAACCCGCAACGTCCGCCATAATTTTCTTATCCTCGGAGATCCACTTCGCGGGAAGTCCGAACGCGGGTTCTACCGTGTCGATTCCCTCGATTTGCGTGGTGACGTCGCCGCTGTCAAGAGCGAGATAATGGTCAACCAAAATTTCGCCGCGCGCGACTTCCTCGCCCTTTATCTTGATAATGTACATATTCGGGTTAATTTCGGGGTTATCGGTCATTCTGACAGACGGAATAACCATTCCCATATCCATAGCGAACTGCTTTCGGAAGATAACCACGCGGTCTATAAAGTTGCCGCCGCTCTTTTCGTCGACAAGTCTCAAAAGCGAATACCCGAATTCCATTTCGATAGGCTCGACATTCAGCAGCTTGAAAACATTATCGATATCGCGGTAGTAATCGTTGTCGGTCTTAGGCTTTTCAAGCTCCGCCTGCTCGGCTTTTGCACGCTGTGCAAGCTCAAGCTCAGCCATTTTCTTTTTATTGCGGTTGAGGAGAATTGCTCCCGCAATAAGAGCTGCTCCCAAAAACAGCAGCACCAACGTCGGAAATCCCGGAATTACCATCATAACCAGCACAACCATGCCCGCGATAAGCAGAACAAACGGCTGCGCGGTAAACTGCGCCTTGATGTCCGAAATAAGCGAATCTTCGCTTGCCGCGCGGGTAACAATCATACCGGTAGCCACCGAAATCAGCAGGGACGGGATTTGCGAGCAAAGACCGTCGCCTACGGTTGCCAGAGAGTAGGTGTTTAAAACCTCGGTAAACTCCTGCCCGCCCTGAACCATGCCTATGATAACGCCGCCGATGAGGTTTACAAGCGTCGTGATAATGGACATAATAGCGTCGCCCTTGACAAACTTCGTAGCACCGTCCATAGAGCCGTAAAAGTCCGCCTCGCGCTGGATATTGGAACGGCGTTTTTTCGCCTGCTCCTCGTTTATAAGACCGGAGTTCAAATCTGCGTCGATAGCCATCTGCTTACCGGGCATAGCGTCCAATGTAAATCTCGCCGCAACCTCGGATACACGTTCCGAACCTTTGGTGATAACTATAAAGTTCACCAAAACTATGATTATGAAGATCAAAAATCCGACAATGGCGTTTCCGCCCATAACGAAGTTACCGAACGCGCGGATAACCTCTCCCGCGTAGCCGCTTTGCAAAATGCCTCTTGTGGTCGAGATATTAAGCGACAACCTAAGCACCGTCGACAGCAGCAAAACCGTCGGGAACACGGAAAATTCCAGAGCCTCTTTAATGAACATTGTCATAATAAGGATAATAAGCGACAGCGCAATGTTCAGCATTATCATAAAATCCAGCAGCCATGCGGGCAACGGAATGATTATAGCGAGAACTATAAAGATTATGAACAGAACCATAGAGTTTGACAAAATCTTCCTTATCAAGTTCTCACACACCTTTCATTTTTGTTTTTTCTCAATTTACGCATGCAGCGATTTATTTTTCTCGCGGTACACCACGGTAAGCACCTCCGCCACCGCGTCGTACAGCTCGTAGGGTATCTCTCGTCCTAAATCCACCTGCGCGTACAATGCCCTTGCAAGCGGGGGATTTTCCATGCAATAAACGCCGTTTTGCTCGGCAATATCGATAATCCGCTGCGCTAGGTAATCTTTTCCTTTAGCGACAACCTGCGGCGCGCGGTTTTTGTCCTGATCATACTTTAAAGCGACAGCAAAATGCGTAGGGTTTCTGACGATAACGTCCGCCGTCGGCACAGCCTGCATCATACGGCTTTGAGCCATCTGCTGCTGACGCTGTTTTATCTTGCTTTTGACCTGCGGGTCGCCCTCCATTTGCTTGAACTCTTCCTTTACTTCCTGCTTTGACATTTTGAGCTTTTTCTCAAACTGCCACCACTGAAACAGAAAATCTCCCGCCGCCACAAACACCAGCATTATGCAGATAAGCATAACCAAATCGTAAATTGACAGCCCTGCGTAAGCCAAGCCCTGCATAAGACCCGCGTCGGTAAGCGAAAGAATAATAGGCATCCGCTCGGCTATCTCGTTGTAGATAAGATAACCTATCACAACGACCTCTATAAGTCCTTTAAGTATACCGACGACCGCCTGCATCGAAAAAAGCTTTTTAATCCCCTCCAACGGGTTCAGCCGCGAAAATTTCGGCATAAGCGCTTTCGCCGAAAAAAGACCGCGCGTTTGCGCCACCGTCGGGATTATCCCGAGCAGCATTGCCGCCGCGCAAATAGGTCCTACCACAATCACCGTAACGGTAATCATATCCACCACAAGCGGCATAAGATTATCCGCGTTCAGCGTATATGTGCCGCTTACCTCGTAGACCTTTGTGGAATACGCGAGAACGTTTTTTATCATAAACTCCGCCAACAGCCTTGCCGCGAAAAAAATTCCCAGCACCGACGCCGCGGTAACTATCTCCTTCGACTGGAGAACATTTCCCTCTTTTCGCTGATCGCGCCGCTTTTTCGGAGTGGCTTTTTCGGTTTTTTCCTCTCCCGCCAAGCGTTCTCACCCTTTCAGCTTACAAAAGAATTTATCTACAACGGCGAGGTGAAATTTGTCACAAGACCGTTCAGATTATCGTTCAAAATACCCATTATCTTCTCCATAAACTCTCCGACAACACCGCAGCTTGCCGCCAGCACCACAAATCCCACCAGCATTTTTATCTGAATATTCAGCACAAAAACGTGGATAGTCGGCACGGCTTTCATAAGAACGCCCATACAGAACTCCGTTATAAGCGACGCCGCCACAACGGGCATTGCGAGTTTCAGCCCCAGCTCCAGCACCGCCGAAAAGTAGTTCACCAGAACATACGGGATATTCATATTAAAACTTGTATAACCTATCGGAATAGTTTCATACGACACCGCAAACAGCTTTATATAGCTTTTATGCGCGCCCACCGCGAAGAAATACAGAATAAACCAATAGCTGTAATACTGCGTTGTAAGACCCGCGTTTCCAAACGTCGGGTCGTAGCTTTTCGCCATGGAAAGTCCAAGCTGCATATCCGTGACTTCGCCCGCCATGGAGAACACCTGGAGCATTAGGTTCACGAAAAACCCCAGCACCGCCCCCACCAGCAGCTCTTTCCCGAAATCGAACGCCAGCGGCAAAAATCCCGCGGGCATTTTGTACTCAAAACCGCCCGCCGCGGTCATCACCGCCGCCAACGCCATAGACATTCCCGCTTTCACGGTATTCGGGACGCCGTTTCGCGAGAGAATGGGGTTAAAGCTGAAAATCCCCGTGGTCCTTGCAAGAACCATAAGAAAAACGACGAAATTCGTCTGTATTATCGTCCAAACCTCAGACATCGGCGAACCTCTATGTAATGGGGATTTCCGCGATTTTATCGAAGATGAAATGAACAAAATCGATAACTTCGTTCGTCATCCACGGAGCCATAAAAAACAGCACCAGCCCCACCGCCACAGCTTTCGGCGCAAACGAAATGGTTTGCTCGTGAATTTGCGTAGCGGCTTGCAAAATAGCAATTATCAGACCCACAATCATTGCCGCCAACAGCACGGGCAAAGCCAGCTTGAACGCCAACATAACCGCCTCGCGGAATATTTCCATAATAAGATCCTGCGTCAAGCCTTTACACCTCCGAAAAGCAGTTTTATTCGCCGCAAATTACAACTATGATATGTAACCTGCGGCAACGCTACAAGTTGTAGCTTGCGACAATAGAGCCTATCATCAAATTCCAGCCGTCCGCCAGCACAAACACCAGTATCTTGAACGGCATTGAAATCATCGCGGGCGGGAGCATCATCATACCCATAGACATAAGCGTACTTCCGACAACGATGTCTATAATCAAAAACGGCAGGAATATCATAAATCCCATCTGGAACGCGCGTTTAAGCTCGCCTATCATAAACGCGGGAACGATAGTCGTCAGCGGCAGATCGTTTTCCTTATACTCGTCCGTCATACCGCCCTCGGGGATTTCCGCCTTCGATAGATCAACGAAAAACTGAAGATCGTCGTTGGTGGTCTGCTTTAACATAAAGCGTTTAAGCGGAACAGCCGCCGCCGTCAGCGCCTCTTCTGTCGTAATTTCCTCGTTTACATACGGCTGATAAGCGACCTCGTTTATCTCCGAGAACACGGGAGCCATTATGAACAGCGTTAAAAACAACGCAAGACCCGTAAGTACCATATTCGGCGGGGTATTCTGCGTTTGCATAGCGCTTCGCAGAAATCCCAGAACGATGACAATCCTCGCAAAGCAGGTCATCATAATAAGCATCGACGGCAACAATGCGATAAGCGTCAGCAGAATGATAATCTCCAGCGGCTGCGACGCGTCCACGCCTATAACCTGCTGCAGAACCGACGCCCCCGGATCGTCGCCCACGCCCTGCGCGGGAGTATCGAGATAATCTCCCGGCTGCGCCGTAGAACCGGAGCCGCTGTTATTGCTCTCGCTGTTCTCGCTGCTCTCATTACTATTGCCGTCGGAAGTCGAACTCGTCACCGTAGTCTGACTTGCCGCCGCATAAGAGCGCATTCCCACGAACACAAACGTGAAAAGTATCGTCAGAAAAAGAGAGACCGCAAACTTTATTACCAGCTTTTTGTCCGTTTCAAACAATCGTTTAAGCAAAACGAACCCTCCGTTACTTTTTCTTCAACATATTCCCGAGAACCGTCTTAAAGCTCTCGCCAAAGCTCGGGTTTTCGCCGTTTTGAGCCTTTCTTTCGGCAAGCTCTTCCTCGGTCTGCTCGACATCGCAGATTTTTTCAATATGCCCGGAAGTCACTCCCAGAACCATACACCTGCCGCAGACGCTCACCAAAAGAACCATTTTATCGGGACCCAGGCTCACCCGTTCGAGTATCTTCATATTCCTGCTGTCGTAGACCGCAACGCGGGCATTCCACTTCTTCATAAGCCAGAAGATAAGGAACACCAACGCCAGCACCCCTATGAGTGCCATTATCATCTGAAAATACTCCACACGGACACCTCCCCCGCGGACTTTACGAAAGACCCGAATTATTCCCGCAAATACGCCAAAAGGCGGGTGTTGTTCCCCGCCTGTGTTATATGCAGAAAATCAGCCGAGTACCTTTTTTACAGTCTGGAGAATTCTGTCTGCCTTAAACGGCTTTACTATAAAGTCCAGCGCGCCGAGCTTTATCGCCTCGACAACCATTGCCTCTTGACCCATTGCCGAACACATAACCACCTTCGCCATCGGGTCGCCCGCCTTGATGTCTTTAAGAGCGTCAATTCCCGTCTTATTCGGCATGGTAATATCCATTATCACCAAATCGGGCTTTTCCGCCGCATAAACCTCGCAGGCGATCGCTCCGTCGGCAGCCTCAAGAATGTTTGTGTAACCATTCTTTGTAAGCGTGTCCTTGATAAGCATTCTCATAAACGCCGCGTCATCCACCAGTAAAATCTTCTTGTCCATTATCTTCTCTCCTTGATGAATTTGTTAAAGGTTTAATTCTTTCTTATTCCTTGCCAAGGCTGTCAATAAACTTCGACTTGACAATTTCCGTGATCCTCACTGCAAAGTTATCATCGATGACCACGACGTCTCCGCGGGCAATCAAATTCCCGTTCACCACAACGTCAACAGGCGCGCCTGCCTGACGTTCCAGCTCGATTATCGTGCCCTGCGTAAATTCCAGTATGTCCTTGACTTTTCTCTTTGCCGAGCCGATTTCCACGCTTATTTCCAGCGGAACGCTCATCAGAAGTTTCAGATTGTCCTTCTGATCGGCGGGAATACCGAAATCCATAGCGTCGAACTGGTGTAACTGCGCGTTTTGAATATTTATCGGCGGCTGAGGCGGAGGCGGATACGCTCCGTAAGCCGCATACTGGTTTGGATAACCATACCCCGGCATCTGATACATCGGCATTTGCGGCATTTCGCCGGCGGGCATTTGAGGCATTTGACCCATCTGCGGCATTTGAGGCATCTGCCCCATTTGCGGAACTTGACCCATCTGGGGCTGCGCCGCCGCGGGCTGACCGCTTTGACCTCCCTGAGCCGCCGCAGGCTGTCCTCCCTGTCCCGGAGCTGCGGGAGCAGCCGCGCTTTGAGCCTCCTCTTCTTCGGGAACCGAGAACTTATCGATCATCTTATCCGAAAGCGTCTTAGCAAGCTCTAAAGACAGCACCGACATAAACTCACTGTTCATAACGCCGTCAACCGTCAGATTGAACGTTACCGCCACAATTGTCTCATCGGGATCCATCTCGCACAAATCGCCGAACCGCGTGTTTTCAATGATATACGGCGTCGGAACCGAAATATCAACCGTCATTCCGAGCAAGTCCGACAACGCCGTCGCGGACGCGCCCATCATCTGGTTCATTATCTCGCTTACCGCGCTGATATTCAGCTCGTCAAACTGGAAATCCGGATCTATTACCAGCGGATTTCCAAGCAATTGATTGAGTATCAGCTGAACATCATTCTGTTTCAACACCATCATATTAAGACCCGTAAGTCCCTCGACATACACGATCTTAACGCAGATAGCAGGCTCAAGATTATCGTAGTTCAGCTCTTGGACCTTGACCACATTGACTTTCGGGGTCGTGATCCAAACCTTGGCGTTAAGGAGCTCCGAAACCGCCGTCGCGGCAGAACCCATACTTATATTAAGTATCTCACCGACCGCGTCGATCTCGTATGAGCTGAACTCAACGTTTCCGTCATTAGCCATCAGTATCTGTACCTCAATTCTCTGTAAAATTTTCCACCATAATTGCCTTTTTATTATTGTACGTTCCAAGCTTGCCGTTGCACCAGAGTCTGTCGCCAACCAGAACGTCTATATTTTCGGTTATCTTTTTATCAAGCGGAATGACATCGTTCACCTGCAGCGTCAGCACCTCGTACAGATCGAGATTTATCTGCCCCAGAACCGCCTTTACCTCAAGATCAGTCGTGCTGATACCCGTCATAATGTTATCGCGGCGTTCCTTATCGCGTGCAGCATTCGTCTTTCTGTCCGAACGCGAATACCTCGGAATAAACTTGCCCATTATCTCATCTAGGTCGATAGCCGGGATACACACGGAGATAATCGACTTTTGGCTGTTAATCTCAACCTCCAGCGCGACGATAATTACCGTGTCCTCGTGCCCTATGGTCTGGACAACTCTGGAGTTCGTTTCAACGCCGATAAGCCTCGGTTCGAGGTCGATATGCGTCGACCACGGCTCCTGCAGCAGCATTGCAAACGACCTTAGCACATCGGTCATAATCGTAATCTCAATTTCGGTGAAATCGCGGTTTATA
This sequence comes from uncultured Clostridia bacterium, assembly GCA_947625335.1. Classification (GTDB taxonomy): domain Bacteria; phylum Bacillota; class Clostridia; order Oscillospirales; family Ruminococcaceae; genus CAG-115. The sequence goes on along the minus strand of CANQNY010000015.1, from coordinate 12,159 downwards.
TCCTGATACTCGCCCTTGCCGCCCAAAAGCCTGTCGATCATCGTGAACGTAATGGCGTTGGACACCTGAATAATAACGTCCGTCTCGCTTATCTCGTCGTTTTTAATGCCGAGATCCACCATTCCCATCGCCACATAATCGGGCAAAGCGTTGTTGAACTCGTTATACCGCTGTTCCTCGATATTTATCAGGGAAACCCGGCTGTAAAGTCTCAGCATTCCCGTAAGATACGACGAAAGCAAACGTGCATAGTTCTCAAAAATGCTTTCGAGGACCTTTATCTGCTCCTTGGTAAACTTCTTCGGAGCGCGGAAGTCATATTCCTTGACCTTAGCCTCTTCCTTCTGCGTTACGACAGGCTCAGCGCCCATGGCGACGCTTTTAAGCATCTCGTCTATCTGCGCCTGCGTCAGTACGTCAGCCAAGCTCTATCCCTCCAGACCACTTTTTACCGTTTTTATATCGGCTAAATTGTCAACCGAACCGCTATTACTCCGTCTCGGACTCCTCAGTCGCGATAAACTGACTTGCGTCCACAGCCGAAGGACCGTATGTCCCGACGCTTTCCGCCGTTCCCTCGAACTTATCCTCGATAAAGCCTACGATCTTATCAACCGAGCCTTCGGGAAGATTTTCATAACCCGTATCCTGATTATTCGGATCGTAATTCTCAAGCGGAATACCGAAATCGTGTTCGAGAATATCCTTGATGACCTCGGGATCGGTAAGATCCAGTTCGTTTTTGACAATAGTTATTTCAACGCGGCGGTTTTTGGCTTTGCCCTCCGCCGTGGAGTTGTCATATAAAGGACTGTTTTTGCCGTCGCCCTCAACGCGGTACTTCGACCCGTCGATAGTCCCAATCTGCCCGTCTATGGGGAGCTGATCGAGGAAATTCACAACGCTGCACGCGCGCAGCGACGACAATGTATAATCATTCTGATAAGAGAAACCATCTGCCGTATGCCCCACGACGATCATTTTATTGATAGAATTATCAATCGCGTGTATTCCGGGAGCGATTTCCCTAAGCACTTCCCTGCCCTCTTGTTTCAAAATATAGCTGTCCCCGTCGAAGAAAACGGAGTTGTCAAACCGCAGCGTAAGGTGCGCCGCGCCCTGCTCGATAGCGACGTTGTCCGAAATGTTCAGCACATCGAGCTTTTCCGCAAGATATGAGTACAATTCCTCGTAGCTCTGCGGCATTGTGCCTTCGCCGCCGGGATTATCTCCGTTATCGGTAGTTCCGCCATCGTTTTCAGCATAAGGGTCTTGCTTTGTGACAGCCTGATTTATGTACTTGCCATGCGACTTGAACGCCTGGAAGATAAACTGCAGCTTTGTTTCATCAAGATTGGAGCAAGCGAACAGCAAAACGAAGAACGTCAGCAGCAGCGTTACCATGTCAGCGTAGGTATTAAGCCACTCGCCGGTGTTTTCTTCCGCCTTTTTAGGGGGTAATTTTGCCATACAGCCTCAACTCCTTTACCAAAATCAACCAATCCCGCACTCTCGGGACGTACCTTATCTAATTTATTATACCACAAGTTTTTTGAAAATGCAAATACTTTTTTGCAATTTTCACAATATTTTTTGATTTTATGTATTTTTCACAAAAATTAAGCCCCGCCGCCGGGTTTTTTGTCACCCGACGCCTTGCTCTTCGGCAGCATAAATTCGAGTTTTTCCTGAATATAACGCGGGTTTGAGCCTCCGGCTATCGCCAGAACGCCCTCTTCTATGATTTGCATACACAAAAGCTCGTCCTCGTGGAGGTTTTTAAGAGCCATTCCGACAGGCGCCATAAGAACGTTTGCGAAAAGCGACCCGTAGAACGTCGTGATAAGAGCCTGCGCCATACCGCCCGTAAGTCGCTCCGGGTGGTTGAAGTCCATACTTGCAAGCATGTTTATAAGTCCGATAAGCGTACCGAGCATTCCGAATGCGGGGAAAATGCCGACGCCCTTTTCAAAGAACGAGCGACCCTGCTCGTGACGTTCACACATAAACATTATCGTATCGTCCAACATTCCGCGGACTTTTTCGGGATCGTTTGCGTCAACAATCATCATTAGGCTGGATTTCATAAACGGATCGCTGCACTGATTGGCACTTTCTTCCAACGCCAGCAGTCCGCGGGTACGGGCAACCTGCGCGTACTTTACAATCTCCTCTATATAATCGGTAGGATTGTACTTTTTCGGCATAATAGCCATTTTCAGACGTTTCGGCACTTGCGCCAGATACGACATCGGGAACGACGCTATCAAACACCCGATAGTACCGCCGACGGTAATCGCCAGCGACGAAATCTCAATGAAGTTAAAAATGTTCTTCGGGACGATAGCTCCGTTATCGAAGAAGATACCGAAAATTACCAGTCCGAACGACACTACCCAACCTATGATAAGTGATAAATTCAAAACATATCCCTCGCTTTTTCGTTTTATGTGGTTTATCGAGAGGTCTCTCTCGAGAGAATCTTTATGTCAAAGGCTCGTCGTTTTCGGGGAAAGCGTGCTTGAAACGCGCCTGCCTTTTAAGCCTTGAATTTTCAAAAATTTTTTGCTGTATCTCGTTCATGCTTTCACGAACGATGTAACTATGCCCGTTTTCAAGCACGATAACGGTATCGGGCGTTTCATTTACCGTTTCGATAAGATTTTCGTTGAGCATAAACTCTTTTCCGTCGAGTTTTGTAAGAAAAATCATAAATTACCTCAAATTCCCGCCCAAATGCCGCGGAGATCGCTCCCCGCGGCTTGCGGGTCAAAAATTATTATCTCTTGAGCGAGAGAAGCTCCTCAAGCATGGTATCCGACACCGTGATTACACGGGAGTTAGCCTGATAGCCGCGCTGGGTGGTTATCATGTTGGTGAACTCGTCCGCAAGGTCAACGTTGGACATTTCAAGCGTACCCGAAAGTACAACGCCCGTGTTGCCCGAACCGGGAATTCCGAGCTGTGCGGGACCGGAAGCTACCGTTGCCTCGAAGTTAGTACCGCCGACTTTCGCGAGACCGTTCGGGTTGTCGAAAGTCGCAAGGTCAATGCGCCCGAGAACCATATCCCCGAAAATGGGGTGTCTGCCGATAATCGTGCCGTCCTGCTGAACGGTGAGGTCGATGTCCTTGACCGACTGCGGGTCGCCCGTGCGCCCGTCTGTCAGAGCGAACGTCGAAAGCCCCTTTGCAACCTTTGTAAAGAACGAGTCGTCAGCGCCCGCGGGAGAAATCGACGGGTGTCCCGAGAAGAAAGCCTCTCTCATGCCGGGATTCCAAACTTCCGATTCTTCCTTATCCTTAGGAGCGGTCACCTTGCCGGTCTCATCTACAGTTGCGTAAGAGCCGTCATATCCGTCTCCCCATGCAAGTCCCGAAATGTTGTTGAACTTAATAACTTTCTTGGGGTCGCCGTTTGCCGCGCGTCTGATTGCCTCGTTTACGTCGGCAATCGTGGAGTTCGCGCAGACGCTTACCGTAATGGTGTTGCCGTCCCAGACAGCCTTGGTCTTGTCGTAGCCCTGAACATACGAGAACACGATTTTGTAGTCGTTTGCGTATGCGCCCGGCTCGGTCATGGTGAAATCAAGCGCGCCGGTCGCCTGCGACGAATCCGCTACGCCGCGAACTGCCTGCCCACCGTTACCGTTCTTGAACATTTCTTCAAGTATATCTTCTCTCTTCTGGGTTCCGTCGTTGGGGACAACGAAAGAATCAAGCGTGAGGTTGGAACATTTTTTGCCTGCATTTTTCTCATCCTCGCTAAATTCCTCGATAGCCTTCTTGATAGCGTCGTTAATATCTCTCTGAGTTGCCTCCGAACCAAACGTTATACTCCAAGTTCCAGTGGCTTCATCATATTCAGCCTTAGGCGGGTCATCGCTGTCCTTTTGAAATGTTACCTTAACCTTATCCGTGCTTGTATTGTCGTCGATAGAGAACCGCATATAAGCCCAGTTGCCCTCGCCTATCTTGTAAGCGAACTCGGTCGACGCGTCGCTGGTCGTGAAATTGTAACCCGAAACGCTGTTTTTGCCTATCTTGGAGTTGGGGTCGTCGGGGATAGACTCGAAATCGAACGCAAGCTCGACTTCATCGGGGAGCGAAACGCCGCCCGCCTGGAGAGCCTGGTTTATCGCGTTCTCGAAATCCTGCTCCGACTCGTACTGAGCGTTGGAGTTGAAGTAAATCGAGAGAATATTGTTAGCGTAAGTAGCATACGGGTACTCGCTTTCTACAAACGTAACCGACATATTGGTGTAATCCGACGGCGCTGTCACGGAAAGCGTAACATTTGTGCCCGCTATTCTCTTTGTAGCGGAGGAAACATGCGCGTCGGTATCGGGAATTACAAGTCTTAATATCTCGGAGCCTGCCTCCTGACCGTCGCTGTTGCCCGTAACGCCGAGAACGTGATAACCGTCGGCATTTACGACGTAACCCTCTTCATCGACGTTGAAAATACCCGCTCTGGTGTAGAAAATATTTCCTGCGCCGTCCATTACCTGGAAGAAACCCTGACCGTTTATCGCCATATCGAACGTGTTATCCGACTGGGTATAACCTGATTGGGTCATATTCGCGGTGGTTGTGTTCATCTGAACGCCGTAACCTACCTGTCTGGGGTTTACGCCGCCCAGGGTAGCCGTAGCCGCCGAAGGACTGCGCTTTGTCTGGTAATAAACGTCCTTGAACGTAACAACGTCCGCTTTGTTGCCGACTGTGTTGACGTTTGCGATGTTGTTACCGATAACGTCCATTCTCTGCTGGTGGGTCTTAAGACCCGAAACGCCGGAATAAAGTGATTTAACCATAAAATTGACCTCCAAAATAAATTTCTCTCTCACCGTGCGAAAACCTCAATCGCAGGTTTTCGTATGAATTCCCGAAGGTCCGTTCATTATCAAATGATCACGGTAGAGTCAATGTTTGTGAAAATGCTGCCTTTCAATTCCTCTTGAGGAATGGTAGTAATTACCTTGTTGTTTTTGACGCTCACAACAAACGCGTTTGTTCCCACAAGGACCAGCGCGTCATTGCTGCCCTTATCCGCCGCAATTTCAACGCCCTTATTAAGCCTGTCGAGCGTATCGCCCGAGGTGATGTCGATACTGCGTTCGGAAAGCCGCTGCATAGCGTGTTTTGAAAACTCAACGCCCTGTTTTTCGGCAATTTTTTCCCGCAGCGCGTCCGCAAAGCTTTCGCCCGCGTTTTCCGCCGTCTGCGGCGCAACGCCCGCCGTGCCGACAGCCGTGCCTGTGGTAACGCTTATTTGATTTCGGAGCGCCAGATACTCGCTTATAAGCATATTAGCCTCCTTGCCCTATGTTTATCACGATTCCTCCAGATCGGGAACGTCCTCGACTTCCTCCGAATTATCGCCCTCAACCTCATCGGTGGTGTTATCGTCGGGCTGGACGGGTTCTGTGCCGTCAACCTTGTCGTCAGCGCTGTCATCGGGTTCGGTGGGTTCGGTAGTGCCGGGATTTTCGGGATCAACAACCGACGCGTATGTAACTTCGGTAATATCCTCCATAGCGTAATTATTCCCGCCTACGAGAACGCTTATATTCCCGTCTTTAACGCTTATCGCATCGATAAATCCGTAAATCGGACCGTTATCGGTGTTGATAGTTGCAAACATTCCGACCATCATAGCCGCTCTTGCAATCCTGTCGCCGAGATTAGACGAACCGTAGCTGCCGCTTGCGGAATCTCCCGCCTGAACGGAAGTGATTTTCGAGATGTCGAAATCCTCGCCGTCAATAGTTACCGTAAAGGTATCTCCGCTTTTTATTACCTTGTCGACCGTGCCCGTCTTCATAACGAGGTCTGCGCCGTCCATTTTAGAGCCCGTAGCAATTTTCCCGACCAGCGACGACGCGTAGTTTGCCATAGCGTACTTGCTGGAGTCCTGCATATACTGCATAGACGAGAAAGTCGCAAGCTGCGAGATAAACTCGGTGTTGGTGGTAGGCTCAAGCGGGTCTTGATTGCTCATTTCCGCAACCAGCAGGTTCAAAAACGTCTCCTGACTGATAAGGTCCTTATCCGCGTCGATATAAAGGTCTTTATACTTCTCGTGATTTGCCCTTATCTGATCCGCCGAAGAGGTATAGCCGGTAAGATCCGGTATAATATCCGCCATTGTGTTTCCTCCTTTTTAAAAATTTACATTGCCGCGATAATGTCCGCAAACGACCGTTCTTCCTCGTCATCATCGGACTTTTTGTTGTCCTCGCGGTAGTAGGGGTTCTTGGAGCTGCCGTTGTAGTCCTGCGCTAACGTTTCCTGCTGACTTTCGCGGACTGTCTGCCAGCTTTCAAGCTGAACGCCGTTGTTTTTGAGATTGCTCTGCATAAGCTCGCTGTGCTGTTCCAAAAGCCGCTGTGTTCTCGCGTTTTCAGCCATAATAGTAACCGAAACCGCTCCGTCAGCCGCCTTTGTAAGCTTTACGGTGATTTTTCCAAGCTCCTCGGGATTAAGCATCAGAGAATACTCGGTGTTTTCCTTGTTCTCCTTGACAGCCTCCTCCACAAGTTTCATGACCTGTGACGTAAACTCTTTCTGCGAAACAACAAGAAACTCGCCGTTGTCCTTTTTGAAAATCATCTGACTTTCTGAAATGTTCGGCTGTAAGATCGAGGTCTTTCCGACGTCATCCTGCGGCTTTTGCTCCGTTTCGGGCTTTTGCTTAGCGTTTTTGAGCATTTCAAGCTCCTCGCTTATTGCCTTTGCCCTGTCGGACTTTTGTGCGACATCATCGGTCTTTGCAGCCTCCCTGCCGACAGCATTTGCCGCGCCGTCCTCCTTAACGCCTTTCATCGCTTTCACAGACTTTTCCGCAGCCTCGCCGTCGTTTTTGACAACTACAGGCTGTTCGGTCGTCTTAGTCTCCTTGACCTCGCCTATTTCGCCGTTCTTCACAGCCTCGCCCAGAACCTTTGAAACATCGTCGGTTTGTGTGTTGTCGGAAACCTCGAACAAACTTTGCGCGTTTTCATCGCTTTCGCTCGAAACGAACGTATCACGGTTTTCTCTAGCCTGCTCCTCAGCGACCGCGTCAACGTGATTTTCAACGATCTGTGCGAACACCGAATCATCAGCCGCATTGTCCTGCTCGCTCTCTACCGGGAACGGCAGCGTTTCGCCCTCGGGAATGGGCTCGCTTATCCCGTCAAGCATGGTGACTTTGTCCTCAGCCTCGCGCTCGTTGTGCTTTTCGATAACATCGTAGATAGCCATAACTATCATATCTTCAAGAGTCATCGAGAAGTTTTGCTGAAGAACAGCCGCCTTTGCGGGATCGAAAACGGTATCCTCGGATTTTTCCTCGTCTTCCTCGGTAGCCTCCGCATCGCCCTCCGCGTACTTTTTGAGGACAACAATTGCCTTCAAAAGATCGTAGGTAAGCTTATCTTTCGGCACCTCTTCGACCTTCACATCGCCTTTGAGAATCATTCTCGCAAGCGCCATCGGGTCATCGGGCAGAGTATCAAACTCCGTAAAATCTGCTGCGGGCGCGTTGCTCTCGACCGTCAGAGTCTCCGTTTCGACAGCCGTCCCGTTCCCTCCGAATTCGTTCAAAATCTTCGCGAACTGCGCGGTCTGCGCGTCTTCAAGCTTTCCAAGCTGCTCCAACCTCTGCGGGAGATTAGCGTCGCTTATCATAAAGTCCGCCCTATTCCCGCTGCTGTACATAGAAACCGCCATTGTTTCACCTCCTTAAAAAAATAATTTATATATCAAGGCTTTCGCCGTTGATAACTGATAATTACTGCTCCGCCGCAGAAATAGCCGCACGAACCGTGCTGCCGCTTACGAATTCCTCGATAAACTGCTCGTTTTCCTTGCCTGCGGCGGCATTGTACTCCTCAAGCTGTTTTTCCTCCAACTTTTCGAGGGTTCGCACTTCCTTTGTCGCCTCGACCACGACCTCAAGCTGCTTTTCAATCTCGTGTTTCTTTTCCTCGGCAAGCTGCTCTTTAACGTGAATTTCCTGCTGTAACGTCACAATATAACGCTTTCGCATGGAAATATCGCTTGCCGTCGAACCCAGCCTGCACACGCGTTCAAGCTGCTCGCTCTGCTCGGCGACCTTCTCGATAAGAAGTTCCCTCGCGTCCTCGATATGCTTAAGATCCGCCTGCAGCAGCGCCAAAGCGTTTTTTTGCCTGTCAAGCTCCTGTTCGCGGAAATCTTTGAGCTTTTGCAGTGTAAACTGAAATTTCTTCACTCAAAATCACCCTCACTACTTGTCGCTGACGGCGTCGATAAGCCGCAGAACGGTCTCGTTAAAGCTTACGCTGTCCTCCACCGCCTGCATAAGAAACCCGTTTATCGCGTCTATCTTATTTATTGCCTCGTCAAGCTGCGGATTTGTTCCGTGCTTGTACGCGCCTATCGAAATTAAATCGTAATTCGAGTTGTACAGCGAAAGCAAATTTCGCAGTTTCCCCGCCGCCTCTTTATGCTCCGGAGTAGCAATCTCGCTCATCAAACGGGAAACGCTCGAAAGTATGTCAATAGCGGGGTAATGGTTTTGCGCCGCTATTTTACGCGAAAGAATTATGTGTCCGTCGATAATACCGCGGACGGTATCGGCAATCGGCTCGTTTGTGTCGTCGCCCTCAACAAGCACCGTGTAAATCCCCGTAATAGAGCCTTTCGGGAAGTTGCCCGCGCGCTCCAAAAGTTTCGGCATCGCGCTGTAAATCGACGGCGTATAGCCTCTTGCAATCGGCGGCTCGCCCGTGGAAAGCCCCACCTCGCGCAGCGCCATAGCATAACGCGTGAGGGAATCCATCATCAGCAGCACATCCTTGCCTTGATTCATATAATACTCTGCAATTGCCGTCGCGGTAAGCGGGCATTTGCTGCGCATCATCGCGGGCTGATCCGAAGTTGCCACAACCAGCACCGAACGCGCCATGCCCTCCGGACCCAAGTCGCGCTCGATAAACTCGCGCACCTCGCGCCCACGCTCTCCCACAAGAGCGATAACATTGACGTCCGCCTTGACCTTTCTCGCAATCATTCCCATAAGCGTCGATTTTCCGACGCCCGAACCCGCGAAAATGCCCATTCTCTGACCCTTGCCCATGGTAAGCATACCGTCGATAGCCTTAACGCCAAGCTCTATAGTCTCGTGAATAGGCGGTCTTGTAAACGGATTTACGGGAATTCCCGTAATGGAAACTTCGTCCGAGTACGCTATTTCATCCCCGCCGTCAAGCGGACTTCCCATAGCATCGATAATTCGCCCTTTAAGCCCCTCGCCGACCTTTACGGAAAGTTTATCCCCCGTATTGTCAACAATGCTACCCGGACCTATTCCCTCAATCTCGGTATAGGGCATAAGCAGGATATTGCTCTTGTTAAAGCCCACAACCTCGGCTTTTATGTAAGATGACATATCTTTTGAGAATATGCGGCACACATCGCCTATATTGCAGACAGGACCGCTAGCCTCGATAGTCATTCCGACAATCTTCTCGATTTTTCCCATATAGCGGAAAAGGTCGCTGTCCTTTATCTCATCACGAAACGCTGTAAGATTAAGCATAAACAACCCGCCTTTTCCTGCCGAAAATACGCTTATTCCTCAATGTAATCGGACTCTTCCTGTTCCTCTTCAGGCTCTTCGGGAACGTCCTGCGCCGCTTTCTTTCTGCGGCGTTTTTTCGGAGCGTCCTCTAAAAACATTCCGCTGCCCAGCTCTTTTATCATCTTAAGCTGAGTCTGAATACCCGCGTCGGTGATTTCCTCGCCGTTATCGACAATAACCGTTCCCGGCTCGCCGTCCGCAAGAAGTTCCACCTCAACGTGAGCCACTCCCCCGCAAAGCTCTTTAAGATACTCGTAATCGCCCGCGAGTTTAGTCGTAGCGCCGTTTTCATCAAGCGTTATCCGTATAAGCTGCGAATTTCTGAAGTCCTTCGCCGCCTTTTTAATGAGTTTCTTTGCGGCTGTACCGTCTTTCACCGCCATGGAGTCCAACGTAACCTTGTTTGCAATCTCCATAACCGTGTCGAAGATTTCTTTCTCGTATTTCGAGAACAACTCGGCTTTCCGGGCGTTTATGCTCTCCATGAAGCTCCTTGCCTCGTTCAAAACGCCCTCGCCCTGCGCCAGACACGCCGCAACGCCGTCTTTCTTTCCCTGCTCGAAACCCTCGGCGCGCGCCTTGATAAACACCCCGCCGCGGTTTTTCTCCGCGTCCTCGGCGATTTGCTGCGCCTTATCCTCGGCGTTTGCGATAACCTCGTCGGCGCGCCTTTTCGCCTCCAAAATGACCTCTTTGCCCTGCTCGATATACTGCTCTTTCAAAGCCGCAAGTTCATCGCGCAGACGCTCAATCTCGCGTTCTTTCGCGACGATCTCCGCCTCGCGGCGCGCTAACTTCTCCTTCTCAGCCTCAAGCACCTCCCGTTCGTCGGGCTGCGGCTTTTGCTCAACTGCAGCGTCTTCGGTATCCGCGTCGTCTTTTTTTTCAGGTTCGGGCTGTTCCTCCGACTGCCTGTGAAAAACGACCGCATTCCCTATATCAACGCCGCTGCCGCCGTATCGCACGGAGCTGTATTTCAACACTCCCAAAAAAATCCCTCCGACTCACGGCAAGGCAAATTTATGCGATAATTTCATCGCTGCCGCCGCGGGAAATAGTAATTGTGCCCTCCTGCTCAAGCCGTCTGATAATGCCGACTATGCGCTGTTGAGCCTCGTCTACGTCGCGCATACGAACATTGTGCAGATACTCGATATCCGCCTGAAGATTTTCTCTCGCACGCGAGGAGATGTTCTGGAAAATGCACTCCGCAACCTCCTGCGTAGAGCCTTTGATAGCGACCGCAAGATCCTTGGAATCCACCTGCTTGACAAACTCCTGAATATCCTTGGAATCGAGGTTGACAATATCCTCGAAAACGAACATCTTCTGCTTAATCAAATCAGCCAGCTTCTGATCGCGCACCGACAGCTCGTCGAATATGTATTTCTCCGTCGCGCGGTCAACGTTGTTCATGACCTCAGCCACGTAGTTTATACCGCCGACTTCCATGGAATCGGTGGACGCCAGCGTCGCGAACTTCTTTTCAAGCGAGCCTTCAATGGACTTTACCACCTCAGGCGAGGCTCTGTCCATATTCGCAATGCGCTTTACAACCTCAACGCGCTTTTCTTTCGGCAGCTCCGACAAAATAGCCGACGCCTGATCCACTCTCGCATACGAGAGAATAAGCGCGATAGTCTGCGGATGCTCGTTCTGAACGATAGCAAGCAGGTTTTTATAGTCCGCCTTGCGCACGAAATCGAACGACTTGGTTTCAAGCTGCTTTGTAATACGGTTAAGCAGCATATCCGCCGCCTCGTGTCCGAACGCCTTTTCAAGCACGCTCCTCGCGTAATCAAGACCGCCCTCGGTAACCACTTTCTGCGTAAGGCAAAGCTCGTAGAACTCGTTTAAAACCTCTTCGACCGTCTCGATAGGGTGATACTCCATACGCGCAAGCTCGACGGAGATAGCCTCGACCTCGTCGTCGGACAGGTGCTTATATATCGCCGACGCGTTCTCCGCGCCCATGGACGCCAAAACCAGCGCGCCTTTCTGGGCGGCGGTCATACCCTCTTTCTTTTCTTCCTTCTTTGCAGGCATTGGTTTTCCCTCCCCGCTTTATAAATTATAATATGAATATCAAAACTGCGTCATAACGCCAAAGCCGAACTTACTTTTCGTTTTCCTCGCGCATCATATTGCGGAGAATATTCGCCACGATTTCGGGGCTTGAACGCGCAAATTCTGCAATCTCGCGCTTGAGGATAGTCTCGCGGGACTCTTTTCCCGCCTCCTCGGTAAGGCTTGCGATATTGAAATCGGTCTCGGGCGGCACTTCCGTATCATTCCACGAACTTCCGCTGTCAGCCGCCGCAGCCTGCGCCGCCGCAAGCGCCATTTCCTGTCTGTGTCTGATCTTTTTCTTGCGGCTCTTGCTGAGGAACAGCGACACGATAAGCAGCGAAATAAGGATTATGCCGAGTGCGATTACAAGGAACAGCAGCATATTTCTGTTGGGATCGATAGGCGTCGTGATAAACCCGCCGGGATTGTTGCCCGTGCCGACGCCGCTGTTTCCGCTAATTGCAAACGCCGTATTCCATA
>CANQNY010000014.1 GCA_947625335.1 uncultured Clostridia bacterium | reverse complement strand
TACATCAATACTGCTCAAGCGGTAGTTTCGCTGCACATTATCCTTATTGCAGTAAGCATTGCTCTTATTCTTCTGCTGCCTGTTTACAGCAAGCTGCTGAGGAAAATCAACACCTCTATCGATGTCGAGGGCAACGAGTCTATGGGTGCTATCGATATTTCGGGCGAGGACTAATTTTAACAAACTTATAGTAATGAAAAGCAGCATCAGCCGCACAAGGCTTTTGTTGCTTTCATTGCAAAAGGGACAATTTTCAATAAGGTGATTTAATTTTATGTCGAAGAAAAAGCGCAATCGCTACGCCGAGGACGAGAAGAAGTCGGCGGCGGAATATTACAAACTGAAAACCGACGCGGTCGACAGGCTCGTAAACGCGAAAAACGCGCCGGAGGTGTCCGACGCCGAAATCAAGAAATACAAGTCCAAGGGGCTTAATATCCCGACTTGGGTGAAGATTTTGTTTGTAAAATTCTGGTTTGCGGGCGCGATGTGCTACTTCTTTATGTGGGGTTTGGGAATGTATCTGCAAAACCTCGATCTAATGGCGGCGCTTGCCATTGGTCTGGGGGTTTCGACGGATCTTCTCGTAAACCACAGTTTGCGAAGTCTTGAACCCGAAAAACACGCCTACGACAAGTGGATGATGGTGACGACCCGAAAGTTCTGGTCGATGTTTATCAACGTCCTTTATGCTGCGGTGCTGCTTTTCTGCGTGGTTTGGACCTATAACGCGATAAACACTATACTCGTGGGCGACGTCGAGACTGCGGAAACGGTTCCCGTGGGGGTAGAACCGCTGTTGTTCGGGTTGCTGTATATGGGCTTTGATATGCTGTTTATCACTATGAAAAACACGATTATCAAGATTTTCCGCGATGCAAACGCGAAAGCTGCGGGCGACCGCAAGTGACGGGAGGTTTTATGATTAACACGCTTTTTATCGGGTCGGTTTCCGCTTGTTTTGAGCTGGAGAATACCTCCCCATTCTATAATGAAACTGAATATTCTGTGACGCTGGACGGGGAGAAGAAATTCTCCTCGAACACCAACGTCTTTTCGCTGTTTTCGCTCGTACCGGGCAAGGAGTACACTCTTGAGGTCACGGGGGAACAGCCGATAAAGTTCACCACACAAAAAGAAACCTGCGCGGTAAGCGCGAAAGATTTCGGGGCGGCGGGCGACGGAAAGGCTGATGATACTATCGCCTTACAGTCCGCGATAAACTGCCTGCCGAAGGGCGGGAGACTGTTCATTCCCGACGGGGTGTATAATACCGCGCCGCTGAGCCTTAAAAGCGATATCACGATAGAGCTCGGCGAGAATGCGGTTCTGCTGGGGCTTACCGATGAGTCGCGCTATCCCGTTATTCCCGGTACGCTTACCGATTTGGTTAGCGGCGAGGACGTGCAGTTCGGTATGTGGGAGGGCGAATCCGTGCCGATGCACCAAGCTCTTATTTTCGCAGAATACGCCGAAAATATCAATATTGTCGGCAGGGGAACGGTTGACGGAAACGCTCAGAATTCTCAATGGTGGGTGAATGTGAAAGAACGCAAAATCGCTCGTCCGAGATTGCTGTTCTTCAACCGCTGCAAAAACGTGACTGTTCACGGGATTACGGCTCAGAATGCCGCCTCGTGGCAGCTCCACCCGTATTTCTCGACAGAAATGAATTTCTTTGACCTTTCGATTAACGCTCCGAAAGACAGCCCGAACACCGACGCTCTTGACCCTGAGGCGTGCGATAAGGTGAACATAATCGGGTGCAGGTTCTCTGTTGGGGACGACTGCATTGCGATAAAGTCGGGCAAGATTGAAATAGGCAAAAAATACAAGACTCCCGCCTCCCGTCATACTATAAGAAACTGCATTATGCAGTTCGGGCACGGCGCGGTGACGCTCGGCAGCGAAATGGCGGGCGGCGTGAAAGATCTTACCGTAAACCGCTGTATTTTCGCGCATACCGACCGCGGCTTGCGTATAAAAACCAGACGCGGGCGCGGCAAGGACGCGGTTATCGACGGGGTTTTGTTTGAGAACATAAAAATGGACGGCGTGCTGACGCCGATAGTTATCAATATGTGGTACAACTGCTGCGACCCGGACAGATTTTCCGAGTACAACACCACACGTGAGAAGTTGCCTGTGGACGACAGAACGCCGTATTTGGGCAAGTTTACGTTCCGCGATATGGAGTGCCTTAATTGCCATGTTGCGGCGTGCTACTGCGACGGGCTGCCCGAAATGCCTATCGACGAGATTACGGTGGAGAACATTAAGTTCACCTACGACGAGAAAGCCGAACCCGGTTTCCCCTCGATGAAAAACAACAACGAAAAGCTATGCCGCGCGGGAATGTATTTTGACAACGTAAAGCGGCTTACCGTGAAAAACGTGACTGTCGAGGGGTGCGAGGGCGACGAGCTTATTGCGAAAAACTGCGGTGAAATAAACCGCTGAAGAGGTGCGATATGTACGAACAGATAGACCGCTATATTGACAGGCTGCTGGAGGGTTCTGCGCCGAATGCTCCGCTCTGGAATATCGAGAACATTCGCCAGGGAAAACCCGCTCATTGGAATTACATAGACGGGTGCATGATAACCGCGTTGCTTTGCGCTTTTGATATTACGGGCGAGCAGAAGTATTTCGATTTCGCGGAGAAATTCATAGATTATTATGTGTCCGAGGACGGCTCAATTCTCGGCTATTCGGTTGATAAGTTCAATCTGGACGATATAAACGAGGGACGTGTGCTGTTCGATTTGTACAAGCAGACGGGCAAGGAGAAGTATAAAAAAGCCATCTTCCTGCTGCATAGTCAGATTGAAAAGCAACCCCGCACCAACACGGGAAATTTCTGGCACAAGCTGATTTACCCGAACCAGATCTGGCTTGACGGTCTGTATATGGCGCAGGTGTTTTATGTGCGTTTTCAGAAGGAGTACGGCGGCGGGGATTACAGCGACACCGTGTCGCAGTTCAAGAACGTAAGAAAATATATGTTCGACCCCAAAAAGCGGCTGTTCTATCACGGAATGGACTGCTCGAAAACGGCGTTCTGGGCAGATAAAAACACGGGCTGCTCGAAGAATTTCTGGCTCAGGGCTATGGGTTGGTTCTGCGTGTCGCTGATTGACAATATTGAATATATCGACGACGATGACGCAATTGCAGAGCTTATTTCGATTTTCCGCGAGGCAATTGAGGGAATTTCTCAATATGCCGACCCCGACACGGGAATGTTCTGGCAGGTTATCGACCGCGGCGGCGAGGAGGGCAACTACCTCGAAACCAGCGGCAGCAGCATGATAGCTTACGCGATGATGAAGGGCGCAAGGCTTGGAGTTATCGATAAGAAATATTCCGAAATGGGCAAAAAGACGTTTGACGGGATATGCCGGAAATATCTTAAGATAAACGACGACGGAGAGCTTAATCTCGGCGGAATTTGCCTTGTGGCGGGACTGGGTCCCGAGGACAACAAACGCCGCGACGGGAGCTATGAATACTACATTTCCGAGCCTGTTGTGGAAAACGACGCAAAGGGCGTCGCGCCGTTCGTGTTGTGCTATACCGAGGTTAAACGGCTTTCGGCGGTATAAGCGGGGGAGAGTATGAAAAAAATCAAGATCGCTTATATTGGCGGCGGTTCAAAGGCGTGGGCAAGGGTCTTTATGACCGATCTGGCGCTTGCAGACGGGCTTTGCGGAGAAATCGCGCTTTACGACATCGATATTCCTGCGGCGGAGCGCAACAGAAAGATTGGCGAGAGGATAAACGAGTCGCCCGAAACGGTCTCAAAGTGGGATTACAGGGTGTATTCGGAGATTGGAGAGGCTCTGGACGGCGCGGATTTCGTCGCGTGCTCGATTTTGCCGGGAACGTTTGATGAAATGGTGGTTGACGTTCATTTGCCCGAAGAATACGGAATTTACCAGTCGGTGGGAGATACCGTGGGTCCGGGAGGAGTTCTCAGGGCGATGAGAACCGTACCGATTTACGAGGGATTTGCTAGAGCAATTGCAAAGCATTGCCCCGACGCGTGGGTGATAAATCTCACGAACCCCATGACTGCCTGCACAAAGACGCTGTACGATGTTTTCCCGAAAATCAAGGCGTTCGGGTGCTGTCACGAGGTTTTTCACGCGCAGGAGTTTCTGTGCTGCGCGGCGCACGAGCTGTTGGGTGTGGAAAAGCCCACGCGGCAGGATATTCGGATTGACGCGTGCGGCATAAACCATTTTACGTGGATTACTGAGGCTAACTTCAACGGGACGGATATGCTCGGTATTCTTCCCGAATTTATTGATAAATTCTACGAACAGGGCTACTGTGAGCAAATCGGCTTTGAACCACAGGATTTTCGCGGAGAAAATCCGTTCCTCTACGGGAATAAGGTGAAGATGGATCTCTTCAGGCGGTTCGGGGTGCTTGCGGCGGCGGGCGACAGACATCTGGTCGAGTTTATGAACAACTCGTGGTATTTGAAGGACAAGGCGGACGCGGAAAACTGGCTGTTTCATCTGACCACTGTTGACTACAGAAAGCGCGACAGGGAGGAAAAAATCGCGCAGTCCGAGAGGATCGCAGGCGGCGCGGAGAAAATCGAGGTTCGTCCGAGCGGGGAAGAAGTAGTCGAGCTTATGAAGGCGATTTTGGGGCTTATCCCCGCGCATGTTTCAAATGCGAATGTGCCGAATGTCGGACAAATGCCCGATTTGCCGCTAGGGTCTATTGTTGAGACCAACTGCGTGTTCTCTCGAAATTCGGTAAAACCGATTACCGCGAAACCGCTGCCGAAAACGGTAAACGCTCTGGTTTACCGAAATGCGGTGAACATTGAAAACACTTATTACGGCGTCAAAAACCGCGATTTTTCGATGATTTTTGAGGCGTTCGCAAATCAGCCGCTTTGCTCGGGGCTTTCGGTATCGCGGGCGAGAGAGCTGTTTTGCCGTATGATTAAAGGAACGAGCGAGTATTTGAAGGACTTCTTCCCGCTCGGGGAGATATTGAAGTGACTGACGCTTTTCTGTTTGCGGCAAACGCCGTTTTGCCGATAATTCTGCTGATTGTGCTGGGGTATATCCTCAAACGCATAGGAATGCTCTCAAAGGACTTCCTGAACGTGGGAAACAAGCTGACGTTTCGGGTGCTGCTGCCCGTAATGCTGTTTTGCAACGTCTACGGGATAGAGAGTTTCGGCGATATAAACTTCGCGTTTATCCTGTACGGGATAGCGGGGGTGCTGGTGATTTTCTTCCTTGCGGTGGCGATAAGCTGCGCGTTCACCAAAGACCCCGCAAAGAGGGGCGCGCTTATACAGGGCATGTTCCGCTCGAATTACGCGATAATCGGTATTCCGCTTGCGGGCTCTCTTTTCGGGAGCGCGGGTGAGGCTGCCGCGGGCGTTATGTCGGCGTTTTGCGTTCCGACGTTCAATATTCTGGGAGTTATCGCGCTGTCGCTGTTTAACGGCAACGGCAAGGATAACGATAACGGAAAGCAGAAAGTAGACGTTCCGAAAATCCTGCTCGGGATAATCAAAAACCCGCTGATACTCGGCACTCTCGCGGGACTTGCGGCGCTCGGAATAAGGGCGTTGTTTGTGAAGGCGGGGATAGGGTTTCGGCTTACCGATATAGAGTTTCTCTACAAGACGCTTGAGAACATAAAATCCATCTGCACGCCGTTTGCGCTTATAGTGCTTGGCGGGAAGTTTGAGTTTTCGGCGGTTTCAAGGCTTAAGAGAGAAATCGTTTTCGGGACTGTTATGAGAACCGTTGCCGTGCCGATAATGGGGCTTTTGGGCGCGTATCTTCTCAAAGGCGCTCTGGGGCTTTCGGGAGAGCATTTCGCGGTGTACGTCGGGGTGTTTGCAACGCCGGTGGCTGTCGCAAGCGCGATTATGGCGAAAGAAATGGGCGCGGACGACGAACTTGCGGGGCAGCTTGTCGTGTGGACCAGTCTTGCAAGCGCGGTGACGATTTTCGCGTATGTGACTGTTTTAAGGGCAGTCGGGATTTTTTAGGTATTTTTGGTCGGAGAAATGCCGTCCATAAAATAAATTATTTTAGCGGAGGAATGAAATTATGATTTTGGACAAATTCAGCTTGGCAGGTAAGGTCGCAATAGTTACGGGCAGCGACACGGGTCTCGGACAGGGCTTTTCTAAGGCGTTTGTCGAGGCGGGCGCAAAGGTTCTCGGCGTTTCGAATATGCCGAGCACGGCTACTCAGGAGATGCTGGGCGCGGATAATTTCCAGTTTATTCAAGCCGATCTTTCAACTCTCGACCCCATAGACAACGTTATCAACACCTGTCTTGAAAAGTTCGGACGTATCGATATTCTTGTAAACAACGCAGGCGTTATCAAGCGCGAGGACACTATCGACTTCTCGGTTGCAAGCTGGGATCTCGTTATGAACGTAAACTGCCGCACGCTGTTCTTCTTGTCGCAGGCTGTTGCAAAGCAGTTTATGAAACAAGAGGCAGTCGAGGGCAGGAGCCGCGGTAAGATAATCTCCGTAGCGTCCATGCTGTCCTATCAGGGCGGTATTCGCGTTCCGTCGTACACCGCGTCGAAGTCCGCTGTAAAGGGAATTACAATGACTATGGCAAACGAGTGGGCTAAGGACGGCATTAACGTAAACGCAATCGCTCCCGGATATATGGCTACAAACAACACTAAGGCTCTGCGCGCGGACGCTGACAGGAGCGAGGCTATTCTCGACCGTATCCCCGCAGGCAGATGGGGCACTCCCGACGATATTATGGGCACGGCTGTGTTCCTCGCGTCTGAGGCAAGCAACTATGTGAACGGCTTTACAATCGCTGTTGACGGCGGTTGGCTCGGCAGATAATTTTGTGACATCTCAAAGGAGGTTGGACGAAATGGATAATAAACAGTTTCTCGATCAGCTTGAGGGTACGGGTATAGTTCCCGTTATCAAGCTGGAAAATACCGATGACGCGGTAAATCTCGCCAAGGCTCTTTACGAGGGCGGAATTCATTGCGCGGAGGTAACTTTCCGTGCGGCGGGCGCGGACAAGGTAATTTCCCAGATGGTAAAGGCTTACCCCGATATGCTTGTGGGTGCGGGCACGGTTACTACCATTGAACAATGCGACGCGGCTATCGCGGCGGGCGCGAAGTTCTGCGTAGCTCCGGGTCTTAATCCGAAAGTTGTAAAGCATTGTCTTGACAAGGGCGTGCCGTTTGCTCCGGGCGTTGCAAACTCCTCTCAGATAGAGCAGGCTATGGAGCTGGGTCTTGATTTCGTTAAGTTCTTCCCCGCAGAGCAGGCGGGCGGTCTTGCTTACATCAAGTCGGTTTCCGCGCCGTATTCCAATATGAAGTTCATGCCGACGGGCGGCGTTAATGAGAACAATCTCAACACCTACCTCGGATTTAAGAAGATAGTTTGCTGCGGCGGCTCGTGGATTGTTCCCGACAAGCTTGTAAAGGCTCAGAAATGGGCTGAGATTACCGAGCTTTGCAAGTCGGCAATCAACAAGATGCTGGACTTCCAGCTTGTTCACGTAGGCATCAACGCTGAGAATGAGTCTGACGCTTCCGCAATTACCGCGAAGTTCGGCGAGTTGTTCGGCTGGGAGCAGAAAGTCGGCAACAGCGCGATTTTCGCAGGCTCTTTTGTAGAGTGCAAGAAAGCGGAGAAGATAGGCACTCACGGTCATATCGCGGTTGCTACGGGCAATGTCAAGAGAGCGGTTTACCAGCTTGAGCGCAAGGGCGTTAAGTTCGATATGTCCACCGCGACTTACGACGAGGACGGAAGAATGAAGTTCGTTTACCTCGCTGACGAAATCGGCGGATTTAAGGTTCACCTTGTTGAAAAGAAGTAATTAAAAACAAATTCTGATAAAAGGAGTTCACACCAATGGCTAAGATAGTTACTATGGGCGAGATTATGCTCCGCCTTTCCACTCCGGGCAACGAGAAGTTTATCCAGGCTGACGAGTTCGATATAAACTACGGCGGCGGCGAGGCGAACGTTGCGGTTTCTCTCGCAAATTACGGTCATAATGCGGAATTTGTTACCGCAGTTCCCGACAACCCCATCGGCGCGTGCGCTGTGGCGGCTCTGCGCAAGTACGGAGTTGAAACAAAGCACATCGCTAAAACGGGCGAAAGACTTGGCATTTACTACCTCGAAACGGGTGCTTCGATGCGCGCTTCCAACGTCGTATACGACAGAGCGCATTCCTCGATTTCTACCGCGACAGCGGCGGATTTCAATTTCGATGAGATTTTCAAGGACGCAGACTGGTTCCACTTCACGGGAATTACTCCCGCGGTGTCCGATACGGCGGCAGTTCTCACCGAGGAGGCTTTAAAGGCTGCGAAAAAGCACAATGTTACCGTGTCCGTTGACCTTAACTTCCGCAAGAAATTGTGGTCTTCCGAGAAGGCTCAGAAGGTTATGACCAACCTTATGAAGTATGTTGACGTGTGCATCGGAAACGAGGAGGACGCGGAGAAGGTTCTCGGTTTCAAGCCCGGTGCTACGGATGTTACTAAGGGCGAGTTGGAGCTTTCGGGGTATGTTGACATTTTCAACCAGATGGCTGACAAGTTCGGCTTTAAGTACATAATTTCCTCGCTGCGCGAGTCCCATTCCGCGTCCAACAACGACTGGAGCGCGTGCATTATGGACGGCAAGACCAGAGAGTTCTATCATTCGAGAAAGTACAACATAAACCCGATTGTTGACCGCGTAGGCGGCGGCGACAGCTTTGCGGGCGGCGTTATCTGCGGTCTTGTTGACGGCAAGGATTTCAAGTCCGCGCTGGAATTCGGCGTTGCAGCGTCTGCTCTCAAACACACTATCCCCGGCGACTTCAACCTCGTAACACGCGCTGATGTTGAAACTCTCGCGGGCGGCGACGCTTCGGGACGCGTTCAGAGATAATCTATGAAGTTGTTTATACGCGCCCACGATTTGGGCGTTAAAGGCGAAGAAAATATCACCGCGCGGCTCGACGAGCTCGGGCTTTGCGGTGTGCAGCTTGTAGCTTACAAGTGCCTTGAGGGAATTTCCTACGTCCCCGGCTCGATTACAACAGACCGAGCCGAGGCGTTACGCCGCGAATTCGAGAGGGCGGGAAAGACCGTGCCGCTTATCGGCGCGTATTTCAATCCCGTCCACCCGAACGAGGAGAAAATTAAGAACGGCGTTGCTGTTTTTAAGGATTACCTTACGCATTGTCACGAGCTTGGCTGTAATATTGTGGGGAGCGAGACGGGTTCTTACAACGGCGACAAGTGGACCTACCACCCCGAAAACCGCACCGATGAGGCTGTAAAGCGGGTTATAAGCACGTTTTCGGAGCTTTGCGACTACGCGAAGGACAATAACGCCTTTGTCGGCATGGAGGGCGCGTTCGGACACGTCTGCTGGGAAGTTAAACGGCTGGAATACGCCGTGAAAGCTATCGGGAGAGATAACATCAAGATAATTTTCGATTTGTACAACTATCTTGACGGGTCGAATGTCGATAAAATGTACGATATTCTCTCCGAGGGCTTGCAGACTTTCGGCGACAGAATCTGCGTTTTCCACATAAAGGACTGCACGATAGAACCCGACGGTTCGCTTAAACAATGCGGCGTGGGAAAGGGCATTTTTGATTATTCGAGAATTCTCGGAGAAATTAAGAAAGTCTGCCCCGACGCAAACCTTGTCTTCGAGGGGACGACGGGGGACGATATTCCGTTTGCCGTGCAGCACCTTAAAGAACGAATGTAAGAGGAGAAAGTTATGACCTTAGATACCAGATACAGCAATCATCCCGACGACTCAAAGCATTACGACACCGAAACGCTGCGTAAGAAATACCTTATCGAAAAGGTGTTTGTCGAGGACGATATTGCTCTTACCTATTCTCACCAGGACAGAATGATTGCGGGCGGCGCAATGCCCGTAAATAAAGAGCTGTCGCTCGGAAGTATGAAAGAGCTTGGCACGGAATTTTTCCTTGAAAGACGCGAAATGGGCGTTATCAACGTCGGCGGCAAGGGCACGATTGTCCTCGACGGCAAAGAGTACGCTTTAGGGTTCAAGGACGGCATTTACATCGGCATGGGCACGAAGGAAATCGTGTTCAAGTCCGACGACAAATCAAATCCTGCGAAGTTCTATATCAATTCCTGCCCCGCGCATAAGACTTATCCCACCGTGTACATCACGAAGGATATGGCGGTTCACCGCCCGCTCGGAACGCAGGAGAATATGAACAAGCGCGTTGTTAATCAGTATGTAAATCCCGCGGTCTGCGAGAGCTGTCAGCTTGCGATGGGCATGACGGAGCTTGCTCCCGGCAACAGCTGGAACACAATGCCGTCGCATACTCATGAGAGAAGAATGGAAGTTTACTTCTACTTCGAGCTTGAGGGCGACAATGTGGTGTTCCACATGATGGGACAGCCCAAGGAAACCCGCCACATTATTATGCACAACGAGCAGGCGGTAATTTCGCCGAGCTGGTCTATCCACAGCGGAGTCGCAACTTCCAATTATACCTTTATCTGGGGTATGTGCGGCGAAAACCAGACCTATGACGATATGGACAATATTGTCAATACAGACCTTAAGTAAATCGGGAAACCGTTTACAATAAAAAATCCATTTGAAAAGTGAGAGTACCGTTATGGCTTATTTAACTTTAAGAGGAATCAACAAGATTTACCCGAACGGATTTCATGCCGTTCACGATTTCAACCTTGAAATCGAAAAGGGTGAGTTTATCGTGTTTGTCGGCTCTTCGGGCTGCGGCAAATCCACGACGCTGCGTATGATAGCAGGACTTGAGAACATCAGCAAGGGTGATTTTTTCATCGACGGAGTCAGGGCAAACGAGAAAGGTCCTCGTGAGCGCGGAGTGGCGATGGTTTTCCAGAGCTACGCGCTTTATCCGCACATGACGGTTTACGATAACCTTGCGTTCGGTCTTATGCTCCAGGGCGTCGATGAAGATGTTATCGAGCAGAAAGTAAACGCTACCGCGAAAATTCTCGGTCTTACGGAATATCTCGACAGACTTCCGAGAGCGCTTTCGGGCGGTCAGAGACAGCGTGTCGCGGTAGGTCGTGCAATTATTCGTAAGGTTGACATTTTCCTTATGGACGAGCCGCTGTCGAACCTTGACGCAAAACAGAGAGTTACGATGCGTTCGGAGATTACGCAAATTCACCGTCAGACGGGTGCTACGACTATCTACGTTACGCACGACCAGACCGAGGCTATGACCATGGCTGACAGAATTGTCGTTATGAAGGACGGCTATATTCAGCAGGTGGGAACGCCTTACGATTTGTACTTCAACCCGACGAATATGTTCGTTGCGGGATTTATCGGCGAGCCTCCGATGAACTTTATCGAGGGCTATGTCAAGGACGGCAAGATAAACATCAACGACAACATAATCGACCTTATCGCTGTTGCGGATAAGGAAGTCGTTGATAAATACGAGCGTGAAGAAGTGGTTCTCGGGTTCAGACCCGAGGCGATAAAGCTGGTGGGCAAGGAGGATATCCGCAAGGCGTTCAAGATCTCCTGCACGGTCGAGCTTACGGAGCTGCTCGGCGACAACACCAACGTTTATGTTGACATTCACGGCATAAAGACAATCTTGAAGGTTGATCCGCATGATTCGCCCGCGGTTGACGCGAAGTTGGATTTTGCAATTCCTTTCGAGAGCGTTTATCTGTTCGACAAGCATACAGAAAAGCGCATTAAGCTGAGAGCTTAATATGTCCGACGCTGCCGCTGTCAGTGAAAAAGACCGAAAGCGGAGGGAATTTATTCTGAACGGCAAGCCGATGGCTGTCGTGCTGAGTATTTCCCTCCCGCTGATATTACTGGGCGCGTTTTCGTATCTTAGCAGCGTAATCGATACGATAGTTGTCGCGAAAAACGATAACGGCGCGCTTTCGTCCGTTGTTATGATCTCGCAGATAAAGAGCCTTTTTACCGCGTTGGGCGCGGGATTTGCGACGGGCGGCTCGATAATCGTCTCAAGGCTTATCGGGCGCGGCGACTACGCCAACGCGAAGCAGGTCGCGAATACTATCGTAACGATGTTTTTTGTGTTTGCGGTCGTGGTTATTGCGGCGCTCGAACCTGCGGCGGAGGGAATTCTCCACTTGGCGGGGCTTACCGACGAAATGGCGAAAAGCGGTCTTAATTACTTTCGTATACAGATAATTTCAATCGGCGTTTCGATGTTCAATTCCAACTTTCTCGGGCTTGAAAAGGCCCGCGGCGCGACGCTGAATATTCTTTTCGTGAACATTATGACAATGTCGCTTAAGCTTGTGTTCACGGTGGTTTTCGTTGCGGTGATGAAAATGGGGACCACCATGGTTGCGGCGTCTACATTGTTTGCGGATTTGTCTGTTACTACTTACGCGGTGATAAATCTTTCAAGGAAGAAATACCTGTTCCGATTTTCCCTTAAAAACAGCAGGTTCACGAGGGACTTTATTTTCCCGCTCTGTTCGCTTTCGATACCTGTATTTTTGGGGAAATTTGTTTTTTCAATGGGAAAGGTCATTGTAAACTCGCTTGCCATAGGCTACGGCGAGGACGCTCCCGGCGCGCTTGGCGTGTCAAACCAGATAAGCGGTTCGGTGACTAACATAACCTCGAACACGGAGGACGCGGAAAGCTCTATAGAAAGCTATAACCTGAGCGTCGGGCAGTATAAGCGGATGCTGCAGATCTTCTTCTGCACGCTTGCACTCGACCTTACGATAGCGTCGATAGGGTTTGTTATTCTCACGGTTTTCAGCGAGGGAATTTCGATGTACTTTGCCGACGGAAATCCCGCGAAAGCCGAGCTTATCGAGAAAATCTTCTCTTACGAGAGGATAGGAATAATCGCGCTTGGGGTGAATTCCGCGGTAAACGGGCTGATTTACGGCATAGGCTACACAAAGCTGTCGATGGTGTGCAATCTGTCAAGGCTTTTCGTGTTCAGAATACCCGTAATGCTGGTTATGGTAAACTGCTTCCCGCAGATAGGCGCGGAGGCTCTGGGTATCGCGATGCTTATCTCGAATGTCGGGATAGGGCTTATGTCGGTGGGAATAGGCACGTTCTGCCTTATCAGAATTAAAAACCACAAGGCGCGGGACAATGTTAAAATATGAAACCAACGCCCGAGCGGCGTTAAATATTATTCAATTGAGGTGTTGAGTATGAAGGAACTTAACAGAAGCAACTACAAAGCAAGCGCAAACCGCCCCGTAAAGATCCTCCAGTTCGGCGAGGGCAACTTTTTGCGGGCGTTTGTCGACTGGATTTTGCAAAATCTCAACGACAGCGGAGTGATAAATTCCGACGTCGCTGTAGTGCAGCCCATGCCCTCGGGACGCGTAAAGGATCTCGAAAAGCAGGACGGACTGTACACGCTCTGCCTTGAGGGTATCGACAAGGGTCAGAAGGTTCAGGACAAAAAGGTTATCGACGTTCTGCGCGATTTTATAAACCCCTTTGAGCAGTACGACAAATTCCTCGGCTACGGCAGGAGCGAGGAGCTTGAAATAGTTATCTCCAACACGACCGAGGCGGGAATTGCTCTCGATAAGACCGACACCGACCTTACAAAATGCCCGAAGAGTTTCCCGGGAAAGCTGCTTGCTCTGCTGAAAGCGAGATACGACCACTTCGGCGGCGATATGAACAAGGGCTTGGCTATTGTTCCGTGTGAGCTTATCGACCACAACGGCGACGAGCTGAAACGCGTTCTTATTGAGCTTGCGAAGATAAACAAGCTGGACGATAAGTTTATAAACTGGATGACGACAGCTTGCCATTACACCTCAACGCTTGTCGACAGAATAGTTCCCGGTTATCCGCGCGACAATGCGGCGCAGATCTGCGAGGAAACGGGTTATAACGACAACAACATCGTAAAGGGAGAAATTTTCCACCTCTGGGTTCTGCAAAAGGAGCCTTTTGTGCAGGAAAAACTCCCCGCGGACAAGTCGGGTCTTAATGTGATTTTCGCGGACGACATCACGCCGTATAAGCAGCGCAAGGTTAAAATCCTCAACGGCTCGCATACCGCGATGGTGCCCGTCGCGTATCTTGCAGGGATCGATACCGTGCGCGAGGCTGTGACCGACGAGGACGTCGGAAAGTTCGTTCAGGAGCTTGTAAACGACGAAATCAAGCCCACAATAGACCTTCCGAAAGACCAGATGGACGCGTTTGCAAACAGCGTTATCGAGCGGTTTATGAACCCGTTTATCCGTCATGAGCTGATGTCTATCGCGCTTAATTCCACGACTAAGTTCAAGACAAGACTTCTCCCGACCTACAACGATTACCGCGCGAAATTCGGCAAGAGCCCGAAACACATTCTGTTCTCGTTCGCGTCGCTTTGCGTATTCTATCGCGGCAAGCGCGGAAACGACGATATTGCTCTTGCGGACGACGCGAATTATCTCGCTTGGTGGAAGGAGCTCTGGACGCTTTCCGACCCGAAAGAAATCGCTGTAAAGGCGCTTTCCAATGTGGATTTCTGGGAGCAGGACCTCAATGTTGACGACAACGCAGAGCTTGTGGCGTCTTATATTGACAATATTCTGAAGAACGGAGAAAGAGCCGCTCTTAAGGCGTTTCTTGGGTGATAATATGAAGAAAACTATTGTTATAACCCCGAATGATTCCGTGGGAGTGGCTTTAGCTCCGCTTAAAAAGGGCGAGGAGTACGAGGGAGTCACACTTGTCGAGGACATTGAAAAGGGGCATAAATTCGCGCTTAAGGCTATCAAGGCGGGAGAGCGCGTGATTAAGTACGGCGAGGTTATCGGCAAGGCGACAAAGGATATTGCCGTCGGAGAGCATATCCACTCGCACAATATGGCGACAAATCTTGAGGGTACGCTCACCTATTCCTACAACAAAAAGGAAATTGCGAAAGCTCCCGATTACAAGAGCCGCAAGGTGAACGTATACGAGCGCAAAACGGGCGAGGTTGGCATCAGAAACGAGCTGTGGGTTATTCCGACGGTCGGCTGTGTTAATGCTCAGGCGAGAGCGATTGTCGAGGCTTTCAACAAAAAGCATGGCGATATTGATGGCATCGACGGCGTTTTCACGTTCACGCACCCCTATGGCTGTTCGCAGATTGGCGAGGACCACAACCGCACGAAAATGATCCTCCAGCGCATGGTAAAGCACCCCAACGCGGGCGGTGTGCTGGTGCTGGGGCTTGGCTGCGAGAACAACAGAATGGACGTTTTCCGCGAGACGCTCGGCGACTACGACGCGGACAGGACGGAATTCCTTATCGCGCAGGACGTTGAGGACGAGATTGCCGAGGGCGTAAAGCTGCTTGAAAAGCTCTGCGAAAAGGCGAAGGGCGACCGTCGCGTCGAAAAGGACATCTCCTGCCTTAAAGTGGGACTCAAGTGCGGCGGCTCGGACGGGCTTTCGGGAATTACCGCGAACCCGCTGGTTGGGCGTTTTTCGGACTACATCGCGACTGTCGGTGGTACTACCGTTCTAACGGAAGTGCCTGAGATGTTCGGCGCGGAACAGCTGCTTATGGACAGGGCAAAGGACGAGGCAACGTTCGATAAAATCGTTCACCTTGTAAACGGCTTTAAGGAGTATTATCAGAAGCACGACCAGCCCGTTTACGAAAACCCCTCCCCGGGCAACAAGGCGGGCGGTATAACGACGTTGGAGGACAAATCGCTCGGCTGCACGCAGAAATCGGGTTCGCGCGAGGTGTGCGACGTTCTGTTTGACGGCGACAAGCTAACCTCTCACGGGCTTAATTTGCTGAACGGTCCGGGAAACGATATGGTTGCGGTGACAAATCTGGCGTCCGCAGGCTGTCATATGGTTTTGTTTACAACGGGGCGCGGCACGCCGTTCGGAGGGTTTGTTCCGACAATCAAAATCGCCACAAATTCTGACCTCGCAGGCAGAAAAAAGAACTGGATAGACTTTAACGCGGGCAGCATTGTGACAGGCGACACGTTCGAGCAGAAACTCGAAGAGCTTATCGACCTCGTAGTCGAGACCGCCAACGGCAAAAAGACCGTAAACGAGCGGTACAATTCGCGCGATATTGCGATATTCAAGACAGGGGTTACCCTCTAAAGAATTTTACACAAGGAGAAACCTATTATGAAAGAATTTATGGGCAAGGATTTCGTTCTTAAGAACGCCACCGCGCAGACCCTTTACGACAACTACGCAAAGGATATGCCGATTTTCGACTTTCACTGCCATCTTAACATCGAGGAGATTTACAACGATAAGAAATTCTCCTCAATCACCGAGGCTTGGCTTGGCGGAGACCACTACAAGTGGCGTTTAATGCGTGAAATGGGCGTTGACGAAAGCTACATCACGGGCAAGGAACATTCCGATTTTGAGAAGTTTATGAAGTACGCTGAGGTTATGCCTTACGCTATCGGAAACCCCATTTTCCATTGGACTCACCTCGAACTTCGCCGTTATTTCGGGATAGAGGAAATTCTCTCCCCGAAAACCGCAAAGGAGATTTTCGATAAGTGCAACGAGAAACTTCAGACGCTTACGGCGCGCAAGCTTATCACCATGTCCAACGTAAAAAAGCTGTTCACGACCGATGACCCGATTGACGATTTGCACTTCCACAAGCTGCTGAAAGAGGACAAGTCGTTTGACGTGGAAGTCGCTCCCGCGTTCCGTCCCGACAAGGCGATAAATATCGAGCTGCCCACCTACGTTCCGTATATCGCAAAACTTGCGGACGCTGCGGACGTTCGTATCGACGGAATTGACAGCCTTTGCGAGGCTCTCACAAAGAGAATAGAGTTCTTCGACAGCGTGGGCTGCGTATGCTCCGACCACGCGCTGGACGTTGTAATGTACAGCCCCGCGGAGAAAGAGACCGTTGACAAGATTGTAAAGAAAGCGCTTGCGGGCGACGACCTCACCCGTCAGGAAATCGAGCAGTACAAGGGGTATGTTTTCGTTCACCTCGGCAAGCAGTACGCTAGGCTCCATTGGGTTCAGCAGTATCACATCGGCGCGCTCCGCAACAACTCCGCGCGTTATATGCGCGAGCTTGGACCCGACACCGGTTTTGACGCAATCGAGGACCAGACGTTCGCGAAAAAGCTGTCCATGCTGCTTGACACGCTTGACAGCACCAACGAGCTGCCGAAAACCATTCTCTATTGCCTTAATCCGCGTGACAACGAGGTACTCGCAACGCTTATCAACTGTTTCCAGCAGGGCGGCGTAGTCGGGAAAATGCAGTTTGGCTCGGCGTGGTGGTTTAACGACCAGAAGGACGGCATGGAGCGTCAGCTTATGGCGTTGTCGCAGGTTGGGCTTATCAGCAAGTTTGTCGGAATGCTTACCGACTCGCGCAGCTTTTTGTCCTACACCCGTCACGAGTATTTCAGAAGAATTCTCTGCAATATGCTCGGAACTCTTATCGAGGAGGGCGAATACCCCAACGATGTTGAGCTTGTCGGCGAGATAGTAAAGGACGTTTGCTACAACAATGCAATCAAGTACTTCAGCAAGTGAAATTGCATAAGAAAAGCCTCCCTGTTTTCGCAGGGAGGCTTAATTATTCACCAAAAAAGGCTGTCGAGAAAGCCCCATATGCTAGGAAGCAGTGCTGCGGCTAGGCTTTGTGCCTGTCACGGCGGCACTGACGACGTAGATGCGGCATTATCAGCACCCTTTTTGCTCCATTTCGTAGGATAATGCCATTAAACTGTCGTTCAGGTGTACATTTTCAACTGTTGCGTTCGGATAATCTCCGAGAATATCATAGTGCGAAAAGTTCCAGAACGCCGAAATTCCGCTCTCGGACAGCACTTTGACCGTGTCGCCCGCGAATTCTCTCGGAATGCACAAAATAGCCATTTTCGGGGAATATTCCGCACAGAATTCTCTGAGCGTCTTTGCATCCCGCACAATATGCCCCGCTATTTTTTCGCCGACGACAGCCGGGTCGCGGTCGAAAATGCCGATAAGCTTGAACCCGAACCTTTTGAAATCCAAATGCGACGACACCGCGCGCCCAAGATTTCCCGCGCCGACGATTATCACCCTGCGGTCGCCGTTCAGGTGCAAAATAGAGCCTATCTCGGCGTGAAGTTCCGCAATGTTGTAGCCGTAGCCCTGCTGTCCGAAACCGCCGAAACAGTTGAGGTCCTGCCTAATCTGCGACGCAGTAAGCCGCATTCTCTCGGACAATTCCCGCGAGGAGATTTTTTCCATTCCCTCTTTGAGAAGTTCTTCCAGAAATCTGTAATATCTCGGCAATCTCCGTATTACCGACATTGATATATTTTTTTCCTGCATAACCTTTCCCTTTTTACATAATTATTTTTCAGAGCGGAAAAAGTCGAAGAATGCTCCGTTTACATAAGCTTCGCAAGACGCGCGTTTATCTCTTTCAGGAACGTTTCGGTATCGACAACGCGCTTTTCGGGCAGCTTGCTCATAGCCGCGAGATTTTTGTCCATAATGCCCTCTTCCATGGTCTGAATGGACGCTCTTTCAAGCTTGTCTGCGTACTCGCAGAGCGCGGGGATATTGTCAAGCTCGCCGCGCTTTCTGAACGCGCCGCTCCACGCGAAGATTGTAGCGATAGGGTTTGTGGAGGTTTTTTCGCCCTTGAGATATTGATAATAATGGCGGGTTACAGTACCGTGAGCAGCCTCGTATTCGTAAACTCCGTCGGGCGACACAAGAACCGAGGTCATAAGTCCGAGCGACCCGAACGCGGTAGCCAGCATATCGCTCATTACATCGCCGTCGTAGTTTTTGCATGCCCAGATAAATCCGCCCTCCGAGCGCACAACACGCGCTACAACATCGTCTATCAGCGTGTAGAAATACTCAATTCCCGCCGCCTCGAACCGAGCCTTGTATTCGTTCTCGTAAATTTCCGCGAAAATGTCCTTAAAACGGTGGTCGTAGGTCTTGGAGATAGTGTCCTTTGACGCGAACCAGAGGTTTTCTTTCACGTCAAGCGCGTAGTTAAAGCACGCTTTCGCAAAGCTTGAAATCGAGCTGTCGAGGTTGTGAACGCCCTGAACAATACCGTCTGACGTCTTGAAATCGTGGATAAGAGCGCGGGTTTCCGTGCCGTCGGGATTGGTAATTACAAGCTCGGCTTTCGAGCCTTTGGGAGCTTTAAGCTCGGTGTTCTTGTAAATATCCCCGTAAGCGTGACGAGCAATCGTTATAGGCTTTGTCCAGGTGGGAATGTATGGAGTAATGCCCTTTACAAGAATAGGCTTTCTGAAAACCGTGCCGTCCAGAATAGCGCGGATAGTGCCGTTGGGCGACTTCCACATTTCTTTCAGCTTGTACTCCTCCACGCGCTGTGCGTTCGGGGTGATAGTCGCGCATTTTACCGCAACGCCGTATTTTTTCGCGGCATTCGCGGAGTCTATCGTCACCTGGTCGTTGGTTTCGTTTCTGTGAACCAGACCAAGGTCGTAGTAATCGGACTTAAGGTCGATGTAAGGTTCTATCAAGATATCCTTTATCATCTTCCAGATAATTCTCGTCATCTCGTCGCCGTCCATTTCGACAAGCGGCGTGGTCATTTGGATCTTTGCCATAAAAGTTACCTCCTTAAATTTACGGTATCGCGAAAATGTATTTTTTGTCCCCGCCGAAACGGTTAATTGCCCGCTCGAACATCGGCAGAACCTCGTTTTCGGCATTTATCTGTCTGAAATCCATAATTCACATTTATTTTTTAAAAAACGCCCCGAAAATCCCGTGTTTTTCGGACTTCACAGGCTCTCCCGTCGCCACGGAAATGATCTCCGCTTTTGTCAGCGCGCGGATAAGCCTCCAGTCGTCGCCCGACGCGATAAAATACGGCTCTAAGCGTTTCATAGCCTCGCTGTAATCGACTATACCCTCAACGTTTCCCGTGGGATTTTTCTTGTCCGGCAGCGTTACAAACGAGATTTTCCACTCACTTATGGTCTTGCCGGGAATATTCCATTGCTTTTCGGGGTAGAGTGGGAACAGCGAATCGGTGTCCTCCGTCAGCGCAAAGCCCACCATCAGCGTTCCGTCGGGCTTTTCGTAGACCTTGGGGTTTGCCTTGTACGCCTCGCTCCAGCGTTTTTTTATTTCGTCGTCCATTGGTTCTCCTTTACTAAGCAGACAAAACGTAAATTCCGCGCCCCTGCCTGCGATTAACCTGAAAGCGGTTCTCCCGTTGCCGCGGAAATAATCTCCTTATTTCAGCGCACAAAAAATTTTATCACGGACACTTTGGTTCGGGGGATTCTGTCCCCCGTTCCCCCTCCGGACTCCGTTTTTTTACTTGCCCTCTTTTGTGAAGTTCAGCAGTCCGCCCGCCAGCATCATTCCGCGCCCGCGCTCGGACAGCTCGCACTTCACCTCAAACGAAAAGCCCTTTGTCTTGTCCTCGACAACTATCTTCCCGTTTGTCTTGATAATCTCACGGATATTCGCCAAAACCAACTTATCGCCCTGTTCGATCTTGTCGTAATCCGCCTCGTTTACAAATTCCAGCGGCAGAATTCCGTTGTTTATAAGGTTCTGGCGGTGAATTCTCGCAAAGCTCTTGCAGATTATCGCCTTGACCCCAAGATAGAGCGGAGCCAGCGCGGCATGCTCTCTCGACGAGCCCTGACCGTAGTTCACGCCGCCGACGATAATGGAAGTTCCCGCCTCTTTTGCGCGTTTGGGGAACGTCTCATCGCATACCGTGAAACAATATTCCGAGATAGCAGGAATGTTCGACCTCAGCGGCAGAATTTTCGCGCCCGCAGGCATAATGTGGTCTGTCGTGATGTTGTCGCCGACTTTGAGCGTAACACCGCACTCGATAGTTTCCGCAAGCGGCGCGGCTTTCGGGAACGGCTTTATGTTCGGTCCGCGGAGGATTTCCACGTTCGGCGCGTCAGCCTCCGACGCGGGCTGAACTATCATATTATCGTTAATCAAGAATTTCTCCGGCATAACATAAGGCGGCATATCCCCAAGCCCTCTGGGATCGGTGAAAACTCCCGCAATAGCCGACGCCGCGGCGGTTTCGGGGGATACGAGGTAAATTTGCCCGTCCTTTGTGCCGCTGCGCCCCTCAAAGTTGCGGTTGAACGTGCGAAGGGAAATGCCCTTAGAGTTCGGCGACTGTCCCATACCGATACACGGACCGCACGCGCTTTCGAGAATTCTCGCGCCTGCCGCGATCATATCGGCTAAAGCCCCGTTTTCCGCGAGCATATTAAGCACCTGTTTCGATCCCGGAGCAATCGCCAGCGACACGTCGGGGTGAACCGTCTTGCCTTTCAGAATATGCGCCACCTTCAGCATATCCTGAAGTGACGAGTTTGTACAGCTGCCTATGCACACTTGATCTATCTTCATTCCCGCAAGCTCCTCTACGGGCTTTACGTTGTCGGGGGAGTGCGGACAAGCCGCGAGCGGTTTCAGCTCCGAGAGGTTGATGTTCACTTCCTCGTCGTAAACTGCGTCGGCGTCCGCTGAAAGCTCCGTGAAATCTTCCTCGCGCCCCTGAGCCTTCAAAAACTCGCGGGTGGTCTCATCAGACGGGAAAATTGAGGTAGTAGCGCCAAGCTCCGCGCCCATATTCGTGATAGTTGCCCGCTCCGGCACGGAAAGCGACTTCACGCCCTCTCCGCAGTATTCCATAACCTTGCCGACGCCGCCCTTGACGGAGAGCTTTTTCAGCACTTCGAGAATAACGTCCTTTGCGGAAACCCAGTCGGCAAGTTTCCCCGTGAGGTTTATTTTCACGATTTTCGGCATAGTGATATAATACGCGCCGCCGCCCATAGCCACCGCAACGTCAAGACCGCCCGCGCCCATTGCAAGCATACCGATGCCGCCGCCCGTGGGAGTGTGGCTGTCCGAGCCGATAAGCGTCTTTCCGGGCTTTCCAAAACGCTCTAGGTGTATCTGATGGCAAATGCCGTTTCCGGGGCGCGAAAAGCGAATACCGTGCTTTTTCGCGACAGAGCCGATAAAACGGTGATCGTCCGCGTTTTCAAAGCCGTTTTGCAGGGTGTTGTGGTCTATGTACGCCACGCTGAGCTCGGTTTTTACGCGCGGAACATTCATCGCCTCAAACTGCAGATACGCCATTGTACCCGTAGCGTCCTGCGTCAGCGTCTGATCGATGCGAAGTCCTATTTCCGTGCCTTTTTTCATCTCGCCGTCTACAATGTGCGCCTTGATGATTTTCTCTGTTAAAGTAAGTCCCATAGTTATCTCCTTTCTGGGATAAGAAACGCTCTTATCACTTATTTCTATTATACAACTTTAGTTCGTTATTGTCAAGAATTTAACGCCCTATTTTGCAATATTTCAAAAATAATATTTCAAAATTCTTGACAGAGTTTCCGAGAATGTGTTATAATTAAATTGAAGAGTTGGTGATAAATTATGTCCTTGTATATATTGCTTGCGGCGGCGGTGCTTATATTATGCGTTTTCTCGGATAAGCTTTCGGGAAAAATCGGCGTGCCGGCGCTGCTTATTTTCATAGCTGTCGGAATATTTTTCGGCAGCGACGGAGTTGTCCGTATTCAGTTTGAAAACTACGAATTCGCGTCGAACGTCTGCGAGGCGGCGCTTATCGTGATAATGTTCACGGGCGGCTTTTCCGTAAGCCTTAAAGCTGCAAAACCCGTTATCGCGAAAGCCTTGCTGCTGTCAACGCTGGGCGTTGCGGTGACGGCGGGCGTGGTGTGCGGATTTTGCGTTCTGGCGCTTAAAATCCCGTTTGCGGAGAGCCTGCTTATCGGTTCTGTAATAAGCTCCACAGACGCCGCAAGCGTGTTTTCGGTATTGCGTTCCAAAAAGCTGAACCTCAAAAACGGTCTTGCGCCGCTGCTTGAGGCGGAAAGCGGCAGCAACGACCCGTTTTCGTATATGCTGACTATGATTTCGCTGTCGCTGCTGAAAAACGAGGGGACGGGGTTTATACGCGGTCTTGTGTTCTCGCAGCTGGTTTTCGGAACGCTTTTCGGAGCGGTTGTGGGCATTGTCGGAGCGTTTGCGGCAAAGCGTTTTCGCACGCAGACCGAGGGCTTTAAAAGCATACTGTATTTAGCGTTCGCGCTGCTGTCCTACGGGCTGCCCTCGCTTATCGGCGGGAACGGCTATCTTGCGGTTTACATCGCGGGCATAATTATGGGAAACGCGCGTGTGCCGTCGGGGCATTGCAGCGTAAAAAAGCATTACATAAAGCGTTTTTTCAACAACGTTCTGGGGATAACGCTTTTCGGAGGGAAAAAAATAGCTCCCGCCGATACCGTTGTGTTTTTAAACGGCATAACGGGAATTTGTCAGATACTGGTATTCTTTTTGCTGGGATTGCTTGCAACGCCCTCGGAGTTTCCAAAGAGTATTCTGCCGGCGGTTGCGGTGTATTTGTGCTTAACGCTTATCGCAAGACCCGTGGCGGTGATTATTTTCGGCGGAAAATCGCCGATTGCCGACAGGATTTTTATAAGCCTTGCGGGACTTCGCGGAGCGTCGTCGATAGTTTTCGCTATAGTGGCGACGGTGAATGTTTCAACTTCCCAAAACAATATCTTCAATATAGTTTTCTGCGTTTGCCTTATGTCAATGCTTATTCAAGGTACGATTTTGCCTGCGGCGGCACGCGGGTTAAAACTTATCGACAACAACGCCGACGTTCTTAAAACGTTCAACGATTACAGGGAAGAGGATTCCATTACTATGATGAGAATGTTCATTCCCGAAAATCACGCCTGGGCAGGGAAAAAGCTGTCGGAAATAACCCTGCCGACGGGGTCGCTTGCGGTTATGGTAAAGCGCGGGAACGAAACGATAATTCCGCGCGGCGATACCGAAATTCACGCGCGGGACAGCGTTATTTTGTCCGTGCCGCCGTATGAAAGCGACAAAACGCTCCCGCTGCGGGAGGTGTACATCACGGAAAATCATCGCTGGCGAGATACCGAAATCAGAGAGCTTTCGCTGCCGCAGCGGCTGCTAATCGTTATGATAAAACGCGCGGGGGAGAGCATTATCCCATCTGGCGCAACTAAGATAGAAAGCGGAGATATTGTGGTTGTTACAGACGTTCACGAGGATAAAACCGGCTGACGGGCAAAATCCTTATTTTAACGGCACAAAAAATCGACTTCGGGTCTCCCCGAAGTCGACGTTTTTATTTATCATTTAGTTTGCGAATATCACGGCTTTTAAGGCTTGCCATACTTACCGTAAAACCGATAACGCTTGTAAGCAGGAACATCACCGCCATTCCGCTGCCATCGCCGTTTCCGACAAGCAATTTTAAGGCGTCTGAAACGGCGTTTCCCGTTTTCATAAACGGCTCGAACACATTATCCGCGAGAAATCCTCCGCACAATATACCGATGGGTATAAGGCAGTTTTGTATAGTGTTTCTGAACGAGAAAACCCTGCCTTGGATCTCTTTCGGGATATGCTCGTACATAAGTACGTTCTGACCCGCCGTAATAAACGGTACGGGCAGGCTTGACGCTACCCCGGCAATACACCATACGACGGCGTTTTGTCCTATTCCCATAAGAAAATCCCCGAAAACGAAGGAAAACGCCGAACA
The DNA here is from genome assembly GCA_947625335.1 of uncultured Clostridia bacterium. Lineage (GTDB taxonomy): Bacteria > Bacillota > Clostridia > Oscillospirales > Ruminococcaceae > CAG-115. The sequence continues at coordinate 5,494 of CANQNY010000014.1, read as the reverse complement.
CAGGCAGATAAGTTTTACGTTGCTTACGGATTTCGACTTTAACGAGGCGATTATTCCCCCGAAAATGCCGCCGACGCCGATAAAAGCGTTTACCGCCCCTAATACCGCGCTGCTTTTGCTGCGCGCGAGTATCATAGGGGACAGCGTATTTTGGTATGTCAGCATAGTTGTAAACATAATCACCGACATCATAAGCATCAGCTTAAATAAGCCCTTTTCCTTTTTTAAGAACAACATTCCGCCGTACATTTCCGAGAAAAACGGCTTTTTGTCCGAAACTGTTGTTTTCTGTTCGGGAACTTTTACGAAAAACACAAGCACCACGACAGCGAACAAGAACGTTGCAATATCCGCCGCTATCACAAGCCCCGTTCCGTTTACCGCGTACAGCATTGCCGCAAGCACGGGACACAAAACGTTTACGATGTGTTCGGAAAGAGCGTTCAGTCCGGCGGCTTTGTCAATCTTATCCTTTGGGACAAACTGTCGTACCAAAACCGCGGACGCGGGCTGCTGAAACGCGTTCATAAAGCCCGTAAGGGCGTTTACCGCGCAGATATGCCACACCTGAAACTCTCCGAAAACAGCCGCCGCCAAAATCGACAGCGTTCCCAGCGCGCAAACGCTGTCCGAGATAAGCGCTGTCAGTTTTTTATTATGCCTGTCAACAAACGTTCCCGTGAAAATCCCCGCGATAACGTAGCTTATAAAATAAAAAAACGACAAAAGCGACACGGACATCGCAGAACCGGTCTGCTCGTAGGTCCATAAATTAAGCGCGAAAGTCGTCATCGCGCTCCCAAGCTGAGAAACGCATTGCGAAAGCCAAAAAACAATAAATTTATTCATCGAATTCATACTCCTTAATTAAAAATAATTTCGGGTAAGTACAAAATCCGATGCGGGACGACCGATTACTCTGTACAAAATACGTCCCAATTGGACCTTGTACAGAGTGCCGCGGACAAGTTTACCGGCACATGATAAAGCAAACACCACGGTTTATTCACAGCCCTCACCTCCTTTGCTCCTTTTGAGATATTATACAACATAAAAACGTCTTTGTCAAGCGGCGGTTTTTGATTTACGGGTTGCACTCTTTTCTGTTTTGCATATAATGTCACAGGCGAATTACGCCTTAATGCAATTTTAGGAGAGATATTATGCAAATTAACATAAAATCATTCACACAGGCGCAAAAGGCATTGAATTACCTGCAAAAGCACGGTATAAGATGCATAATAGAGCGCAGAATGAACAGGGGAGGCTGCGGTTTTGTGCTTAAAATAACCGACAGCCGCGCGCAAAAAGCGGAGGTTTGCGCTCTGCTTGGAGCGATAGGTATAAATTGTGGTCTATCTTGACAACGCCGCGACGAGCTATCCCAAGCCCGACGCGGTTTACAAAAAATGGCGGCAGGCGATGAGCGTTTACGGCGCAAACCCGGGGCGCTCGGGACACGCATTTTCCCAAAATTCCGCCGCCGCGGTGTATTCCGCAAGATCCGAATGCGCCGAGCTTTTCGGCGCGGAAGTCGAAAATACTGTTTTCACACTAAACTGCACCCACGCGCTGAATTTCGCCGTAAAAGGCTTAGCGCACGGGGGCTGTCATTTTGTTACAAGCGATATGGAACACAACGCGGCAATTCGTCCCGTTTATGCCGCTGTCAAGTCAAATAACGGAAGAATTTCCATGTTTGAGACCTCCGAAAACTTCGAGCAGACGCTCTCAAATGCCGAACGCGCCATAAAGCCCGAAACTACAGCTGTAGTGTGCTGCGCCGCAAGCAACGTTTTAGGACTTCGCACGCCGTTACAAGAGCTTTTTGAAATATGCAAACGTCGTAACGTCTGCTTTATTGTGGACGCGGCTCAGGGCGCGGGAATGCTGCCTTTGGACCTTAGCTGTGCAAATATAATCTGCTGCGCGGGGCACAAGGGACTGTACGGTCCGATGGGCACGGGGCTGCTTATAACCGACGGCAAATACCCTTTAAACACCATTATCGAGGGCGGCACGGGCAGCGCGTCCGAAAGCCTCACCCAGCCCGATTTCAGCCCCGATCGCTTTGAAAGCGGGACGATAAACACCGCGGGCGTTATCGCGCTCGGAGAGGGCGTGAAGTTCGTAAAACGGCTCTCCCCGCAAAAAATTTTATCGCACGAGCTGTCGCTTTGCGAGCGTTTCTGCGCGGGCGCGCGAAAGATCCGCGGCATTCGGTTATACAACGACATCACCCCCGAAAACCGCGAAAAATACGCCCCCGTGGTGTCGTTCAACCTCGAGCGGCTGAATTCCTCCGAGGGCGCGGAGCTTCTCAGCAAAAACGGATTTTATATGCGCGGCGGACTGCATTGCGCGCCGCTTGCCCATAAAAAACTCGGCACGATTTCGGGCGGCACGATACGCTTTTCGCCGTCGGTGTTCAACACCGCAAAAGAGGTTGACATGCTGCTTTCAACCCTTAGAAAAATCGCAGAATAAAAAATGCTCCCCCTGCCGCGGCAGAGGGAGCTTGTGTTTTAAGCCTTACTTGTACAGCTTTTTAGCCTTGTAAGAGGTGTGCAGAACCTCGTGCGCCTTGTGAGAATTCGGCTCGCCGAAATACTCCTTGTAAAGCGTCTGAATATCGGGGTTCTCGTGCGAGCAGCGCAGCTTGGATGCGCTGTCGATGTTGTAGAGAACCTTTGCGCGCTCTTCGCGTATGTCGGTGTAATTCTTTACCGACGCGGGCTGGATAATCTGTCCGCCGCCGTTTACGCAGCCGCCGGGGCAAGCCATGATTTCAATGAAATCGTACTTTGCCGAGCCGTCTTTAACGCTCTTAAGCAGCTTTTTCGCATTCGCAAGTCCCGACGCTACGGCAACCTTAACTTCCTTGCCGCCGACGTTGTAGGTAGCCTCTTTAATGCCCTCTACGCCGCGCACTTCCTTGAAGTCAATCGGAGAATCTGCCTTTTCGCCGGTAAGTTTCCATGCCGCGGTACGCAAAGCAGCTTCCATAACGCCGCCTGTTGCGCCGAAGATAACTCCCGCGCCCGTATATCCTCCAAGCGGAGAATCAGCGGTTTCTTCGGGAAGATTATCCCACATAATACCCGCTTTCTTGATCATTCTCGCAAGCTCGCGGGTGGTTATCGTAATATCCACATCGGGAACGCCCGCCGCCGCCTGATCGTCGCGGTTTACTTCGTACTTCTTTGCCGTGCAGGGCATTACCGACACAGACACAATATCCTTCGGGTCTTTGCCGAGTTTTTCCGCATAATAGGTCTTTACAACCGCGCCGAACATCTGCTGCGGCGATTTGCAGGTTGACAAATTCGGGATAAATTCGGGGAAGTAGTTTTCGCAATAGCGAACCCAACCCGGCGAGCAGGAGGTAATCATCGGCAGCGTGCCGCCGTTTTGTACTCTGTCAAGGAACTCGTGAGCCTCTTCCATAATCGTGAGGTCAGCCGAGAAGTTGGTATCGAATACCTTGTCGAATCCCAGACGGCGCATAGCCGCAATCATCTTGCCCTCAACGTTTGTCCCGACAGGCATACCGAACGCCTCGCCGAGCGACGCTCTTACCGCGGGAGCAGCCTGTACTACAACCGTCTTGTTGGGGTCTGCGATAGCCGCAAGAACCTTGTCGGTGTCGTCCTTCTCGGCAAGCGCGCCCGTCGGACACGCCGTAATGCACTGTCCGCAGGAAACGCACGCGGTGTCCGCCAGATCCATATCGAACGGAGAGCCTATCATAGTCGCAAAACCGCGCTCGTTCGCGCCGATAACGCCAATTCCCTGATTTACCGCGCAGGCTGCCACGCAGCGGCGGCAGAGAATGCACTTGGAATTATCGCGGGTCATATGCGTCGCGGAGGTATCGATGTCGAATACCTGCTTTTCGCCCTCAAAATTGTTTTCGTCAACACCGTACTCGTTGCAAAGCTCCTGCAGTTCGCACGAGCCGCTTCTCACGCAGGACAGGCACTCTTTCTTGTGGTTTGACAGCAGCAGCTCGAGAGTGGTTTTTCTGCTTTCAATGATTTTGGGCGTGTTGGTGAAAATTTCCATACCCTCGTTTACGGGGTAAACGCAGGACGCCACGGGAGCTTTCGCGCCCTTGACCTCCACCACGCAGATACGGCACGCGCCGATAGCGTTTATATCTTTCAGATAGCACAGCGTGGGGATTTTAATGCCCGCAGCTCTCGCCGCCTCGAGAATAGTGCTGCCCTCGGGGACGGAATAAGCCGTGCCGTTAATTTTAATATTAACCATTTTCATACTCCTTTCCTCTCAGGCTTTAATAATCGCGCCGAACTTGCAGGTGCTCATGCAGACGCCGCACTTTATGCACTTGCTTTGATCGATAGTAAACGGGCTCTTGATTTCGCCGCTTATTGCACCAACAGGGCACTTTCTGGAGCATGCCGAACAGCCCTTGCACTTGTCGGGCAAAATCTGAATAGAAAGCAGGCTCTTGCAGACGCCCGCGGGACATTTCTTGTCCTTAACGTGCGCGATGTACTCGTCCTTAAAGTAACGCAGAGTGGACAAAACGGGGTTCGGAGCGGTCTGACCGAGTCCGCACAGCGCGTTGTCCTTGATATAATAGCAGAGCTTTTCAAGCTTGTCAAGATCCTCCATAGTAGCCTTGCCCTCGGTGATCTTTGTAAGCATTTCGTACATTCTCTTTGTGCCAATACGGCAGGGAGTGCACTTGCCGCAGCTCTCGTCAACGGTGAATTCGAGGAAGAACTTGGCAATATCTACCATACAGTTGTCCTCGTCCATAACGATAAGTCCGCCCGAACCCATCATAGAGCCAATGGAGATAAGGTTATCGTAATCAATCGGAATATCGAGATGCTCCGCGGGGATACAGCCGCCCGAAGGACCGCCCGTCTGAGCCGCCTTGAACTTCTTTCCGTTCGGAATGCCGCCGCCGATTTCCTCGATAACGGTACGCAGAGTCGTTCCCATAGGAACTTCTACAAGTCCCGTGTTGTGGATCTTGCCGCCGAGCGCGAATACTTTCGTACCCTTGGACTTTTCCGTTCCCATAGACGCGAACCAGTCCGCGCCGTTGAGAATAATCTGGCAGACGTTAGCGTAAGTTTCAACGTTATTGAGAATTGTAGGCTTTCCGAACAGACCCTTGACAGCGGGGAACGGAGGACGGGGACGCGGCTCTCCGCGATTGCCTTCGATAGAGGTCATAAGAGCGGTTTCCTCGCCGCAGACGAACGCGCCCGCGCCCAGTCTGAGACCCAGCCTAAAGCTGAAATTCGTACCGAATATGTTGTCGCCGAGCAGACCGACTTCCTCAGCCTGCGCTATAGCGATCTTCAGACGCTCAACAGCGATCGGGTACTCCGCGCGGACGTAGATATATCCCTGATTTGCGCCGATAGCGTATCCGGCGATAGCCATAGCCTCGATTACGGTATGCGGGTCGCCCTCAAGTACCGAGCGGTCCATAAACGCGCCGGGGTCGCCC
>CANQNY010000013.1 GCA_947625335.1 uncultured Clostridia bacterium | reverse complement strand
TCTGCGCCAATAGCTCAGTTGGTTAGAGCAACCGGCTCATAACCGGTCGGTCCGGGGTTCGAGTCCCTGTTGGCGCACCATCATGCTCATTGGAGGCAGGGCGTTTGCCTTTCCTCTTTTTTATTACTTAGGGGTATAGTTCAGTTGGTAGAACGACGGTCTCCAAAACCGTATGTCGTGGGTTCAAGTCCTACTGCCCCTGCCAGCAGGACAGCGTCCTGCACCATTTCCCAGCAGGGGCGGCTAAAATTTAGTCGCCCTTTTCTGTAAGGCGGCAAAGGCAATGCCCTTGACCATTTCCCAGCAGGGGTTTCTCTGCTGGGAATGTTTTTTTCTGTACGGCGGAAGTGTTGACGAAAACTCGTCAACGGTTTACAGGGTACAGTTTACAGTAAACAGTATTAGTTATCCGCCTAACGTCGGATTATATTAGATTGTCACAAACAGTAAAAGTTACCGATAAACTTAAATACTATACTAAAAAAATCCGCGGAGCGGATACCTATTACTGCTTACTGTTTACTGACTACTGTTTACTGCCAACAAATCATGCAAAGGATAACTGTAATTGACAAATGATACCCGAAGAAAACATTAAAAGCGGCGAGATCACGATTTATATCGACACTCCGCCCGAAACGGAGGCTGCTGTCGCGGCTTACAACAAGCGTATGAAGGAGTGCAAACGAGCCCTCGAAAAGCTGAAACCCTACAAGGACGGGATTTTGATAATTTTCGCGGTTTGCTGGGTCTTTTCTATGGTGATTGGGCTTTTCGGCATTCCGTTTTTGACCTACGTAACGCACACTTTTTACAATTTCTGGAACGATCGCGTGTGCATTTTGACGCTTTTGATATTAGCGGCGATTTACGTCTTTTTCGGGTTTATCCGCGATGAAATTAAGGTTGTAACGTTTGCAGGCGCGGCGTTTATAATCGTCAATTGGTACTCGGTGATATTCATCGCGGCGATTTTTGTGCTGTATGTAATTTACAACCACAAAATTTCTCCGCTCAGGCAGGAAAAGGAATTCCCAGTGTTCAGCCCGATTGTGGTGCGATACGAAAAAACGCCTATGCCGCGCATAGACCCCGACGACCGCCGCTGATTATCCGTTTAAAACCGCTTTTGAATACAACAGCACGCCCGCTTTCGCGTTCGGGTGAATGCTGTCGAGCAGGTATTCGCTTTCGGGAGCTTTCGACAGCGCGTCTTTTATAAACTCATTTGCGTTAATAAACCCGCATTTGTTTTCGCGGCAGAATTTCTCAAGGGCTGCGGAATATTCTTCGTTTAAAGCCGTTTTCTCGCTGAAACCGAGCGCGCTTGCGCTGTCCCCGTCGGTTGAATACCACGGAGCAATAAATACGAATTCCGCGTTTGGAGATTTCCCGCGGAGTTTTTCTTTAAGTTCCCCCAAACGCGCGGAAAACTCCTCCGCAGTCATTGCGCAGACGCTTTCGTCGCGGTAACGCACGTCGTTTGTGCCGACAGCTATTACATACAGCTCTGCGGCGGGGATATTGTCCGCCTGCTCGATAAGATACGACGCGGTGCAGCCGCCCTTTGAGAAGTTTTTAAACTCCGTTTCGGGGAAAAGTTCCTCAATCGGCTCATACCACGGACAGCCGCCGTTTTTTGTACCCTCGGTAAGGCTGTCGCCGATAAAGCAGGCGGTTTTCGCGTTTTGAAGTGCCTTATAAAGCGTTTTTTGTTTCATGGCGGGCGTTAATTCAAGCCCGCCTGTTTTTTCTCTCAGATAACCGTTTTCGTTGAAATAATACCTTTCGGGAACGGCTGTAATATCCATTTCCTCGCCGAAAACAACCTTTGTCACCAGACGATTTGCGGCGTTTGCGCGGTCAAAGTCGTCGGTGCTTATAGAAGTTCTGAGTTCGGGGCTGTTTTCTATATCGAACGTCGGGATTGCCGTAAAATTCCCGTCCACCGGCGACATAGTGTAAAGCGGCACGACGCTGCCGCCGATTATTTTCTTTGTGGAACGGTTGATATACACGTCAATAAGCATACTCGCGTCGCCCTGATCTTTGCGGTAGATGTTGGCGAAATTTCCGGGGCAGTAGGCGGTAAACACGTTTTTCCCGCCGTAATTTTCGATAAACGCGGGCTGCACGGCATGCGAATGGTCGCCAAGAATAATATCCGCTCCAAGCTCCTTAAAAATCCCGAACCATTTTTCCTGTTCGGGGTCGGGCGCGTTTGAAAACTGCGTTCCCATATGCGGCAAAACGACGATAAGGTCGGGATTTTCGGCGCGGGCGGCTTTGAAATCCTCCACAACCGAGCGTTTAAGCTGCTCGAAAAGCGCGCCCTCCGTGCCGGATATAACAGACGTTAAATATGACAACTCCCCGTTTGCAAGCTCCTCGGCGGTGAAATTATTGCTGCCGTAGGTGTAGGAAAGCACCGCCAGCCGAATTCCGTCCGCCTCGACGATTTTAACGCGGTTTTTTGACTTTTCCTCCGCGTTTCGGTAAGAACCCGTGTGGTCAAGTCCGATTTTGTCCAGCGTGTCCAAGGTTTTCGCGGCGGCAGCCTCGCCCTTGTCGAGAACGTGGTTGTTTGCGGTTGTCACAAGGTCAAAACCCGCGTCTTTTACGGCTTTTGCAAATTCATCGGGGAAATTCAGCGCAAGCGTTTTCCCATCGCCGTAATTGCTTGACGAAAACCCGACTTCCGCGCCCGCCGCGGGACCCTCGAAAACTCCGACGGCAAAATCTGCGGAGGAGATGTATTTTTCCGCATACCCGAAAACATCGGAGAAGTCGTAGCCGTCGCCGTTATACCCGCGTTTTACCTGATCCTCCAAAAGGATAAGATCTCCCGCGAAAGTCAGCCTGAAAGCGTTGTCAAAGCTTGTTTTCTGCTCGCTTGAAAGAACCGCATGAGCGGTTGTCTGAGGGCTTTGAGAGCTGTCGGGTTCGGCGTAAAAATCGTCCTCGCGGGTGAAAACCGAGGAGTACACATCGGACAACAACATCGCGGCAAATCCGAGAACCACTCCCACCGCAGCCGCCTTAGCCGCCGTGGAAAACGCTCCGCGCGTTTTTTGTCCCGTGAAGACAGCCGCCCCCGCGTTAGCGAATTGATTTAGGATTTTCGCGGCAAAATCGCTCCCGAAAACAAGGCAGATGGCAAGCGTTCCCGCCGCGGATACCAACGCGATAAGCCCCGCGCTGTTTATTTTGGACAACAGCGGTGCTGCGGCAAGCGTTATCGGGCGGTGAAACAGGAATATCCACAGCGAATTGCGCCCGAATTTTGTGATAAGCGGCAGTTGTTTGTTGACAGATACAAACCGCAAAAAGCATATCATCAAAGCCGCCGCAGCGAACATCGCAATTCTGGTTAAAGCGTCGGTCGGAGTGGCGTACCCGTACATCAAAAGCTCGTTGTCGGTAACATCGGTAAAACACAGCAAAGCCGCCGCTATTATTGCCGCTCCCGCAAGGCATAGCAGCCCTTTGGGCAGCCTGCGGGAAATTTTCTCGGTTTCGAGCTTTTCGCTTTTTTCGTATGACAGCTTGTACCCCGCCATGTAGAACGGGTAAAAACAGATTATTCTGGCAATGGCGAAATGGTTGTCAATAGAACTAAAGAATCCCGCAAACAGCGCCGCCGCAAGCAAAATAAGCTCTATTTCCTTAAACCGCGCGATATATTTTGCCGTAAGCCGCCAGACTATCATTGCTATAAGATACCAGAACGAATAAAGCGGGATAAGCAGCGACTCAAATCCAAAGCTGAACCCCACTATGCTGTTGAAGATGAAATACAAAAACGCGAGTTTTACTATTGCGCCGAAACTCTGCGAACGCTCGCTTTTCCCGAAATAACCCGACGCGAACACAAACGCGGGCATATGGAAAAAGTAGATAGCCGTCCTTATCGTATCAAGCACGGGAAACGCTCTGATTTGCCACAAAAAATGCGCGAACACGGTAAGCAGCATCAAAACTCCCTTGATGTTGTCCCAGTACGCGCTGCGGCTTTTTTCGCAACTTTGTCGGGCGGTCAAATTCTCGCTCATTTTGCACCCCTTATATCAATCGTTCAGCCCCGCAATTTCCCTTACAACAACTCCCGCTATGATAAGTCCTGCCGCCGACGGCACAAACGCGCAGGACGCGGGAACGCGTTTTTCGGGGGAAGTTTTTCGCGGCTCTTCGGTGGAATACACGACTTTAAGATGTTCCACGCCGCGCCGCCGAAGTTCGTGCCGCATAACGCGGGCTAGTGGGCAGACGGAGGTTTCGTATATGTCGGACACGCGGAATTTTGTCGGGTCAAGCTTGTTTCCCGCGCCCATAGAGCTTATTATCGGCGTGTGGAGCGACGTACATTCCACCGCTAAAAGCAGTTTCGCGCTTACGTCGTCTATCGCGTCGATAACATAGTCATATTCCGTAAAATCAAAGTGGGAAAGCGTTTCCTCCGAAAGCCTGAACGGAAATTCCCGTATCTTTAGTTCGGGGTTTATATCAAGAAAACGCTTTGCGGCAACCGCCGTTTTTTTCATTCCGACAGTACTTTGCAGCGCGATTATCTGGCGGTTTAAATTCGACATTGCAACCTCGTCCCCGTCGATAAGGTCAATGCTCCCGACGCCGCTGCGAACAAGAGCCTCCGCCGCGTGACCGCCAACGCCCCCTATCCCGAACACCGCGATGTGAGCGTTTGAAAGCTTTGCCATAGCCTCCGCCCCAAAAAGCCGTTCTGTCCGTGAAAAACGTTCCTCCATACTCAAAGCCTTTCGTTCATACTCCCCGTGCGGTAGCCCAGCAAATCGAGAGCCGCATAATCGAACCCGAATTCCTTAAATTTTTGGTAAATCTCCTCGCGCTTTGCAAGTATTATCTGAAACTCCTCCGGAAGAGCCTCAATCCTTGCAGTTTTCCCGTGAACCCGAACTCTGACCTGCGTAATTCCCATATCCAGCAGCAACTGTTCCGCGCGGTCGATCATAGAAAGCTTATCTTCGGTAATTTCATCGCCGTAGGGAAAACGAGTTGCAAGGCACGCGAACGACGGTTTTCCCCATTCGGGAAGTCCCAGAGCCTTAGAAATCGCGCGAACATCGCTTTTACGAAGTCCCGCCTCCCGCAAGGGAGACCGCACCGAAAGCTCCTTTATCGCCAGAAGACCGGGGCGATAATCGCCCTCGTCGTCGAGGTTTGAACCCTCGGCAACGTGTTTCAGATTATTCTCCCGCGCGGTTTTTATAATCTCGGAAAACAGGTGTTTTTTGCAGATATAACACCTGTTCGGGGGATTTTGCCGAAAACCCTCGATTTCGAGTTCATTCACTTCAATCACAAAATGCGGGATATTTTGCCTTTCGCAAAACTCCCGCGCGGATTTAAGCTCGCGTTCCGGAAACACCGTTGACTTCGCCGTGATTGCGGCAACGTGCTCGTTTAGAGCCTCCTTTGCCGCATACAGCAGCAGCGCGGAATCCACCCCTCCCGAAAACGCCACCGCGGCGCTTTCGAGGGAGCGGAGACAGTCGAGCAGTTTTTCGTATTTTTCGGATAATTCTTCGGTCATAATGTTTTTGTTATCCCCATTCCTCGCATTTTCCGACAATTTCGGAAATTGAACTTATGCCCTCGCGCTTAAGATAATTTTCCAGCCCGTCGATTACTTTCAGCGGGGAATACGGGTCGGAAAACAGAGCCGTTCCCATTTGAACCGCCGCCGCGCCCGCAAGCATAATTTCCACAGCGTCCTGCCACGAGGACACGCCGCCCATGCCGATTATCGGGATTTTCACGGCTTTGTAGCATTGCCGCACCATTCTCACCGCCACGGGGAACACCGCAGGACCGGAAAGTCCTCCCATATTGTTTTTGAGAACGGGTCGGCGGGTTTTGATGTCAATTCGCATGCCGAGCAGCGTGTTTATCAGCGAAATCGAATCCGCGCCCGCCGCCTCAACGGCTTTGGCAATCTCGGCAATATCGGTTACATTCGGCGTGAGTTTCACAATAAGCGGCTTTTTAGTCGCCTTGCGGACAGAGGAAGTCACCATCGCGGCGTTTTCGCGGGAAATTCCCCATGCCGCGCCGCCCGCTTTTACATTCGGGCAGGAGATGTTGAGTTCTATCATATCGACCGCGGTACAATCGAGAATTTCCGCCGCCGCGATATAATCCTCCACCGCCGCGCCCGCGACATTCGCAATAATTACGCAGTCGCTCTTTTTGAGTTCGGGGAGGTATTTTTCGGCAAATCCGCGAACGCCGATGTTCTGAAGTCCCACGGAATTTAAAATCCCCGACGGCGTTTCGGCAATCCTCGGCGGGGGATTTCCAAGCCGCGGAGTAATTGTCATGCCCTTGCAGGAAATTCCTCCCAAACGCGAAATTGGGTACAAATCGGTATAACATTCGCCGTTTCCGTAAGTTCCCGACGCGGCGATGACGGGATTTTTAAATTCCACGCCCGCGATTTTCACTTTCAAAGCGTCCGACATCAGAACCTCACCTCCTCCGCGTTAAACACAGGACCGTCTTTGCACACGCGCGAATAAAGCTCCTCGCCGTTTTTGACGGTCATACACGAGCATACCACGCACGCTCCCACGCCGCAGCCCATTCGCTGTTCGAGCGATACTTGACAGGGTACGTTCAGCTTTTTGCACACGTCCGCTGTCGCTCTAAGCATCGGCATAGGACCGCACGCCATGACCACCTCAACGCCGCCTTTTTGAAGCTCCTCCTCAAGCGGCGCGGACACCACCCCTTTTCTGCCGACGCTCCCGTCGTCGGTGCAGAGGATAACGTTTGAGCCGTTTTTCGAGAATTCCTTATCGAGGATAATTTTCGAGTAATCGCGAAATCCCAGTATCGCAGTCACGCGCTCGCGGCAAGCCTTAGAAATTCCCAGCAGCGGCGGCACGCCGATGCCGCCCCCCACCGCGATTATCTTCCCGCTTTCGGGAATTTCAAACCCTTTTCCGAGCGGTCCGAGAATGTCGAGAGTATCGTTTTCCGCCGCGATAGCTTTTGTGCCCTCGCCGCGCACTTCAAACACAAACCGCAGCGTCCCGCGCTCGCGGTCTATCCCGCAAATGGAAATAGGTCTGCGAAGAGTGTAACCCGGAGCGGAAATGTTTACAAACTGCCCAACCTGCGCGGCGTTTGCCTGTTCGGGAGCGTAGACGACCACGGAATAAATCTCCGCGCCGAGCGTTTTCTTTTCAATTATGGGATATTTTCCGCAAAAATACATATTATCCCCCTCGTCAAATTTTAGTTATATCCACAAGCTCCACATCATCGATAGTGGTTTTCATTTCAAGGCAGTCAAGCAGCGCGTTTGCGGTATCGATTGCCGTAAGGCAGACAATAGAACGCTCGACGGCTTTTCTTCTCATTCTCACGGAATCAAGCGACGGCTTTCTGCCCGTTTCGGACGTTGAAACAACATAGCTTATCTCGCCGCTTTCGAGAAGTGAAATAACGTTCGGTTCTTTATACTCGTGAATACGGTAAACATGGTTTGCGGCGATCATATTTCGGTTTAAAACCGACGCCGTGCCGCCCGTCGCATAAATCTTAAATCCCAACGCCTCAAACCGCGACGCGATTTCGATAATCTCGTTCTTGTCGCTGTCGCGCACCGAGATAAGAACGCCGCGTCCCTCGCCGTTTTCCGCGCCCCTGTTGTGGTGGAACTTGTAACCCGCCGCGGTAAGCCCCTTGTAAAGAGCCTCGCCGAACGTTTTTGCAATGCCGAGGCACTCGCCCGTGGACTTCATCTCCGGACCCAACTGATTATCCACATCGTGCAGTTTCTCAAACGAGAAAACAGGCACTTTCACCGCGACATACGGGCTTTCCTGATACAGTCCGCTCTTATAGCCCATATCCTTCAGCTTTTTGCCGAGGATAATCTTTGTCGCAAGGTCAACCATCGGCACTCCCGTGACCTTGCTGATATACGGCACGGTGCGCGACGAGCGCGGATTTACCTCGATAACGAAAACCTCGTGGTTGTATACAACATACTGAATGTTGACAAGCCCTATGACATGCAAAGCCTTAGCAAGCTTTTCGGTGTAGTCGATAATGACCTTTTTAATATGCGCCGAGAGGTTCTGACACGGGTAAATCGAGATACTGTCTCCCGAATGAATTCCCGCGCGCTCGACGTGTTCCATAATTCCGGGGATAACAAAGTCCTCGCCGTCGCAAATCGCGTCAACTTCGACTTCCGTACCCATCATATACTTGTCGATAAGCACAGGGTTTTCAAGCTCCGTCGCGGTGATTATCTTCATATATTCCGAAACGTCCGCGTCGGAGTGCGCTATAATCATATTCTGCCCGCCCAGAACGTATGACGGGCGCAGCAGCACGGGGTAACCCAGCTCATTTGCGGCTTTGAGAGCCTCCTCCGTTGTGAAAACAGTCTCTCCCTGCGGGCGCGGAATTCCGCATTTTTCAAGCAGCTCGTCAAACAGCTCCCTGTCCTCCGCCGCGTCAATATCGGCAGCCTGCGTGCCTAAAATACGAACGCCCATTTCGGTGAGATGCTTTGTAAGCTTAATCGCTGTCTGCCCGCCGAATTGAACCACGCAGCCATAAGGCTTTTCCGTCGCGATAAGAGCCTCAACGTCCTCTTTCGTCAGCGGGTCGAAATAAAGGCGTGTTCCCGTGTCAAAATCGGTGGAAACGGTTTCGGGGTTGTTGTTGCAGATAATCGCCTCGCAGCCCTCTTCTTTGAGCGTCCACACGCAGTGAACCGAGCAGTAGTCAAACTCAATTCCCTGACCAATTCTGATAGGACCGGAACCGAACACGATAACCTTTTTCTTGTCGGAGGGGTGCGCGGCGATAAACTCCGCAGCCTCGTTTTCGCGGTCAAAGCAGTTGTAGAAATACGGCGTTTCCGCGGCGAATTCCGACGCGCAGGTATCAACCGTTTTATACACCGCAAGCCGCCGCTCAAAATTCTTGTCGGCGATTTTCTGCCCCGAAATGCGCTCTATCGTGCTGTCAAGGTAGCAGTATTTTTTCGCGGTGAGATATTTTTCCTCGGTAAGTTCTCCCTCGGAAAGCCATTTTTCCAAACCGACAAGGTTGTTGAGTTTCGAGATGAACCACTTGTCGATTTTTGTAATATCGTGAATTTTGTCGATGGAAATCCCGCGTTTCAGCGCCTCAAACACGCAAAACGAGCGGTCAACGTCCACATCTGAGAGTTTCGCCAGAACCTCCTCGTCGGTGAGTTTTGTGAACTCCTTTTTCGTCATGGTGTCCATTCCAAGCTCTATCGAGCGGACGGCTTTCATCATACCCGCCTCGAACGAGGGGGCGATAGCCATAATTTCTCCCGTCGCTTTCATCTGCGTACCGAGAGTTTTTTTCGCGTATACAAACTTATCAAAAGGCCATTTCGGGAATTTCACAACAAGATAATCCAGCGCGGGCTCAAAGCAGGCGTAAGTTTTCCCCGTGACCTGATTTATTATTTCATCGAGAGTATATCCAACCGCTATTCTCGCGGCAACCTTTGCTATAGGATAACCCGTAGCCTTCGACGCGAGCGCGGACGACCTTGATACGCGGGGATTTACCTCGATAACGGCGTATTCAAAGCTGTCGGGTTTCAGCGCAAACTGGCAGTTGCACCCGCCCTCGACTTTGAGCGCCTGAATAATGTCCAACGCCGCAGTTCTGAGCATCTGATATTCCTTATCCGCAAGCGTCACGCACGGCGCGACGACAATGCTGTCACCCGTATGCACGCCCACGGGGTCGAAATTCTCCATAGAGCAGACGGTGATAACGCTGCCCTTGCTGTCGCGCATAACCTCGAACTCAATCTCTTTCCAGCCCGAAATGCACTTCTCGACAAGAATTTGCGTAATCGGCGAAAGCCGCAAGCCGTTTGTCGCAATCTCGTGAAGTTCCTCGCGCGTTTCGGCAATACCGCCGCCCGTGCCGCCCAAGGTGAACGCGGGGCGCACGATAACGGGATAACCGATCTCCTCCGCGAATGCCATAGCGTCGTCGATATCCTCGACAACTTTCGACGGGATAACAGGCTGTCCGATTTCCTCCATAGTGTCCTTGAAAGCCTGCCTGTCCTCGGCTTTATGTATGGTTTCGGGGTTGGAGCCGAGGAGTTTAACATTATGCTCCGCGAGAAATCCGCTTTCCGCAAGCTGCATAGAAAGCGTCAGCGCGGTCTGTCCGCCGAGGTTCGACACCACGGAATCGGGCTTTTCTATCTCGATAACGCGTTTTACAACGTCCAGCGTCAGCGGCTCGATGTAAATTTTGTCCGCCATATGCTTGTCCGTCATAATGGTCGCGGGGTTGGAGTTTATGAGAACGACCTCCAGACCCTCCTGTTTGAGGGCGCGGCAAGCCTGCGTTCCCGCGTAGTCGAACTCCGCCGCCTGACCTATAACTATAGGTCCCGAACCTATTACAAGCACTTTCTTTATATCTTCTCTCAGAGGCATTGTTTTTCGTCCTTTCTTTTATTGCCCTTTAGCAAAGGCGTTTTTTAGATATATCGGAATTTACACAAACAAATCACTCCGAACGTAAATATATCCCTCATGCGTTGTTGTAAACAACAGCGGCAAATCTTTATCGTCAAAAAACGCAATATCGTTGAACCCGAAATCGATGTTTTCCGAAATATCTCCTGTGTTGGAAACCGTATATTTACAAAAGGTTTCAAACTTTTGCAGATATTGAAACAGTTCTTTTGAAACCGTCAGTTTATACACTTTGCTTTTTTTGCTTGATTTCGTTCCACACCATTTATTTTTAGGCTGAACAGACACAATTAAATCCTTGAACTTATCAACAAGTCTTGTGTCGTCTTCATCCACTAAAACATATTCAATATATTTGCTTTTCTGTTTCAAATGTTTTAGTATGTTCAAATAATCCGCATGGCTGTTGAGTTTTCCGGTATAGTCTGCTAATTCCACAGTCAACCCTCCTTCAAACTGCGATTTATTGAGCAGTATAAAACCCGCTCCATAAACTATTTGTGTTCTTTCATCAGCTTTAAAAACTCGTCAAACAGATATGAGGTGTCGTGCGGACCGCCGCAGGCTTCGGGGTGGAACTGCACGGTAAATGCGGGCGCGTTCGTGTATCTTACTCCCTCGCAGGTGCCGTCGTTGCCGTTGATGTGGGAAACCTCGCCGACGCCGACGGGAACGCTGTCGGAAATGACCGCGTATCCGTGATTTTGGGAGGTGATATAGGTCTTATCGCGGAAAAGATCCTTTACGGGCTGATTTCCGCCGCGGTGACCGTATTTCAGCTTCTCGGTCTTTGCGCCGTTCGCAAGAGCTAAGAGCTGATGTCCCAGGCATATTCCGAACGTCGGAATTTGCTCGGAAATAAGAGCCTTAAGAGTCGCAATCGCCTCGACGTTGTCCGCGGGGTCGCCCGGACCGTTTGAAAGCATAATCCCGTCGGGGTGCTGCGCCTTTATTTCGTCGGGGGAGGCGTTGTACGGCATTACCGTGACATTGCAGCCGCGCTTTACAAGCTCCCGCCGAATGTTGAATTTATACCCGTAGTCCATCAAAACCACGTTGAACCGCGCGTCCTCGGCAGGGTAGAATTCTTTCTCTTTAACCGACACTTTCGGCACGACAATTCCCACGTTATAAGCCTTTATTTCCTCAAGCAAAGCGTTTTTGTCGCAGTCCAAAAATTCCCCGCTTACAATCGCCCCGTTCATAACGCCGCTCTCACGGATAATTCTCGTTAGCCTGCGGGTATCGATGTCATAAATGCCGATTATCCCAAGCGTTTTGAGATACTCGTCAATGCCGCCCTCGCAGCGGAAATTTGACGGCTCTTCGCAAAATTCTCTTACTATGTAGCCGAAAACCGCGCTGCCGTTCGATTCGGGGTCGATTTTGTTCACGCCGTAATTCCCGATAAGCGGGAAAGTCTGGGTTACGATCTGCCCGCAGTAGGACGGGTCGGTAAGCGTTTCCTGATAACCCGTCATAGCGGTGGTGAAAACTATCTCGCCGACTGTTTTTCCCTCCGCGCCGAAAGAACGCCCCTCGAAAACCGTGCCGTCCGCCAGTATAAGCGCCGCCTTTTTTTTGTTCTCAAAAATCATTTTCTGCCTCCGAAAAACGATTTATTTATTCAGTTCTATCTTCCCGACAAATCCCATAATTTCGTCGCGCATACGGATAGCCTCGCGCCTTGCCGCCTCGGCAAACTCGTGTTCTCCGCATTTCTGTTTCTGATACGCGCACATTATCCCGCGCGAGGAATTTACAATCCCTCCCAGACCGTTTTTATCAAACGCCGCGGCGATGTCCTTTGCAGTCGCTCCCTGCGCGCCGTAGCCGGGGATAAGGAAGAACGTATGCGGCAAAATCTCGCGCAGACGCTTAATCTGCTCCGGGTATGTCGCTCCCACAACCGCTCCCACGCCGCTGTAGCCGTACACGCCCGAAAGATTTTTGCCCCATTCCTCGCACATCTTGCCCATAAGCTCGTATATCGGCACTCCGTCCACCAGTTTGTCCTGAAGTTCTCCGCTTGATGGATTAGAGGTCTTCACCAACACGAAAATTCCCTTGTCGTTGTCCGAGCATACCTGCAAAAGCGGCTTTATGCCGTCGCTGCCGAGGTAGCCGTTTACCGTCAGCGCGTCGCCCAGAAACGGTTCGTATTCCGAAAGCCCGACCTTTACTTTTCCGAGGTGCGCCGCGGCGTAAGCCTCCATAGTCGTGCCGATGTCGTTGCGCTTGCCGTCGGTGATGACGTACATACCCTTGCTTTTTGCGTATTCCTGCGTTTTGTACAGCGTTTTAACGCCCGCCGTTCCGTACATCTCGTAATACGCCGCCTGCGGCTTTACCGCGGGGACGATGTCGTAAAGCGCGTCGATAAGTCCCTTGTTGAACTCCAAAATAGCCTTTGCCGCGCCTTTGAGAGTTTCCCCGTAACGCTCGAAATTCTTTTTTCTGATAAACTCAGGCACATAGTCAAGTTTCGGGTCAAGCCCCGCAACCGTCGGGTTCTGGGTCTGTTCGATCTTCTCCATAAGTCTGTCAAGTGACATAAGAAATTCTCCTTTATTGTAAAAATTTAATTGTCCTTGTAAACTATCTTTCCGTCAACGATAGTCATTTTCACCCGACCTTTAAGAGTCATTCCCTTAAAGCAGGTATTTTTCGATTTGGAATGGAGCTTTTCGGGATCGACCGTCCATTCCTCGTTTATATCGAAAATCGTTATATCCGCAGGCGCGCCTTTTTCAAAGCTGCCGCCCGGAATACCGAGAATTTTTCGCGGATTTACGCACATAAGCCGCACAATGCGTTTGAGTGAAATTTTCCCCGTATGATAAAGCTGCGTAAGCGTCGCCGCAAGCGAGGTTTCCAGTCCCACAACCCCGTTCGGAGCTTTCTCAAAATCAGCTTTTTCTTCGGGAGTATGCGGCGCGTGGTCGGTGACTATGCAGTCAATCGTCCCGTCGCACACGCCCTCGGTTATCGCCACCACGTCGTCGTCGGTACGCAGCGGCGGATTCATTCTGTAATCAGCGTCGCGGGTCTTCAGTTTCTCGTCCGTCATTGTAAAATAGTGCGGGCAGGTCTCGCTTGTCACCATCGCGCCGTATCTTGCGCCCAGTCTTACCATAAGCATACTTGTCGAAGTGGAAACATGCGCTATATGAATAGGCATCTCCAGATCCCCCGCGAGAATAATGTCCCGCGCGGTCATAATGTCCTCGGAGGAGCGGTGCATACCCTTAACTCCCAGTTCCTTGGAAACTTTGCCGCTGTTCATAATTCCCCCCGCAACAATGTCGGGGTCTTCGCAGTGGGAGATAACGCGCAGCCCCGCGTAATGCGCCCTTACCATGGCGTGCGCCAGCAGCATAGCGTTTCTTACGGGTTTTCCGTCGTCGGACACCGCCACGCACCCCGCGCGACGAAGTTCGATATAATCGCACAGTTCCTCGCCCTTAAGCCCTTTTGTTATCGAGCCTATCGGATAAACCTTGCATTTAGCCTTTTTTGCCTTTTCGAGAATATATTTCACCGTTTCGGCGTTATCCACAACAGGGTTTGTATTCGGCATACACGCCACCGCGGTAACTCCCCCCGCAGCAGCCGCCTCGCCGCCGGAGATAATATCTTCCTTGTGGGTCTGACCGGGGTCGCGGAAATGAACGTGCATATCGCATATTCCGGGGATAATGGTTTTCCCCGCGCAGTCTATAACCTCGTCGGCGTTATCGGCAATTTCGGGAGCGCATTTTTCGATTTTCCCCTCGTCTATCAGAATATCCGCAACGCCCTCAAAATCGTTCGCCTCGTCCACAACATATCCGTTTTTAAGCAGAAGTTTCATAATTCACCTCATTTTCTGTAATTACAGCGGCTCGCCGATAACGACCTTATCGCAGCCGTCTATTTCTTTTACCATAACGCGGACTTTTTCGCCGCGGGAAGTCGGAAGATTTTTGCCAATATAGTCCGCCCTGATGGGGACCTCTCTGTGCCCGCGGTCGATAAGCGCGGCAAGCTGTATCACCGTCGGTCTGCCGCGCGACAAAAGCGCGTCTATGGCGGCACGGGCTGTCCGTCCCGTGAAAATAACGTCGTCTATTATCACAATCCGCTTATCGGTGACGCTAAAATCGATATGCGACAAATCCGCAACTTCGCGGCGGTCGTCGTCCCGAAACGGCGTGATGTCAAGCCTGCCTATCGGCACGGCTCTGTGCTCGTTTTCGGAGATTTTCGCGGCAATGCGCTCGGCTAACACCGCTCCCCGCGACAGCAGTCCCACAAGGCAAAGGTTTTCTGTACCCTTGTTGCGCTCGATAATCTCAAACGCAATCCTCGTGACGGCTCGCGCAACCGCGTTTTCATCAAGAATTTCCGCTTTTACGCGCAATTCGGGGACTTTTGTATTCTCGTCCATTTTAACCTCAAAATTCCCAACAATTACCAAATTTCTCCAACAAAAAAACCGCCCATACGGCGGCATAACTGTGGCAGATTTATTATAACTGATTATACAACCTTGTCGGCATCGCTGTACCGACTTAAAAGCCGCTATTTATATTATAAAAGATTTCCCGCCGGATGTCAATGTTAATTTCGGCAAAATCGCGCGATTTTAGAGCCGTTTTATGTGCATTTTCACAACAAAACCGCCCCTTTGTTCAAGAGGCGGTCATTATGCGAATTACTTCAGCATTTCCTTTGCAAGCGCGTCAAGCTGTGCCGCGGAATTCTCGTTCAGCGCGGACTTTAATGTCACCGTAGTCTCGGCGAACGTGATGTCCTTTGACCCCTCGAAAGCAGCCTTTATCTTTTTCGCCGCCGCGGGAGCCCACGTTCCGTTTTCGATTATGCCGATAGTGCGTTTCTGGTAATTCCTCTCGGTGAGGTGGGAAATAAATTCTCTCATAAACGGGAAAATCTCGTTGTTGTAGGTGGTTGTCGCCAGAACAAGTTTCCCGTATCTGAACGCGTCCTCAACAGCCTCCGCCATATCGTCGCGGGCAAGGTCGGTTACAACGACTTTCGGGCAGCCCAGCGCGGTAAGCTTTTCGGAAAGCGTCAGCGCGGCTTTTTTGGTGTTCCCGTAAACCGACGTAAACGCTATTACAACTCCCTCGCTTTCAACGCCGTAGGACGACCATGTGTTGTACAAATTGAGGTAATACGAAAGATTTTCGGTAAGCATAGGTCCGTGCAAGGGTAGGATTTTCTCAATACCCAAACCCGACGCCTTTTTGAGAACGTCCTGAA
The DNA here is from genome assembly GCA_947625335.1 of uncultured Clostridia bacterium. Classification (GTDB taxonomy): domain Bacteria; phylum Bacillota; class Clostridia; order Oscillospirales; family Ruminococcaceae; genus CAG-115. The sequence goes on along the minus strand of CANQNY010000013.1, from coordinate 15,028 downwards.
CCTGCGCGCCGTATTTTCCGACAATGCCGAAGTAGTATCTTCTCGCCTCGCACGCCCAGTCCTCGTCCGCGTCCAGCGCGCCGAATTTTCCGAAAGCGTCCGCCGAAAACAGAGCCTTGTCGCATTCGTCAAAGGTCATAATTACTTCGGGCCAATGAACCATGGGCGCGGTTATAAACGAAAGCGTGTGCGCCCCAAGCGTGAGCTTGTCGCCCTCTTTAACGACAACCTGCCGAGCGGCAAAATTCTCCCCGAAAAACTGCTCCATAAACGCAAAAGCCTTTTGAGACGCGACAATTTTCATTTCGGGGTATTTGTCGCAAAGCAGCTTTACATTCGCCGAGTGGTCGGGTTCCATGTGCTGGACAACAAGGTAATCGGGAGCTTTCCCGCCGAGAACGTTCCCGATATTTTTGAGCCATTCCTCGCCGAAACCCTCCGCCACAGAATCCATAACCGCCGTTTTTTCGTCGAGAATGACATAGGAATTGTACGCCATGCCGTTCGGCACATCGTACATACCTTCGAACAGGTCTATTTCGTGGTCGTTCACTCCGACGTATTTAATATCTTTTGTAATATCCATAAATTACCTCCTGCAATTTTTTTACAATAACAGTATATCACCATTTTTTAAATATGTCAAGAGGTCAGGTATATTTATAAAAGAACCCTCTCCCGATTTGGGAGAGGGTTCGATATAGTGTTTTGCTATCGCCAAAAAACTCTAAGTAATTACGCTATTACTCTCTTAAGCTCTCTTGCGGGAAATAACGACCGCAGCGCCCGCCAGAGCAACCGCTCCGACTACCGCGGCAACGCTTTCAACACCGGTGTCTGCGTTGTCCTTATCGGAAGGCTCGGCAGCAGCGTCGTCTGCGCTTGTGTTTTCGGTGGTATTGTTTTCTTCGGTATCCTTTGCCGAAACCAAATTTGTATCGGCACTTTCGGCGAATGTCACGACGTTTGCCGCGCAAAGCGCCGACACAGCAGCCATAGCCGCTATGACAGATTTCATCTTCATCATCAAAATCCTCCTAAACCTAATTCCAATCAGCGACAATGATAGAAAACACTAATAAGCTGTACGCGCAATTCCCCTACGCGCACAACTTTTCCCCATATTTATTATACTATATTTCGTCAAAAATTGCAAGTGAAATTTTGAACATAAAACCCAAATCTAATTCCATAATTTCGTGCAATTTATACAAAAGCTGTCAAAAATAGTTCTCCGATTGCCAAAATTTGAGCAAAAATGCCGAGCAAAGGCGCTCCCGAACAAACGGGAACGCCCGAAAAAACAAATATTGAGGAATAATTAGCTGTTCTTTCTGCGAACCGTCGAGAGAGTTACTCCCATTGCCGCCAAAACCGCTGTACAAGCCGTAAATCCGAGCGAAACGCCCGTCGCGGGGTTTTTGTTGCCGGAAGTTACGGTGCTGCTTGTCGTGCCGGAGCTGTTAGCGGAGGAAGTCCCGCTGCTTGTAAGGTCTTTTTCGTCGTCATCGGAAGTCGTTGTTGTTCCGCTTGCCGAATCCTTGCCGCCCGCAGTTCCCGTGCCGCTTGTAGTGCCGGAGCTTCCCGAACCGTCGGTGCCGTTTGTAGTGCCGGTATCGCCCGTGCCGTTGGTTGTGTCGGAGCCGTTAGTTCCGTTAGTTCCGTTAGTGTCATTTGTTCCATCGGTTCCGGTAATATCGTCCGCTATATCACGTCCTGCGTCAAAGATACCGTCAGCTATATCTTCACCTGCGTCAGCCACGCCGTCTACAGCGCCGCCGATCGCAGATCCCACTCCGCTTGCGAATACTGCGGGGGACAAAGCCGCCGCGCTTGCTATTGCTGTTGCCGCGAAAAGTTTCTTAAACATAGTTTTACTCCTTTGCTGAGAATTTTGCGCGAAAATCCGCGCAGAATTATTATCCGCAAAGCAGCGTTCATTATTTACAGGTAACATTTAAAAGGGAACGATTTTCGGAAAAAATATCATTTCAAAGAACAAAAACACAATTTAAGGCTTTCTTGACAGCCTGCTATTCTATGTTCTTTTGGGGGAGGACTTTCCTTTTTTTGTTAATTCATAACTTTCCATCGTCAGTCTCTCAATTTCCTCTCTCGGAACGTCCGAATTTAGAAATACCGAGATCCAATGCTTTTTATTCATATGATACGCGGGAATTACGCCCGAAAACAGCTTTTGTTCAAGCTCCGACTCCATAGGGTCGCATTTCAGGTTCACGATATGTTTTCCCTGATACAACATCACCAGCGCGAACCATTTTTTGTTATCCGAGCGGCGCGCGACAACGCTTTCAAAGTCTTCGGGAAATGGCTTGTCCAGCTCCGTGCCGCCGATTGTTTCGCAGAATTCGAGATATTCTTCTTTTGTCAACGCCTAAACCCCCGTTTTCCTCAAAAACCGCAAAAAGCGGATAATTTTCCCGTTGGTTTCAATAAGCGGAGAGCTTTCCGAAAGCTGCCAGTCGTTGTCGTGTTCTATATCCTTAAAGAAAACGTCCCCGCCGAAGTTTTCGTATACGCGGGTAATGATTGCCTCGTCACAGTAGGGGAGAAGTTCGCGGTAAATTTCCCCGCCGCCGATAACGAACGCCTTTTTGTCCAAATTTTCCACATACGCCAGCATACTCTTTATATCCCCGAAAACCCTCGCGCCGTCGATTTTTTTAATGCTCCTTGAAAGCACGATGTTCTCGCGGTTCGCAAGAGGGCGTTTCGGGAACGACTCGTAGGTCCTGCGACCCATTATCACGGCGCAGTTTTCGGTTGTAGTGCGGAAATGTTTCATATCCTCCGGCAGCCTGTACAAAAGACCGCCGTTTTTCCCGATAGCGCAGTCGTTGTCCATTACAAGAATTAACGTCATCTTCTTTTTTCCTCCAAAGCAAAATAAAACCGCGAATTTCCGAAAAATCCGCGGTTTTGAGACAAAATCCGTATAAAAACGCCGTTTTATCAAAACAAGCTTATTATCCGCTTGCGGAGTGCCTCCGCGGACGCTATACGGTCAACGTATCCTGCGTTTACTGCCTGCCGCGAATTTTTCCGCGACTGAAACGCGTTTGTCAAAGGGTCAAACCCCGAACTCGGAGCTGTTCCCCTTTGAAATAATTATCGTCACGCTCAGTAAAAACTTTAGGAATTTCAGGAAAATTTTTCTTACAGCTTGGTCATACGGGCGTTGTTCCGCATAATTTTCTTCTCTCCGCGCTTGTCGAACTCGATAGTAAGCATAGCGTCGTTCCCCATAAGAACAGCCTCTTTAACCGTGCCCTCTCCGAAAAGATTGTGCTTTACGCGGTCTCCCGCGGAGAATTCCTCGCTGTTCACCGCGCTGAACGCCGTCCGCATTTTCTCGGTCTCCTCTTTAAGAAAGCTCTTGTGTTCGGGGCGGTTTTTCGCGGAGTATACAACGGGCTTGTCCTCCTCGCTTACCTCGCAAAGCTCTTCGGGAATTTCCCGCACGAACTGCGACAGCTTGTTTGCGGTGGTCTTGCCGTAAAGCATTCTGTAACGCGTGTGGGTTATGTAAAGCTGTTTTTTCGCGCGCGTTACCGCAACATAAGCAAGTCTTCGTTCCTCCTCCATTTCGGTAGGGTCGAAACGGCACATCGCCGACGGGAAAACGTTGTCCTCCGCCGCTATCATAAACACCACGGGGAATTCCAGTCCCTTCGCGCTGTGCATTGTCATAAGCGAAACGCTGTCCGCGGATGGGTCAAGATTGTCAATATCGGACGCTAACGCAGTCTGTTCGAGAAAATCGGGCAAAGCCGCGTCGGGGTTCTCTTCGAGCAGGGAAACCGCGTTTGATTTAAGCTCGTTTACGTTCTCAATTCTCGACTGGCAGTCCGCGCCCGACACCTTAAGCATATCCATATAACCCGTTTTCTCGGCGACAGCGTCGATAAGCTCGTCCAGCCGCAGCGAATCCGCAAGCTCGTCAAGTTCCTCGAACATATTAGCCGCGCTTTTCAGAACAACGGATTTTTTGTGCAGCGTTTCAAAATTCTCGCTGTCGCGGCACACCTCGATAGGGCTTATTCCGAGCCCCTCCGCTATTCTTATAACCTCGTCCACCGTCGCGTCGCCGATACCGCGCCGAGGTTCGTTTATCACGCGGCGAAAACGCACCGTGTCATACGGGTTGTCAATCAGCGCGAGATACGCCAGCATATCCCTGATTTCCTTGCGGTCGTAAAAGCGCAAACCCCCGATTATCTTATACGGAACGCCCTCGCGCGAAAACGCCGTTTCAAACGCCCTCGAAAGCGCGTTGTTTCTGTAAAGCAGGGCGTGGTCGGAGTATTTCCCGCCGTTTTTCACGTTTTCGGCAATAATATCCGCAATGCCCTTAGCCTCCGACGATTCGTTCTGAAAACAGCGCACTTCTATCTTCTCGCCGCGTCCCAGCTCGCTCCAGAGCTTTTTGGTCTTGCGGTTTTGGTTGTGGCTGATAATAGCGTTTGCCGCGTCGAGGATTGTCTCGGTCGAGCGGTAATTCTGCTCAAGCCTTATTACTTCGCAGTTTTTGTACTGCTTTTCAAAATTCAGAATATTCTCAACTGTAGCCCCTCTGAAACGGTAAATCGACTGGTCGTCGTCCCCCACAACACCCAGATTGCCCGTATCTCCCGCAAGCAGCGAGATAAGGCGGTACTGCGCGTGGTTTGTGTCCTGATACTCGTCAACCATAATATACCTGTAGAGATTTCTGTAGGTTTGCAATACGTCCGGGAATTCCTCAAACAGCCTTACCGTAAGGAAGATTATGTCGTCAAAATCCACGGCGTTCGCGGTTTTCAGCGCGTTTTGATACTCGGTGTAAACGCTTGCAATCTGCATTTCCGAAAGCTCGCCCTTTTCGTCGGCGGTTTTAGCAAAATCCTCGCAGGAGATCATCTGGTCTTTCAGCCGCGAAACCGCGTTTTTAAACGTCTTTGCGGGGACGATTTTCTCGTCCAGCCCGCGCCGTTTCATAATTTCCTTTATAAGCCGCTTTGAATCGTCGTCGTCGTAAATCGTAAACCCGCGCGTGTAGCCGAGATGTTCGATTTCGCGGCGAAGTATTCTCACGCAAGCCGAATGGAACGTCGAGGCGTGAATTTTCCCCGCCTCCTCGCCGAGCATTGTCGAAAGCCTTTCGCGGAGTTCTCCCGCGGCTTTGTTCGTAAACGTAATAGCAAGGATATTCCATGGTTTTACGGGGTCTGCTGCGATGATATCCGCAAGCCGCGCCGCGTTTTCGGGAGTTTTTTCGAGCTGTGGAAATTCCTTCAGAAAACGGCGTTCCTCGTCCGAAATATCCCGTTCTTCCGTATCGTGGTAGGCGTTTCCGAACCGCATCATATTGGCGATCCTGTTCACCAGAACGGTCGTTTTTCCGCTGCCCGCGCCCGCGATTATAAGCACCGCGCCGTTTACGCGGAAAATCGCTTTTTTCTGCATATTGTTCGCGCGGGAGAAATAGCTTTCCAGCGCGGTTTTTTTAAGTTCCGTGTAGTTCAATTTTCACCTTTCCGTCTGTCAATAAGTTAATAAGTTCAAGAGGTTACTGACCCGCTGCCGATGTTCCTGAATTTGCCGAAACTCCCGAATTATCCCCGTCCAGCACAACGAACGGATTTACGTCGTTTCCCATAGCCTGCGGTAGAATTCCGTCCCATTTGGTCACTTTAAGATACTCGATATAGTCGGGATTTTCGCGCAGCTGCTTTTGAACAGCCTCGATAGCGTAAGCCTCCGCGTCGGCGCGGATTTTCTGCGAATCAGCCTCCGCCTGCGCCGCGATTACCTGCTGTTTTGCCTCTTCCTGACGCTCGGCGGTCTTGTTCTGCATTTTCAAAGCGTCCTGCGCCGCGATAACCTTTGCTTGAATGGACTGCTCGAACGCGTCGTCAAACGAAAGATTCTCGATAGCGAACGCGGTGACGATTATGCCCTGCTGTGCAAGCGGGTCTTTAAGCGACTCGAAAATAGCGTTTTGCACGGTCGAACGGTTCTGAACGAGGTCCTCGGCTTTTACCTTGCCGATTTCGTCCTTGGAGATTTTCGCGACATACGGCACAATAAGCTTAGTTTCAACGTTCTGTATGCCGATAGAACGGATTATATCGGGCAGCATACCGCTGTCGTAGCAGTAGTTGAGCTTAAGCGACAGGCTGTCCACCGTCTGGGTATCGGAGGTGTAAGCGTCCGCCTGAACGGAATAAATCTGCTCGCGGATATCCACCATTTCGATATTTTCGATAAACGGGATATGCGCGTTAAGACCCGCCGTAAGATCGCTGTCGACAATCCTGCCGAAACGGTATTTTACGCCTATGAAACCTTCTTTCACGACGGTAAAGCTGTTAAACAGCAAAATAAGCGCGGCTATAACTATCAACCCCACCAGAACGAGAGTGCCGAGGTTAAAACGCTTTTCGCCGTTGTTTTCAGTTGAGAATTTTTGCATAATAACTCCTTTAATTTACAATCAGCCTTTAAAAAAGCTAAGTCTCAGACTGTATAGAAAGTCCCGGATGCACGCATTATGCGCTTGCGCGCAAAACGCTAAAGTGACGCTGCGGCTAGGCTTTGTGCCTGCCCGCATTATCCGCCTGCGGCGGAAAACGCAGACGCAGCCGCATTATGCGCTGCGCGCAAAACGCTACGGGGCTTTATCTGCAGCCTGTTACAATTTCATACCCGCGAGAGCAGAATACTTGTCGTCCGCGCCGATAGGCTGCATCACGGCTTTGCGGCTTATGCCCGCCCTTGCGAAAGCCTGCGTCAGCATAAGCTTTATTCTGTTGACTTGGTTTACCTCCGACGCGCCGGGGTCGAAGTCCACGGCGACGATATTGCTTTCGGGGTGCTGGCGGCGAAGTTCGCCGATAACGCCCTTGCCCGTGACGTGGTTCGGCAGGCAGGCAAACGGCTGCATACAAACGATATTCGGCACGCCCTCGTTTATAAGCTCCAGCATCTCCGCCGACAAGAACCAGCCCTCGCCCGCGATGTTGCCGGGGGAAACTATCGGTTTTACGGATTCTTTCATCTCGAAAATATCTCCGGGACAGCCGAATTTTGTCCCCGTCACCGCCTCGCGGTAGCTTTTCTCCATAAATTTCAAAGCCTTTATCGCCGCGTTTTCGACGGCAACTTTCAACTTCGGATTATAGAGCAGTTCCCGCTTTGTGCTGCCGTGAGAGCAGATGTAGTAGAAAAATCCCATAAGGTCGGGGACGACTACCTCGCAGCCCTCGTTTTCCAGCAGCTCTATAATATTGTTGTTCGCAACTGGGTGGAATTTAACCAAAATCTCGCCCACAAGTCCGATTTTCGGCTTTACAATATCGTTTACGGGGAATTCGAGGAATTCTTTCACGATATTGCGGACGTTCGCGTTAAATCTCGGCAGCGACAGGTGTTCCAGCTCGTCCCGCAGGAAAACGCGCCATTTTTCGTACAAAGCGTTCGCGCTGCCCTTTACTTTCTCATACGGGCGCACCTTGTAAAGACATCTTTGCAGAACGTCCCCGTAAACTATTCCCATAAACGCGCGGATAGCCATACCCGCGGTAATTCTGAAACCGCTTTGTTTTTCGAGTCCCACCACGTTCAGCGAGATAAGCGGAACTTTCTCGTACCCCGCGTCTTTCAAGGCTTTTTTCAGCATACCTACATAGTTTGTCGCCCTGCACGCTCCGCCCGTCTGCGTTATCATAACGGAGGTGTTGTCAAGGTCGTATTTTCCGCTGCCCAGAGCGTGTATAAGCTGCCCTACAATAAGAATTGACGGATAGCACGCGTCGTTGTTGACGTATTTAAGACCCGTATCAACCACCGCTTTTGAGCAGTCTTTGAGGATAACCACATTATACCCGCTGTGATTAAACGCCGCCTCCAGCATATCGAAGTGAATAGGCGCCATTTGCGGACAGAGGATAGTGTGGCTCTTACGCATTTCTTTTGTGAATTCGGGCTGACGGATATAACCGATATGCCCGCGCACAGGCTTGAATTTATGCCTTGCGCGCTCGTCGACTACCGAGATAAGCGAACGCAGGCGTATTCTTGCCGCGCCGAGGTTGTTTACCTCGTCGATTTTAAGGCAGGTGTACAGCTTTCCGAAACTGCGGAGTATCTCCTGAACTTCATCTGTCGTGATAGCGTCCAGCCCGCACCCGAACGAGTTGAGCTGCACAAGCTCCAGACAGTCGTTATTACCCACGACATGCGCCGCGGCGTAAAGCCTTGTGTGATAGGTCCATTGGTCAACCACGCGTATGGGTCTTACGACCTGTTCCAAATGCGCCACGGAATCCTCGGTAAGCACCGCGAACCCGTACCCCGAAATCATTTCGGGAAGACCATGGTTTATCTCGGGGTCAACGTGATACGGACGCCCCGCCAGAACAATACCGCGCTTGCCGTTCGCCTTGAGGTATTCGAGGGTTTCCTCGCCCTTTTTACGCATGGTTTCTTTGAATTTTGCGTCCTCGGCATAGGCTTTTTCGAGAGCGTTTCCAACCTCGCGGCGGGTTATAGAAAGATCGGGCGTATGCTCCGAAAATTCTTCAAAAAGGCGTTCGCACATTCTTTTTTCGTTGAATATCGGAAGAAACGGATTTAAAAACTTCACGTCATGCCGAAGTTCCGGCACGGAGTTTTTAATAACTTCGCTGTAGGTCGCCACAACGGGGCAGTTGTAGTGGTTGTCGCCGCCGTTGTTGTCGCTCATTTCATAAGGCATTGACGGGTAGAAAATAAGCTTTACACCGTCGTCGATCAAAGCCTGTATATGCCCGTGGGCAAGTTTCGCGGGATAGCACACCGACTCGCTCGGCATAGTCTCAATTCCGCGGTCGTATATCTCGCGGGAGCTTTTCGGGGAGAGTTTTACCGAAAATCCGAGCTCCGTAAACAGCGTATGCCAGAACGGATAATTCTCGTACATTCCAAGCACCCTCGGAATGCCGATAACGCCGCGCCGCGCGTCCTTTTCGGGCAAACTTTCGCGGTCGAACAGCAGATGATATTTAAAGTCGTACAAATTCGGCTGTTTTTCACCCGCGGAATTTATTCCCGCGCCGCGCTCGCACCTGTTGTTCGAGATATAACGCTTGCCGTCGGGGAATTTTGTAATGGTAAGCAGGCAGTTGTTGGAGCATTTTCCGCATCTTGCCGTGGTTTTCTCGGTGTGGAAATTCTCCAGAGCGTCCGCTTTCGCGATTGTGCTGCCCTTGCCGTCGTCGCGTTCGAGAGCGATAAGCGCAGAGCCGTATGCTCCCATAAGACCCGCTTTGTCGGGGCGGACAACGTTTTTGCCGACAATAAGCTCAAACGCGCGCAAAACGCTGTCGTTCATAAACGTGCCGCCCTGAACGATGATTTTATCGCCCATAGACGCGGTGTCGCGCAGTTTTATAACCTTAAACAGCGCGTTTTTGACAACGGAATACGACAGCCCCGCCGAAATATCCGCGACGGTCGCGCCCTCTTTCTGAGCCTGTTTTACGCGCGAATTCATAAACACGGTACACCTCGACCCAAGGTCAACAGGGTGTTCCGCCGAAAGCCCCAGCACCGCGAATTCCGCGCTTGTCATACCGAGAGCGTTTGCGAAATTCTCTATAAAGCTGCCGCAGCCCGAACTGCACGCCTCGTTAAGCAAAATCGACTCAATCTCGCCGTTTTTCACGCGCATGCACTTCATATCCTGCCCGCCGATGTCGAGAATAAACTCTGCGCCGGGGAGCAGCTTATCCGCGGCTTTGTAATGCGCCATGGTTTCGATCTCGCCGAAATCCGCCTCCAGAGCCGCTTTTATAAGATGTTCTCCGTAACCCGTCGCGCAGGCTTTGGATATGTACGCATTTTCCGGCATCAGGCTGTAAATTTCCTTAAGTATGCCGATTACCGAGCCCAGCGGGTCGCCGCGGTTTCCCGCATAATGCGAGTAGAGAATTTCCGCGTTTTTGTTAAGCAGCACAGCCTTTGTCGTCGTTGAACCCGCGTCTATGCCGAGATAACATTCTCCCGCATAAGACGAAAGTTCCGCCGTCGGGATAACGTCCCTCGCGTGCCGAGCCTTAAACTCTTCTAGAGAACGCTCGTCCTTAAAAAGAGGCTCCAGCCGCTCAACCTCGCGAAGTTCATTGCCGCCCAGATTTGCCGCTTTAATCGCCAGCTCGTCAAAATCAGCCTCTTCGCACTCGTCCGACAGCGCGCAGCCCATTGCTACAAAAAGATTTGCGTTTTCGGGAACGATAAACTTCGTGTTGGGATCTGCCGCCGAAAGCGTTTCAACAAAGCTTTGCCGAAGTTCGGACAGATAATGCAGCGGACCTCCCAGAAACGCGACGTGCCCGCGTATCGGCTTTCCGCAGGCAAGACCGCTTATCGTCTGATTTACCACCGAGCGGAACACCGACGCGGCAATATCGCTCTTTTTCGCGCCCTCGTTTATAAGCGGCTGTATATCGCTCTTTGCGAAAACTCCGCACCGCGACGCTATCGGGTAAATGGTCGTGTGTTCTTTCGCAAGCTCGTTTAGTCCCCCGATGTCGGTATTAAGCAGAGCCGCCATCTGGTCGATAAACGCGCCCGTGCCGCCCGCGCAGCTGCCGTTCATACGCTGTTCAAGACCGCCCGTGAGATAGGTTATCTTCGCGTCCTCGCCGCCGAGCTCGATAGCTACGTCGGTTTCGGGAATAAGGTGTTTAATCGCGTTCGTACCCGCCGCGACTTCCTGAACAAACGGAATTCCCAGCCACTTTGAAACGGAAATTCCTCCCGAACCCGTAACGGAAATAAGAACGCGCTCGCCCGCGGTTTCTTCTCCCACTTGAGATATTATATCCGAAACGGTTTTTCGTATGTCTGAAAAATGCCGCTGATAACGGCTGAACAAAAGCTCCCCGTTCTCGCCTAAGACAGCCGCTTTTACGGTCGTAGAGCCAATATCCAATCCTACACGTTTCATTTAATGCCATTCCTTCCCAAATACGGTAAAAATTGTTTTATATCCAACATTTTCATGTTTAAACGATGTCAAAAGGGAGCAACGCTCCTTTATATATTGTATCACAAATTCGTTCAAAAGTCAACAGAAATAAAAAGGAAAGATAAACAACACGCCCCCCGCGCAGGGGAGCGTTTGACGTATTTTTCACAATTTACAGCGGTTTGAACACTATCTCGCCGTTTTCGACCGTAGCGCGCGCACGGCTCTGCGCCGCGTTCACCTGAAGTACGCAGTTGTTTATTCTCAGCGTCACGCCGGGGTAAATCGTGCGCTTGCAGGCGATTGACAAATTCTGCGTGAGCTGTAAAATATCGTCTATCTCGGAAATTCTCATTTTTATCTTTTTTATCTCGCTTTGCAGCTTTAAACGGCTGCGTAACGCCTCCGCCTTCAGCTGTTCGCGTTCGGGCGGCAGCTTGCCTTTTTTAGCAATTTCGCCCAGCGTCACGAGGATTTTTCCGAGCTGTTCGCTCTTGTCGTCCATGGTTTTAATGTCGTTTTCAAGCTGATCGCGCTCTTCGGAAAGCACCGCGTTGTTTCCGAGAGTAATCTCGGTCTTAACGTACTTCTCCGAGCCTATGACCTGCGCCTCTATCCCGTCGAGAGCGGTGTATTTTCCGCCCATAATTATGCCCTTGCCCGAGGCGATGATTTTCTGCTCGGAAAAGACCTCTCCGCCGATAAACGACGCGCTTTCAATGTTGCCCGACGCGTGAATTTTGCTGTTCTCGCAAAAGCCGAGCTTGATATTGCCGTTATGACATTCGATATTCGAGTTTATCGAACCTATTCTTATATTGATGTCGCCCTCCGCGGTAATCTCCGCGCCGTTTACCGAGCCGTTTATCGAAATGGTTCTCTTGGAAGTGACCCTGAACCCCTCGAAAACGCTGCCCTTTATTTCCACCGCGCCGATAAAATCGATATTTCCCGTCGAGGTATCGACGTCGCTGTTTATAATCAGCTTTTCCTCAACGATAAACATACCGTTTTTGTAGGCTAAGTTTCCGTCGACAGCGGCGATTATCTCCTTGCCGTCGTTTATAAGCTGCGTTCCCGCGCCTACGTTGAACTTCGCCGGAACGCCGACTTTCTGCGCTATCACCATGCCGGTAATATCCATACCCGGAGTGCCCTCCGTCGGCATAGTTATAGCGGCTATAGGCGTGCCCGCGGTGATATTCCGCACAAGCCCTAAGTTTTTGTAGTCCATATTGCCTTGTTCGTCCTCGGTGGGCGCGGCAACGGAATCTATCTTGTAAAAATACTTGACCGAGCCGTCAACGCCGTTTACGGGCGGATCCCACTTCGCCACGCAGATATTCTGGTCGTAGCGTTTGAGTTCGACAGCTTTTTTAATGTCGTCGTCAAGAATACCGTGGGACACGAAATTCTCTGCAAGAGCCGCATAAACCTTCTCCACGGTAATGTCAAGACCGCCGTTTTCGGGTCTTGAGAAAGTCATAAACGCAGTCGTGCGGTTCGGATTTACCGTAACCTGTACCTGCGAATGTACAACCATTTCCGCCGCCATAAGAACACCCCTTTAATAGTTGACAATTTACAATATTTTACAATGCACGGCACAATATGTAGTCAAAATTCGAGGCATGCAGCCGAGCATATGGTAAAAATGACGATATTACTCCATTAAAATTATACCACATGCCAAAAAATTTTTCAAGATGATACGCATATGTTTGTGTATTTTGTACAAAATATGCTCGAACAATGCCGAATTTTTATTTAATTTGCCTAGAAATATCAAACGGCGTGGTCTGATAGACGTAATAATTCAGCCAATTAGTGTAAAGCAGCGTGGAATGCGCCCTCCAGCAAAGCGCGGGGAGCTGTTTCGGGTCGTCGTTGGGGTAGTAGTGGCGCGGGATTTCGGGGTCCAAGCCTTTTGCGAGGTCGCGGCGATACTCGGTATCAAGCGTTTCGGCGTCGTATTCGGAATGACCCATAACGAAAAAACGGCTGTCGTCGCTGTTTCCGACGGCGTAAACGCCCGCCTCGTCCGACACCGCCATAAGGCGCAGTTCGGGGCATTTCGCGATATCCTCGGCGCGGACCTCGGTGTGGCGGGAATGGGGCGCGTAAAACTCGCTGTCAAACCCGTGAAAGAGCCTTGCTTTCGGCGTAAGCAGCCTGTGCAGAAACACCCCCGAAACTTTTTTCTCAAGCGGATATTTCGGAATTCCGTAATGATAGTACAGCGCCGCCTGCGCTCCCCAGCAGATATGCAGGGTGGAATGAACGTGGGTTTTTGTCCACTCCATAATTTCGCAAAGCTCCTCCCAGTAGTCCACCTGCTCGTAATCCATTTGTTCAACAGGCGCGCCTGTTATGATAAATCCGTCGTAGTTTATGTGTTTTATCTCGTCGAAGTTCTTGTAAAACTCGAAAAGGTGCTCCTGCGGGGTATTTTTTCCGATGTAGGTGGAAGTTCCCACAAAATCAACTTCTATCTGGAGCGGCGTGTTGGAAAGGCTGCGTAAAATCTGCGTTTCCGTGGTGATTTTGGTGGGCATAAGGTTCAGTATTCCTATTTTAAGAGGGCGAATATCCTGGTGCAAAGCGCGGTATTCCGTCATAACGAAAATGTGTTCGTTTTCGAGAACGCTCTGCGCGGGCAGCCCGTCGGGTATTTTTATAGGCATTTTTATCTCCTCCGATTGACGCTAATATCTTTATTATAATTCTCTTTCGGCTTTTTGTCAAGTAAAAAATTAAAAAAATGCTTGACAAACGGGACGGAATGTGTTATAATACAGATTGTAGTGATTTTATAGGATTTTTCGGCATTTGGAGAACTACCCAAGTGGTGAAGGGGCTCCCCTGCTAAGGGAGTAGGTCGGGCAACCGGCGCGAGGGTTCAAATCCCTCGTTCTCCGCCAGCAAGGGCAATGCCCTTGACCATTTCCCAGCAGGGGTCGCTCTGTTGGGAAAGTGGTTTTCTGTACGGATATTTGTTGGCAGTATAAAGTGAACAGTGTACAGTAAAATGTATCCGCTCCGCGGATGATTTGGATTGTCTGCAAGAGTAATTGTTGACAGCCTTTCCTCTTTGTGACAATCTGATAATGTCCGCGCAAGCGGACACCTACTACTGTTCACTATAAACTGTACACTATAAACTGACTACGGGGGTAAAAACATGGGCAAGTTCGTAATCAAGACCACATCTACAGGTGTGAAGTTCGATCTGAAAGCGGGCAACGGCGAGGTTATTGCCACAAGCGAGGTTTATAATTCGCTTGCGTCCTGCAAAAACGGCATTGAAAGCGTGAAAAAGTGCTGCGAGGGCGGCATTGAGGATCAGACGGTCGAGGGATTCGAGGTTCTTAAACATCCGAAGTTCGAGGTTTATGTTGATAAAAAGGGCGAGTTCAGGTTCAGGCTCAAGGCTCGCAACGGCGAGATAATCGCGACGGGCGAGGGCTACAAGAAAAAGGACAGCTGCTTGAATGGAATTGAGAGCGTAAAGAAAAACGCTCCCGACGCTCCCGTTGAAGAAGAAAAGTAAATAAAACGACCGCTCCGAGGTTTCTTAACTTCGGGGCGGTTTTGTTTTTGGTGAAATAAAATTGTAACCAAATTGTAACCATTTTTCTATTGACAACGGCGGAGATTTGGTGTAAAATGTTTTTATACAGATAAATTTGGGGGATTTTCAGCATTATGATATTTTCAAGTCTTGTTTTTTTGTATCTATTTTTGCCGCTTTGCCTTATTTTCTATTACCTCATTAAGCCGATTAAGGGGAAAAACGGCGTTCTTATCGTGTTCTCGCTGCTGTTCTATTCGTGGGGAGAACCCGTGAGAATTTTGTTCCTGCTGCTGTCGGCGGTGGTGAACTATTTTATCGGAATGGGAGCCGCTCCCACTAAAGCCGAGCTTAAACGGGGCGATGATACGCCCTCGGCTCGCCGCAAGGTCTTTCTGGCGCTCGGTCTTATCTTCAACATCGGAATGATTGGCGTATTCAAGTAC
>CANQNY010000012.1 GCA_947625335.1 uncultured Clostridia bacterium | reverse complement strand
ATACGAACAAACACGGGGATACCGATTTGTTCGTATTTTATCCCGGTAGACCTGTGTTCGGATTAGTGGTTTACCTATAAAAAATTCCGCCCGTAGCTCGAAAGCTGTGGGCGGATTTTTTTAGTTAATCTTTTCGGACGGTGGTATAATTTCAGCAGGCTATATTGGGTAGGTATTTTTTCTTTAAAACTTCACAAAAAAGATTTTGACGGGACTTGAACCCTCGACAACAAAAATCTTACGTTTAAATTTAGGCAAAACGCCTGTAAATTATCTCTTAATTATGTGAGGTGATTTACAGGCGTTTTTTGCTTTCTGCATAATTCAGCAGAACCCGTTATAACAGGCTCTTCGGAGCTTGAATATATAATTCGGAGGTATACAATGATAAAAGCAACAATTCAGAATTCTCCATACTGCACGGAAATATGTTTCCCCTGTTCGGAAACGGAACTTTCCGACAAGCTCGGCGAACTCGGTATGGATAAGGAGCATCTTTCGCCTATGGCAACGGTGCTTGAAATCGAGCCTGCGGAACTTTCAATGCTCGTTGACAGCGAGGTGAGCATTGACGCGCTGAACTACCTCGACAAGCAGACCGTTCTCAGTGGTTCAGTTACCCGACAATCGAGAACAACAGGCGGATCACGCCAACTTCAAGTGATAGAGCGCCCACTGATGACCGTGGACGAGTTGAAATCCATGCCGAAAGGTAATTTCATTGTTATGAAAACGGGAGCGTTTTCCGCGCAGCGGATAATGCGGTTATCCTATGAAAACTCGGCTCAAGTTGTTCTTCAAGTGGGGGATACAGTTTGAGGACGCATACTCAATTGAGGAAAAATCCGAGCGCAAGGTGCAGTATGCAGACAGCCGAGAAGTTGAAAAAGAGATTGCTAAGGTATACGCGCCGAAATGTGTGTCGATTGAGTTCTATGGTGATTCAGAGGGTCATGCAGTTGAGATTTCTGAAAGGAAACATTCGCCAAGAACAAAAAAGATTTAGCTATAGATATAATAGCGGCGGTTTGAGTAAACAAACTGCCGCTGTATTTGTACTTTAAACTTGTATATATTTTTTTAACCGATTGTCCAACTTTGACTCTCGGTTTGTAACTTGACCATTTTGGAATAAATACCGTTTTGTTCAAGCAGATTGCTTGGCTGACCTTGTTCCGCAACCGTACCGTCCGATAGTACAACGACCTTATCCGCGCCGGAAACGGTACGCATTCTGTGTGCGATCAAAAGCACAGTCTTATCCTTGATCAGCCGAGAAAGAGCCGATTGTATTGCAGTCTCGTTTTCCACATCAAGAGAGGCGGTCGCCTCATCAAGCAAAATGATGGGAGCGTCCTTTAAAAACGCACGGGCAATAGAAATTCGCTGCCGTTCACCGCCGGAAAGTGAGCTGCCGTTTTCTCCAATATTGCTGTTCCACTTTTCGGGCAGCTTTTCCACAAATTCTTCACAGTTTGCAAGCCTTGCTGCTTCCATGACCTCCTCATCGGTCGCGTTCTTTCTGCCGATACGAATGTTCTCCATAACGTTATTGTTAAAGAGTGTAACGTCCTGAAAAACAATGGAGAACGCCGTCAGAAGCTGTTCCGGATCAACGGATCTTACATCAACGCCGCCAATCGTAATTGTACCGATATCAGCGTCCCAAAATCTTGCCGCCAGCTTAGCCGCTGTGGATTTGCCGCCGCCCGACGAACCGATAAGCGCCGTCACCTCGCCCTGTCTTGCTGTGAACGATACATTTTTGAGTACCGTTTCATCGCTGTTATAAGCGAAGCCCACATTTTCAAAGGTAATTTCGTAACCTTTAGGTTTGAAATCCTTTTTTCCGTCTTGTTCTTTGAAGTTCTCTATTTCGTTCATGCGATTGATATTTATTTTCAGTGAATTCATGGCAGCTAAATTCTGCAACGAGAATGACATAGGTTCATATATTCTCGAAACGACCAGCAGGAACATAAAGAATGTAATCAAAGAGAGCGTGCCGTTTATAAGCAGCGTACTGCCTACAAGTGCGACTGTTGCTATACCAAGCTTCAGAATCATCTGAGCCGGTACAACAAACATCGCGATTCCAAGCTCGCTTTTCATATGCCGGCTTTCCAAATTGTCGATTTTTTCAAACAACCCGTCAAGATATTCCTTTTCAGCGTTATTGCTTTTCAGATCACGCACGGTTTCAAGACACTCCTGCACTCCGTCCTGCACTGCGATCTGTGCCATATTCTGCTTGCGGCTGAAATAGTTTTGTGCGTTTTTTGATAGCCCGACTATTAAAAGCGCGACAGGCAGAACCCACAAGGCAGCAAGGGCGAGCCGCCAATCATAAAATAGCAAACTAACGGCAATCACACAAGTGGAAATAATAGAACCATAAAATTGCGGTACATAGTGGGAAAGCATATGCTCGGTTGTCGCTACGTCACCAAGCATAGTATTTGTCAAATCGGCGAGGTCTTTTTTCCCGAAGAAAGAAAGTGGCAGACGGCGCAGCTTTTCCGCAAGGCGAATTCTGCACGCCCCCGATTCTCTGTATGTAGAGAAGTAGGTGGCGTTATATTTCCAAAATTCCGAAAGGAAAATCAAAAGAAGAGCGCCGACAATTCCAATGCCATATAACACATAGTGGCTTTTCGGTACTGCACCATTCATAAAGTCGCTTACAAGGAAGTACAGAAGTCCCACCGGGAACATCAGCACAATGTCAGCAACGGTACACGCCGCAATAGCTCGCACAAGTCCCTTTGCACCTTCTTGTGAAAGCGCGAAACGTTTCATAATTCTGCTTATCATATTGCACCTCCAACCTTCCAATTGACCGAGGTCTGATAATCCTGCCACATTTTCGCGTACAGTCCGTCGGCTCCCGCAAGTTTATCGTGTGTGCCTCTTTCTTGAATTTTTCCATCCTTTAATACGAAAATTCTGTCCGCGTTTCTGACCGTAGTCAAACGGTGGGCAATCATAATTACCGTTTTGTCCTTTGACAGTTCCTCAAAAGCGCGTTGTACAAGCGCTTCGTTTTCCGGATCTGCAAAAGCAGTTGCCTCGTCTAAAATAATAATGGGAGAATTTTTCAGCATAACGCGTGCAATGGCAATTCGCTGTTGTTCGCCACCTGACAGATATACGCCCTTTGTTCCGATAACGGTATCGATCCCGTTCGGAAGCTTTGCGATAATATCGTCGCATTGCGCCTTATGCAGAGCATTTTCCACTTCGTTTCGTGAAGCGTTCGGCTTCGAGAGCCTTACATTTTCGAGAATCGAGGTTTTGAGAAGTCTGCTGTCCTGAAAAACATACGATACGGTTTCCGTCAGCTCGGATTTTTTTATATTCTTAACATTAACGCCGCCAACCTTAATCTCGCCGTCGGACACGTCCCAAAATCGTGCGATCAAACCCGCGGCGGTGGTTTTTCCTCCGCCCGACGGACCAACCAGCGCAATGGTTTCGCCCGGCTGTACCATAAACGAAACATCTTCAAGCGCGTTCATTTCCGCTCCATTATAACGGAAAGAAACATTTTTGAATTCTACTGAGTTATCTTTCGGCGACTCGGGTTTTGGCGTATCGGGCAAGGGCTTCATATCAAGTATTGAGTGGACGCGGGTGAGCGCGTCGTTGACGATCATTCCGTTTTCACTAATATACATGACCTTCGTCATAGAGGTGGCGATGGCGGGGGTAAATATCACATAGAAAATAAGACTGAGCAGCACTGATTGTGCCACGGCTTCACCGCCCGTCAAGATCAGCGCGAGCGTGATAAGAAACGCAAAAGCGCTGTTGACGAAAACGGTATACATCAGCATAGGCATACGGCATTGTTTACAATAAGCAATGCAGAATTTATAATAGCTGTCTATTGATCCCTTAAAGCGTGTAAAAGTATGCACGGTCTGCCCGAAGGTTTTTACTACGGGAATTCCGCGAACATATTCAACGGCTTGGTTATTCATATCTTCAAGTGCATTCTGATAATTTTTCATATCCTCCGCCATTTGCGGTCCCGCCATCTTGAACATTGACGCAAATCCGAGAACGACCGGAACAAGACAGATCAGCCCGAACCGCCAATCAAACAAAAACAGCATAACTATCATGCCGAGAGGGGTTGTGACTGCTCCCGCCATATCAGGTAATTGGTGAGCAAGATAAGTTTCTGTTGCCGCACTGCTTTCGTTGACAATACGGCGTATTTTTCCGCTGCCCATTTCTCCGATAAATCCAAGCGGCAGCTTTGCGATATGCGACATCATTGTTTTCCGCATATTTCCTGCGATCTTGAACGCCGATAAATGAGAACACATAAGCGCGCCTATGTAAATGATGATCGAGATCAGCGCAAAAATCACCGCCATCCAACCGTTGTAGGCAACATTGACAGCCTCCGAAAAGTTTGGAGCTACCTCTATGACCTCCTTGATAATAAAGAAGATAAATACAAACGGCAAAAGCGTTAAAACTGCGCTTATTACCGATAATACGAGCGATAAATAGGTTAGATATCTATGCTTGCCCGCATAGCTCATAAGCTCAGAAAGATTTTTGTTCTTCACATCCGTTCCTCCTTAAAGTAAGTTTATATGATACGGAAGCCGCTGCAGTCGGCTTCAAGTATCCAATTATAAGTTAGTTAAAACTAACCTATTTTCAAAAATTAAAGGACATTACTGCCCCATAATTTTCATCCAACCCGCAGTGTAAAACTCACGAAGCTGTTTTATAAAAACCTTAGCACGATCTTTTGGCATATCGTGGCGGATCGCTTCAAAAACGCCCTCGAACATACCGCTTGCGATCATGTGGCAAAGCTCTCTGTCAAGTTCGGGAACATCTTTGCCAAGACTTTTCAGAACCTCAATATACTTAAATGTATATTCAACCTCAATATCTACCATTGAGTCGATGAAATGCTCGTATGGAGTTCCGTCGCCGCAGCAGATCAGAATTTTGAAATCCTCGTAATTATCGTACATATAGTCAATCATCCAATTTATGCAATCCGCCGATTCCTTGCCCATGTGATCGGGCTGCTCTTCCTTCGGCAGCTCGGCAAAGTCCGTTTGTGTTGTCATGAATTTTCCCATAACCGCAGCAGCGTGGGGTTCTACAATAGAAGCGAACAGCGCTTCCTTGCTTGAAAAGTATCCGTAAAAAGCTCCTGTTGTCACGCCGGCAGTCTTGACAATATTCCGCAATGACGCAGACAAAAATCCCTTTTCGAGAAATTCCGCTTTTGCCGCCGCGTGGATTTTTTCAAGTGTTGTTTGTTCAAACTCGCTCACTTTATCACCTCTATAACGGTGTTATATATCACTGTTATATTATAAACCCAATTCGAGTGATTTGTCAATAGGATTTTCTTAGAGGAAAATACTATTTCTTGCATTTTTGGTGTTTATTACAAAAATATCTGTTATTTATC
Source organism: uncultured Clostridia bacterium (assembly GCA_947625335.1). Classification (GTDB taxonomy): domain Bacteria; phylum Bacillota; class Clostridia; order Oscillospirales; family Ruminococcaceae; genus CAG-115. The sequence goes on along the minus strand of CANQNY010000012.1, from coordinate 28,530 downwards.
GATGATTATTGTGATTTTTGCATAAATAACGCTATAAAAGCATTACTTCCGGATTGACAAACCGAAAAACTTATGTTATAATCATATTGGTTAGTGTGCACTAACTTCATTGATGGAAGGAGATTTTTCCATGATAAAAATTACGATAGGTATTGAGGGAATGGCTTGCGGAATGTGCGAGGCGCATATCAATGACGCTGTGCGGCAGAATTTTTCCGTAAAAAGGGTGACGAGTTCTCACACAAAAAAGCAGACGATAATAATTACCGAGAACGATATTTCGGAGCAGGAACTGAAAAAAGTGATCGCGAATACCGGATACGAGGTCGTTTCCGTAAACAGCGAGCCTTATGAAAAGAAAGGGCTTTTCGGCAAGAAAGGTTAAATCATGAAAAGCCCGTTATCATGCTTCTGTCGGGCGCAGCCTTTGTGTACACAGAACAGCCGGGTACAGGCGGCAAGATGTGCGATTATATATTCAGAAAAAAATTTTATATTTATGGGGGAAAACAATGAACGGTTTAGAAGAATTTTATGAAAAATATCCGATCCAAAAAATGACGTTAAGCGGCGGCAAATCCTTTGCTTACCGATATTATAAAAATCCGAACGGAAAAGCGACAATCGTCTTACTTACGGGCGGGATAGGTCTGTCCGATCTGCTTTATCTGCATTTTGAAAGATTTGCGAGGGATTTTTCCGTGATAACATTTGATTATCAGATCCGGTTTGAGAATAACGCGGAGTTTGCCGCGGCAGTCGCGGAGCTTCTGAAAAAGCTTGACGAAAAGGTCTGGCTTGTCGGGCAGTCGCTGGGCGGGATCGTGGCTCAAATAATTGCGAAAAATTATCCCGAGATCATTGAAGGAATGGTTCTTTCAAACACATGCTCATTATCGAAAAATATGAGCGCCGAGGCATACGATCATCTCAAAAAAATGATCGAGAGCCAGAAAAAAGCAAAAAAATTCTGCGCTTTGTTCCGTTTTCATTGTACAAAAAGCTTATAAAACAGGCGGTAATGAAAAAGATTACAGCGGGATTCACGGAAAAAGAAAAGCCGCTTATGGAAAACCTTTGTGATGCGGCGTTGAAACTGCTCACCAAAGAATACGAATATCACATGATGGATTTTCTTGTTGATGCGGAAAATCATTTCGGAATGACTTCCGAAGATTTTGTAAAGTTTGACGACAGAGCTCTGCTGATCTTATCAGAGGACGACAATACCTTTAATCAAGCGTGCAAGGACGCGCTGATCTCGGTTATGACAAATCCGATCGTTGTGACTAATATTACAGGCGGACATCTCGCGCTGCTGGTAAAGCTCGACAAATACGCGGATACGGTGTCGGACTATATTAAGGAAAGGGTTAATTTGATATAAATCGCTCTGCAGGAGGAAAATCAATGATACTTACGATTTTTCTGTCATTTGGAATTATGGCGCTGCTGTTTCTTGCGATATGGTCGGCAACCCTCACGCTGCCTTTTAAAGCGCTGATCAAGAGCTTTCCGAAGGACGTGCAGGAGAAGCTCTCACCGAGATTGGATAATCTGCCGATGAGCGGAAAACGAATTTTCGGCGTCGCGGTACTGATTTTACTTGTCGCGGCGATGCTCGGACTTGTAGTATGGGGCGGCATTGACGGAATGCGGCACGATTATAATTTCGGAAATTTTCTGGCTTGTTTTTTGATCATATTCGCGGGAGTGAAAGCTTTTGATATTATCGTTCTGGATTATTTCCTGCTGACAAGAACTCGGTTCTTTCAGCATTATTTCCCCGAGACGGATGGCTGTGCCGGCTGGAAGAATTTCGGATTTAACCGTAAGGAGCAGCTGAAACAATGTATAGCCATACCGATTTGTTGCTCGGCGTTGGCAGGGATTTTTACGATTATCGGATAAGGTCTGTATGGACGATCAAAAAGGAGAAGATAACGTGAACAATAAAAAGCACCTTCCTATGTACGGAGTGGGTCCGATCTATGTAGGAGTAATTATCGCTGTGACCGTTGCCGCGGTGATTGCGGGACATTGCGATTTGTTTGAAGCCGGAGTTATAAATACACTGAAAATTCCTTTTGCGGTTGTGGGAATATTGATCATTGCTTTGGGGATCGTTCTTTGGCTCGGCGCGATCTTTCTCTCAAAGATTGACAGCGGTATTACGGAAAATCGGCTTGTTACAAGCGGTGTTTATGCAATGTGCAGAAATCCGATCTATACGGCGTTTATGTTTTTCTGTACGGGCGCGCTTTTTATTTCGGGAAATGTTTTCTTTTTGCCGCTGTTCTTTTTTTATTGGATATTTATGACCGTGCTTATGAAAAATACCGAGGAAAAATGGCTGCTTGAATTGTACGGTATCGAATACGCGAATTACTGCAAAGGAGTAAACCGCTGTATTCCGTGGTTTTCAAAAAAAGATAAGATCGTATGATCGTGCTGTTTGCTCATCTTTTGGCGAACCGCAGCGGAAAGGGGGGATTTCAATGGATAAAAACCTAAAAAAATTAAAGCCCGCAGCGCTGAATTTCTTGCGTTCACGCTATAGCGAAAGCGAAACCCGCAAACGCTGGCTCAAGGTCGAAAGGCTGTATAACAAATGGCTTCGTGAGGAGGGCGATCTTGGCGGCAGCGCGAATATGATGTCATCAAATCTAATGCTCTGCTATGCGATGTGCGCATTCTATGAGGCGGTAGACCGCAATTTTAACTTTGAGGACTTCAACGTTCTTTTCAATGAAGTAATGGCAAAGCAGTTCGCTATGCTGGACAAGATCGATATGAATAAATATTACAAGAAAAATCGGCTTATGAATTTATTGTATCGTTTTGTGAACGGCTACAAAAAGAAAGCGGATAAATATCGCGGCGGAAAGTGGGGCAACACATGGAAGATCAGGTTAAATCCCGCCAAACACGAAACGGGTTTCTCTTTGGTTTTTGATACCTGTCCGCTTTACGAGTTTGCGCAAAAGCACGGATATATGGACTTGCTTCCGATTATGTGCGCGTCGGATCAGATCGTCGCAAAGAAATTTCACGCGCATTTGATACGCCACAGTACACTGTCCGACGGCGACGGAAAATGCGAATATTGGTATGTGGGGGATAAGTCTCCCGAGGCGCTGAATGATAAAGGTTCAAAATAAATGAGGTGAGCCCGCGGCGCACGCGGAAAGGAATGAACCATGCTCTTTGCTTTTCAAATTCTGATCTATTTGATATTTTTCACAGCGTCCATAAAGCTGTTGGTCTTAAACGACCCTGTGCGAGGGATTTTCTTTTATCCGAAAGAACGGTGTATATTCCCGTGGCGGCAGGACTTGCAAAACTTGAGATCATGCTCTGAAAGAATTGAGGTGAAAGGCTTGAATATGCGGATTTTAATTTTAAAAGAGACGGCTTTGTCGGACATCTCGCAGAACCCGAAAAGAGTAACGGCAAAGCGGTAATTGTAATAATGGGAGGCGAAAAAAGTCCAATATACAATGGTTTATCGTAACTGATCAAGCAGATCGGTTAAACAAATAAAGGCTGGAGCAAAAACCCCGACCTAACATATGGAGGGAATAATATGAGCGTGGTGGTTATAGTCGGAAACAACTGTATTACAACAAAGTACAAGGATATTTGCAAAAGCTATAATTGTAAGGCAAAGGTGTTTACGCAAATGCCGTCGGATTTTTTCAAAAAACCTCTTGACAAATGCTAACCTGTATGCTATAATATATTCAAGAGTTAGTCGCTGCTAACTAATAAGCTCGGAAATATGCGCCGTATATCGGCAATTTTTTAAGCTTGCTGTGTTAGCCTGAGCTAACTTTAATTAAGAAAGGAGATATCTACTCTATGAAAAACTTAAAAGGCATTGTTGGTGTTGCTTTGTGTGCTGCGATAGCTTCAAGCGCGTTTAAGCTGACATCGTTTGCGGCGGAGGACGTTGTGTATGGAACGATGAACATTCCTTACGACAAGTTCTACGCGGCAGAGGGAGTCGGCAGCGAGGTCGATGCGGTGACCTCCGCTACAACAAGCAAATGGAACAACAAGAATCTGACTGCAGGAACATATGGCTCCACAAACGAGGATGGAACGGGCGTTATACTTGGCGTCACATATCCCGTAGCAATATCCCGCGACGATCTTACCGCACTTGGCGACAATAATTTTAATTTTACGGAGCTGTCAGCCGCGCCCGCTGCTTACAAAACTGTTACGGTCAATTCCGGAAATGCGGAATTTTCCAAAGTTTCGGGAGATACCGCAGCTGTTAGCGGGGTAGAAACTTCGATCACAACCGATTCGCCGTGGGGAGATTACGTTATCGACGTGACCTCAATCAATAACGCCAACGGTACCTCGGACATCGGCACAATCTACGGAGTTGTTCTGTTCACACAGGACGGGGAGGGCTACGCAATGCGTCATCTCCAAAATCTCTGGCGTGATGAAATAGCGTGGTCGTCCGGCTTCAAAACCTCTGAACCGCACGGGAATACACTTGATTACGCGGATTATGTCAGCCTTATGGGTAAGACGATCACCGAAATTCGTTACATAACCGACAGCGGTTATCACAGCCTTGCGGCTTCGCTGTATGTTCCCGTGAAATTTAACGGTTCGATAACGGCGGCGAACAGCGCTTGCGGTGACGGTTCAACAAAGATCACAACCGAGGGATTCTCTGCCGATTACGCAAAAACATACTCGATTAATGGACTTGATGCGGAAATTTCAGATGATTTGATAAATTACAAGAACGCTCTGCCTGGTCAATATACATTATCGGTAAGCGACAGCAAGGGCGTTTACGCCGGATTGAATACCACTTTCACTTTATCCACCGATGAAATGCCCGCAGCGTTTGACGGAGAAAAGCTTGTTAAAGCCGACGGCGCTTCCGATGAGGATTTTGAGAACTTCATGAAAAATATTTCCTCCGTTAATATAAACGGCAAGGACTACGCTGCTTCCGGCAGAGGTTCGGTCGCGATCATCGGGGTGGACGGAACTATCGACTACACAGTCAAAACAGGCGGCAGAGGAGAACAAACTCCAATATTTAACGGCGGTGAATACACATTTACCGTAACATCTGCAGGATATAACAAAACGCTTTCTTTCACCTCAAGTCAGTCCCCTGACGCCGCACATTCGGATAATCCGAACACGGGCGTTTCAGATGTTGCTGTTTCAAGTGCGGCTTTGATCTCGGCACTTGCAGTGCTGATCGCTAAAAAGAGAAAATAATTTTGTACATTCTGCCGCAGTTGCGGCGATATCGTGTTGCCGCTCGGCGGAAAACCGGGCGGCATTCATTTGTGAGGTAGGTATGCTGTTTTTAATTTCCGTAATTCTTGCAGTTTGTATTGCAATATTTTTAAGAGTTCCGCTGAAAAAATGTCCGCTTGCATTTTATCTGACGGCAGTCATAATATCCGCAGCAGTATCAATTGCTGACTTTAGCAGTGCCCCGAATTTCGTAAATGATTATATAATCGCGTTATTCAGCCGTGGTACTCTGGCAACAGGCTTGTGGGCGGTGGTGATGTGGACAGGCGCACTTCCAAACGGCTCTAAGCCGATGAAAGTTCTTATGCCTATTCGCGGCGAGCTGTCGATCTTTGCGGCACTGCTGACGCTTGGACACAATATCGGATTTGGAAAAATATATTTTGTGCGTATGTTTACCGCGTCCGATTCAATGAGTTCTCAGCAGCTTGCGGCTGGAATTATCTCGTTAATTATGCTTATGATAATGCTTCCGCTTACTGTGATGTCATTCCCGAAGATACGCAAAAAGTTCAAGCCAAAAACATGGAAAAACATTCAGCGCTCGGCTTATGCCTTTTACGCGTTGATCTATATTCACGTTATGATATTGAACGTTCCGTTTGCTATTGTCGGAAGACGCGGATATCTGCTTAATGTCGCGGTTTACTCTGTTGTATTTATCGGCTATGCGGCTTGCCGTATACGCAAGCAGATCATTCTAAAGAATAAGCCGCAAAACAAAACGGTGCTGAATTTCTGTTCTGCGGCGGCTTCAGTGGTGATATGCGCGGTGCTCGTAACGGTAGCTGTTCCGAAAACAAGCTCGGCGAAACCAAATAGTATTTCGACAAGCACGGAGAGCAGTTCCGTTGAAACGCTGCATAATCCGGCAAGTGGTTCAACCATGCAAACAAGCGGTTCGGCTTCGCAAACGAACAGTTCAAGCAGTGTAAGTTCTGCCCCTTCACTTGTTGAAAGCTCTTTGCAGAGCGTTGGTTCGGAAAGTGTTGCCGAGTCTTTGCCGACCGCTGAGTCTGCGCAATCCAAACCGCAAATTGAAAGTTCATCAGTTTCATCGCAGATCAGTTCATCAAAAGTTCCTGATCTGCTCCCCGAACCTGAATATATTTACAACAACGGAGTTTACACCGCCTCCGCTTTTGGTTATGACGGGGATATTATCGTAAGCGTAACCATAGAGAACGACAAGATCATCAGCATAACGGCAGACAGCGAAGAAAGCGACCTGTGGTATTTCGACAGTGCTGCCGACGTGGTGATCTCGCGGATAATATCGGCGCAGAATACCGAGGTAGACGCGGTTTCCGGAGCTACGTTCAGTTCAAGGGGTATTATGTCGGCTGTTGCTGACGCACTAGCTTCCGCAAAAAGGAAGTAAGTTATGAGGAAATTTGTTGTTATTTTCGTATGCTGTATATTATTTTTTTGCGGCTGCGCGGATTCCGCTCACGAATCGGCATCGGATATTTCAGCAGCGCAAAGTGATAATGTATCGCTGCATACTGCGGAATTGTTTGCAATGGACACCTATATGGCACTTAAAGCGTATTGTGCCGATGATAAGCCGCTGAACTCCGCACAAGCAATTATTGAAATGCTGGAGAAGGAGCTTTCGGTCACATTACCGGACAGCGATATTTCCCGATTGAACAACGCACAAGGCGAAAAGATCGAGTTAAATTGCGATTGTGTGGAGCTTATAAAAAACGCGCTTGACTTGTGCGAAAGAACAAACGGCGCATTGGATATAACGATCTATCCGATATTGCGGGAGTGGGGATTTACTACCGGAGATTACAAAATTCCGACTCCCGAGAATATCCGTTCACTGCTTACAAATGTAAATTATTCAGCTGTTTGGGCAGCGGAGAACAGCATTCAATTGCCCTCGGGTTATATGATCGATCTTGGCGCGGTTGCCAAAGGTTATACAAGCGACAAAATTATTTCATTGTTTAAGGAAAACGGAATTACCTCTGCAATAATTTCTTTGGGCGGAAACGTCCACGCGCTCGGAAGCAAGCCCGACGGAAGCGCATGGAAGATCGCGCTGACCGATCCGAATTTACCGCAGACCTATATCGGAAATCTTGAAATTGTCGATAAAGCGGTTATAACCTCGGGAAGCTATGAGAGATATTTCACCGGAGATGATGGAACGCGGTATTGTCATATAATCAGTCCGTTTGACGGTTATCCCGTCAATAACGGGATAGCGTCGGTCACAGTGATCGGCGACAGCGGGGTACTCTGCGATGCGCTTTCAACAGCGCTTTTCGTTATGGGTAAAGAAGCCGCTGTTGAACATTGGCGCAAATACTGCGACTTTGAAATGATAATCATTACGGATGCCGGAGAAATTACCGTTACAGAGGGAATACAAAGTAATTTTTCCCTTTCAAGACCATATGAGCAAAACAAGCTTGAGGTGATATACAGATGAAAAAAACCGTTTTTTTGATCACTGCCTGCGCTGTAGTTTTTCTTGCCTCGGCAGTAATATCTGTTGTTATGCTGAACGCACCTTCGGGTGATATTGTAAAAATAAAAAGCGACGGAGAGCTTTTGTATACTATAGATCTTTCCAAATCCCCGAACAAAACCATTGTTGTTGAATATAACGGAAAAAAGAACACGCTTGAAATTAAGGATCATAAAATACGCGTATTGGAAGCCGATTGTCCGGACAAGGTCTGTGTAAACGCGGGTTGGCTGGACTCAACGGCAATTCCCATAATATGCTTACCGAATAAGCTGATAATCGAATATGAAAACAACGATGCGGATGCAGCCGCAAGGTAGAAAGATGGATGTAAGAAAACTGACGAAATTAAGCCTGCTGACTTCGATCGCGCTTGTTATTTTTGTAATTGAACTGCGCCTTCCCAATATCGTACCGATCCCGGGCGTTAAATTGGGGCTTGCAAATATAGTAACGGTTTATGCTCTATATAATTACGGCGTTCGCGATACCGCTATGATCTGCGTGGTACGGATATTTCTTGGTTCGCTATTTTCGGGGAATTTAATGGCAATGCTTTTTGGCTTTGGAGGAAGTCTGCTTTGTATACTCGGAATGTCGCTGCTCAAAAGAGCAGTCACCGATAAATACTTGTGGCTGTTAAGCATTTTCGGCGCGGTTTTCCATAATATAGGACAGATCGCTGTTGCTTGTGCGGTAATGCAGACCTTTGCGGTTATCGGGTACTTGCCCTTCTTAATAGTAACCGGCTGTATTGCCGGACTATTTACGGGAATATGTGCGCAACTTTTGATTTTAAGAATGAAAAAGCGATAAAACAACAAACACGATCGAAGTACAATCTCTCGACCGTGTTTGTTTTTGTAAATTTAGGGGATAGTTGTAATCAAACCAAAGCTTTACCGAGATTTACGCACGCTGCTTCTGCGTCCGTGTCGGGCGCATCATTACAGATAACACTATCACACGCAAGAACAGCTCCGTTCGCTATACAAGATTCTTCCCAATTACGCATCCACTCGCCGTCTCCCCAACCGTATGAACCGAACAAGGCAATTTTCTTGCCGGTGAGTTTTGGTTCACAACTTGAAAACATCGGCTCAAATTCACTTTCCTCAAGCTGTTCCGAACCCATAGACGGGCATCCGAACGCTATCGCGTCAAAGTTGTCCATCATATCTGCGCTGAATTCTGCCGCCGTGCAGCATATCACTTCCGCACCTTCGGTTCTTGCGCCCTCGGCAACTTTTACTGCCATAGATTCCGTATTGCCGGTACCGCTCCAATAAACCACCGCTATTTTACTCATTATGTAAAACTCCTTTCATTATTTGGGGAAGCATTTTGCGCCGCCCCTGATATATGTCAAGCAGCCACGGTAAGCTGCCGAACACTCTTTCCCTGCTCCCAAAGACGCATATAAATCGTTTCACACTTCTTATAACGCGCAAACGTTTTTACCGCCTCGCATTCGTTGCAATATACTTTCCAACAGCCTGTACATTTGCAGTTTTGCCCTTTGTTTTTGATGAACCCTATCACATCGTCAAGAGGGTATCCGAGAAAAACCCCGATCTCATGTGGAAATTCTCCAAACTCGGTCAAATGTGCTCTTAATGTGGAAAGCGCCGCGCCAATATTTGTACCGCAGTATCCGCTGCCCCGAAGAAAACGCTCGATTTTCGGGCAGCATAACGCCTCGCGCAGCTTGTTTTTTCTGAACACATAGATCAAAGCGCGGTTATCTGTTTCCCGCAGCGCAATCATAGCAACGCCTTTATCGGATAAGTTCTTATTCCACTTGCGAAGAACCCTGTTCAACTCTTTGTGACAGGTAAATTCAAGCGTAAACAAGCTGGCTGTTTTTAAAGAGGCAAGCGTTGGCGAGCAGTGCCGAATCAGACCTTTTTCAATGCTTTCGAATAAATTCATCTGCGTTCCTCCATATATAAGCGGAATTTGGTTAGTTTCTGCTAACTCAATTCCAAAAATAAATACCGGGACATAATATGCCGGCAATTCCGCGAGTTAGCGTAAACTAACTTGAATATATTATAGCATATCAAAACGGCAGTTGTCAATACTTTTTTTTAAATTTTCTAAAAATTTTAAAAACTTCTTGACATTTAGAGAAAAAATATGATAAAGTTATAATTATAGCATAACAACGTTATGTCAAGGAGTTAAAATTTGGATATTAAAGAAACTAAGGAAAGGCTTATCGAAAGTGCCCGCGCGGAATTCTCTGAAAAGGTCTGCACGAAAGCTTCCCTGAGGAAGATATGCGCCGACGCAGAAGTGACTATCGGCGCATTGTACTTCTTTTTTAAGGATAAGGAGGACTTGTTCGCGGCGATCGTTGAACAACCCTTTGAGGAATTTAAAAGCTTCTGTTCAGACACTTCACGGCGGAAAAATTAGCCTTGTCCTCGAAAAAGCGACTGCCGAAAAGTACGGACTGAAAAAAGGCGACAAGCTGATACTCACCGACAGCGCCAACGAAATGGACTATGCGTTCACGGTCGAGGACGCATGCTCCTACGCCGCAGGATTGACGGCGTTTATGGAAATCATATGTGCGAGCTTTTCGGTCGGGACGATGATTATTACAACACGCTGCTCTCGGACATTGAACTCGACACCGACGAGGAAAGAATTTACTCCGTAACAACGCGTTCGGACGTGGAGCGCTCCTCGGTATAAATGCTGTTAATCTCGTTCGCTGTTTTCGCAATCTGGTTAATGTTCGCACAATGATACGCAAGGCTTTCATCACTTCGCCTACCTCGGACATATTAAAATAGGTTATATGCCCGTCGAGGGACATACGTTTTATGAATGTTCCCGTTTTCATCAGAACCGAAGCAGCCCGTTCCTCAATCAACTTCCATTCATCTGTCGAGAATATGACCTCCTTGCGTTTTACTTGCTTATACTTTCTCATAATTTTTCTACCTCCTGTTAATTGAAATGGTGATAGACAAAGCCTATCAATTTAGGGGGTATTACTCTTAGGGTTGGGTTCCCTAAGAAATATTTTGAGGGGGTCTGCACTCAAAATGTAAGAAAATCCCAAAGTATACGGGATTTTCTATGGCTTGCTATGCATACAAAAATCGAAAGAATACGTATTCCTCGTTTTGGCGTTTTTGGTCTGCTCCTGCAAACCCCCTCAAAAATTTTCTGCGTCGGCAAACCGCAGATTGTGTTACCCCCCTCACTTATAGGAAAAAAATCAGTGGGAAAATTAGGGGGAGATGAAAAATTTATTTTAAGTTTGTTGCAATGCACATATTGGCAGTGAACATTTTGTACAAAAAGTAGAATAGAAAAAATTTTGTTCTTACCCCCTAATAAATCGCCGAAAATTTTCCTATAAGTGAAGGGCAAAAATTTTCAAGGGGGAGACAAAATGGAAAATCAGAAGAAGCACGTTCTTTTCGAGGAGCAGCTTGACGCGCTGGCGCAAAGTTTGTTGCCGGCTATGCAAGAATTCTTTTCTTCGGATAGTGGTAAGGCAATCTGGGAGGAACATCTTCGAGAAGTCGAACAGGGTACTGATAGTGCAGCTTAAAGGTATCGTTCCCGAAAGTAAAAAAAAATCTGTGATTTATCGCTTTAAAGCATTGACAAACGCTTTTGGGTATGGTATAATCATATTATAAAAAGGAGGTCGTTAACATGAGAGCAGTAATTTACGCGCGGTATTCCTGCGATAATCAGCGCGAGGAGAGCATAGAGGGGCAGTTGCGCGAGTGCCGCGAGTTCGCTATGCGAAAAGGCTACACGCTTGTTGGCTCGTACATTGACAGGGCGGTGTCGGCGAAAACGGACAATCGTCCCGAATTTCAGCGAATGGTTAAGGAGAGTTCCGGAGGACTTTACGATATGGTTATAGTCTGGAAGCTGGACAGGTTCGCGCGCAACCGTTATGACAGCGCGCACTATAAGGCGGTGCTGCGCAAGAACGGCGTGAAGGTCATTTCGGCAACGGAAGCTATATCTGATGGCGCGGAGGGAATTATTCTGGAGTCAGTGCTTGAGGGGTATGCGGAATATTATTCGGCGGAGCTTTCGGAAAAAGTCATAAGGGGTATGCCCGAGAACGCTTTGAAGTGCCAATACAACGGAGGGTTTGTTCCTGTTGGTTACAAGATTGACGAGAGCAAGCACTATCAGATTGACGAGCTGACCGCACCGTTTATTAAAGAGGCTTTTCTGATGTATGTCAACGGCAGACAAGTCAAAGATATTGTGACATATCTTAATGATAACGGAGTGCGCTCTTCACAAGGTAAGCCAATAGGTAAGACTACGGTTACGGCACTTTTGCAGAATAGGAAATATATAGGCGAGTATAGTTATCGTGATGTGGTAGTGCCGAACGGTGTGCCGTCAATCATTTCAAAGGAATTGTTTGCGCTTGCCATGGACAGGCTTGAGAAAAACAAGTATGCGCCGTCAAGCTATAAAGCTGATGAGAGGTATCTGCTTACGTCAAAGTTAATGTGCGGCGATTGTGGTGCGCTAATGGTTGGCGAGGGCGGGACAAGTCAATCGGGCAAAGTTTACCACTATTATAAATGTGTTACCGCTAAGAAAAAGCGTGGATGTCATAGAAAAGCGGTGCGGAAAGACGCCATTGAAGAATTAGTTATGCGGAAGACCGTTCAGAGCGTTTTTGAGTGTAATGCTATGGATAGTTTGGTGGAGCATTTGATGATGTGGCAGGCTAAAGAAAACACGGCTGTCCCTTTGCTGCATCGGGAGTTGGAGGAAGTGGAAAAAAGTTTGGAGAATATGGCTCGCGCGATAGAGCAAGGCATTATAAATCCGACTACCAAAAGGCGTATGGACGAGTTGACTGCGCAGAAGACAGACCTTGAAGTTAAGATCGCCCGCGAGGAAATTCAAACGCAGATTTTGACGCGGGAACAGGTCAAGTTTTGGCTGTCCAAGATGATTGACCTTAACCTTGCAAGTCAAGATAACAAGCAGCGGATTATAGATACATTCGTGAATTCGATTTATGTGTATGATGATAAGGCTGTAATAAATTTTAATTGCAGAGAGGAATCTGAGACGATTCCTCTCAAATTAAGTACTTACGTTTCGGATTTAAGGGGTTTGGGGGAGCCAGCAGGACAATGTCCTGCACCATTTCCCAGCAGAGGTCGCTCTGCTGGGTTTGTTGTTTTCTGTACGGCGGAAGTGTGGGCGAAAACTCGTCAACATTTCCTCTTTGTAACAATCTAAATTATCCGCGGAGCGGATACCTATTACTGTTCACTATACCCTGTAAACTGCCAACTGTAAACCCTCCCTCTTGACAAATCTGTCGAATTGTGTTATAATGGAAAGGAATATAGTGGAGGCTCGGGATATGAAAAACAAAAACTTTCTGGAAAGCGTAAAATGCGCGCTGAGGGGCGTGGCAAGCGGGTTTCTCGCGGAGCGCAACCTTAAGATCTATTCGGGCATCGCGCTTGTTTTTCTTGCGCTGAATATCCTCACATCTTCGGGCTTTTACGATTACATAATTCTGCTCGCGCTTACCTGTGCGGCATTCTCCGCGGAGTACATAAACACCGCCATAGAACGTTTGTGCGACAGCTTTTGTTCTGAGATTGACAAAAATGTGAAATTTATAAAGGACGTTGCCGCGGCGGCTGTCTGCGTGTCGGGAGTGGCTTTCTTCGGGGCTGAGGGAGCTATTTTGATCTCAAATTTGCTATGATATTTATGACAATCTTGAAAATGTACATAACCATAACGCCCGTCATCATCGCGGGAATACTTAATATGCTGTTCGTGAAAACGCCGCTTTATAAGCGGATAAACCGCCCGATCGACGGCGGGAAAACGCTTTCCGACGGAAAACGCGTTTTCGGGGACAACAAGACCTGGGCGGGATTTTTCGGAATGACTGTTTTCGCGGCGGCAGCGCAGGTGCTTTGGGGTGCTGTGTGTACAAAATTTCCCGAACGTTGCCTTATCTATGCGCGGTTTGAGAACACTCCCCTGTTTAATCTCGCAGCGGGAGCGGCAATGGGTTTTGCGTACGTTCTTTTTGAGCTGCCAAACAGCTTTGTAAAGCGGCGTCTTGATATTCCGTGCGGGAAAACCGAGCGTGGGATAAAGGGCGCGGTGTTTTTTGTCGTTGACCAGATAGATTCGCTTTTCGGAGTGACTTTAGTGTACGCGGCGTTGTTCCCGATGACGGTCGCAGAATATTTTTCGTATATTCTCCTCGGCGCGGTAACGCATCTTGCCGTAAGTTCAATATTATACGCAGCACGAATTCGCAAAAACTTGTGAGGAAAAAATGTTTATCGGTAAATACAACAAATCAGTTATTTTAACATACGTCGGCGTTGCGGCGGCAACGGCGGGGATAGCTTTCGCCGTTGAAAATATGAATGCCGCCGCTATGATAGCGCTGGTTTGCGCGGGGATATGCGATCTTTTTGACGGGGTAATCGCGCGGCGGTGCAAACGCGACCGCGCCGAGCAGGAATTCGGCGTGCAGATAGACAGTCTCGCGGACGTTGTGGATTTTCTGGCTCTGCCCGCGGTGCTGGGTATAAGGCTTTTAGAGGGCATAGGATTTGCAAAATATCCGTTTCTTTTAGGCTATATTTTGTGCGGGATAATTCGGCTTGCATGGTTCAACACCTCGGCTGCGGCGGAGGGCGTCCGCACGCATTACGACGGACTTCCCGTAACTTATGCCGCGCTAATTATTCCCGTGACCTACGCGGCTTTGGGATTTTTTCCCGAATTTAACGCCGTTGTAGTCTGGGCGGCGGAATTCGCGGTAATGGCGGTGTTGTTTATCCTTAACGTGAAAATCGCAAAGCCGCGCGGCGTGTGGTATGTTATTTTCGGCGCGCTTGCAGTCGGGATAATCGCGCTTATTCTGGTGAGAGATATTATTTTATGACGATTTACGACAGAGCCGCAGGTGCGTTTTTTGAGGAAATTGAATATGGTGCAAAGGGTCTTGATTTTCTCTACAACACGGCGGCAGGGAGAATTCTTCTTAAGGCGTTTTTCTGCCGCGGAATTTATTCAAAAATTTACGGCGCGTTTATGAAAAGCAGATTTTCGACGGGGAAAATTCGCCCGTTTGTTGAAAAATATAACATCGACTTGTCAGCCTGCGACACCGCCGAATTTCACAGCTTTGACGAATTTTTCACGCGGAAATGCCGCTTTACGACCGACTGCAAAGCGGACGAGCTTATCGCGCCGTGCTGCGGAAGGCTTTCGGTTTACCCGATAACGGACGAGCTTGAACTTCGGATAAAGCGCAGCGTATACACGCTGTCGGAGCTTGCGGGAAAGCTTGATGTTTCTGGGTTTGCGGGGGGAATTTGCCTTGTTTACAGGCTGGCGGTCGAGGACTGCCATAGGTATGTATTTTGCGATGACGGAAAAATTTTGCAGACGGAGGAAATTCCCGGAGAACTGCACACGGTGCGCCCGATTTCGGAAAAATACCGCGTTTTTTCGCGCAACCACCGCGTTTGCTCAAGGCTTTTAACTCGGCATTTCGGGGAGATAATTCAAATCGAAGTCGGGGCGCTGCAGGTCGGAAAAATCACAAATCACGACGTCGGCGATTTTTCGAGAATGGACGAAAAGGGCTATTTTTCGTTTGGCGGTTCGACAATAATTCAGCTGTTCAAACGCGGTGTTATAGAGGTTTGCGGGGATATTCTGAAAAATTCCGAAAACGGCATAGAAACGCTTGTTAAAACGGGCGAAAAAATTGGGAGGACAAAATGCTGAAACGACTTCACATCTATTTCAAGGAAATGTATCCGATAATCCCTCGGCTTTTGCTCGGAATTATCGTGTTCGGCGAGATTTATTTTATCGTTCTGCTTAACAACGGCGTGTCGGATTTCAAGATAAATTATCAGGAGTTTATCGGCGGGTTTACGGTGTTCAGCTTTCTGCTCTGGCTGCGGATTGCCGACGACTTCAAGGATTACGAGCTTGACTGCCGCCTGTTCCCGACAAGACCTCTGCCGTCGGGGCGCGTTAAGAAAAAGGACCTTGCAATATTCGTGGGAATTCTCATTGCGGTGACAGTCGCCCTCAACGCCGTTTTTATGAACAACTTCCTCTTTTTCCTGTTTTTGTATGTTTACGGGACGCTTATGTCGCTGTGGTTTTTCAGCAAGAAAAAAATACAGAAAAGCCTGCCTTTAGCCCTCGTTACGCACAACCCCGTGCAGATGATTTTGAACGTATACATCATCTCGTTTACCTGCATAAAATACGGACTTCCCGCGCTTACGCTTACCAATTTTCTTGCGATGATGACGCTCTACTTCCCCGCGCTTATCTGGGAGGTCTCGCGGAAAATCCGCGCTCCGAAAGACGAGACGGAGTATGTTACATATTCCAAACTGTTCGGCTATAAAAAGTCGACGGTGTTCGTGCTGGTGCTGACTTGGGTGGATATTCTCACAAATGTTCTTCTCGTGTGGAATTTAAACAAGATCTCCGTTTGCGCTCTTCTGCTCAACACGGGCTGGATGACGCTGAAATTCGCGCAGTTTATGAAAGACCCGACCCGCTTTAAAATCGTTGATAAGGTGGAGCGGTACACCTACATTCAAGAAACGATGATGCTCCTTACTGTCGCGGCGTTTTTGATTTTCGGGAAGGTTTAAGTATGATAATCGGTGCGGATAATTACAACGGACAACCCGTCGGCGCAAAGGCGGGAAATCTCTTTAAAATGTCGGAAAACGGCTTTAATATCCCGCCGTTTTTCTGCGTTTTCGGGGAAGATAACTGCGATGTTGCAAGCTATGCGGTGAAATTTTTCGGCGACAATAAAACGGTTTCGGTGCGCTCGTCGGCAAGCGCGGAGGACGGCGCAGAAGCGTCGTTTGCGGGACAATTTCACACCGAGCTGGGACTTTCTTTAAGCGGGATAAACGACGCGGTAAAACGCGTTCGCGCCGTTCCGAAAAGCGCGGGATTTTGCGAATACTGCAAAAAGAACGGGATTTCGCCCGAAAAAATCACCGTCTGCGCGGTCGTTCAGGAGATGATAAACGCCGAGCTGTCGGGCGTTATTTTCACGGCAAATCCGCAGGGTATACTAAACGAGACGGTGGTGGTAATAGGCTTTGGGACGGGCGACAATGTCGTCGAGGACAAAGCTCCCACCTCCGCTTATTACTACAACACCACCGACGGGCTTTATTTCTGCGAGCAGACGGAGAATTCCCCGAAAATATCCGAAGGCGTGCTTTTAGAGCTTATTGAACTTTCAAAACGGATAAAAAATCTTTTCGGGCATGAATGCGACGTTGAATTTGCAATTAAAAACGGCGAAATATTTATTTTGCAGGCGCGCCCGATAACCTCTCTGAAATGTGATTTTCCCATTGTTCTCGATAACAGCAATATTGTCGAAAGTTACCCCGGAATAACGCTGCCGCTTACGCAAAGCTTTATCAGAACGGCGTATTACCGCGTTTTCCGCTCGGTTTTGCTGCGGCTGACGCGCGAGCCTGAAACCGTCGCTATGGCGGACGAAATTCTCAGAAATATGGTGGACGCGTCAAGCGGGCGAATTTACTACCGCATAAGCAATTGGTATGATGTAATTTTGTTTTTGCCGTTCAGCAGGAAAATAATTCCCGTGTGGCAGGAAATGCTGGGCGTGAAAAACAAGGCTGTCACATCGCAGCTTTCCCGAAAAATCGGCTTTGTAACGCATTTTAAGGTCACGCTGTCGTTTATTTATTTAATGAGCGCATGTCCGAGGCTTATGGAAAAACTTGACGGCGAATTTAGGGAAATGATACGGTTTTTCGAGTCGGTGGATTTGAATTTGGCGAGTGCCGAGGAAATTCTTTCGCATTATCAGAACGTTCTTGACAAGGTCACCGAAAAATGGGATCTGACCTTGGTAAACGATATGTACACGTTTATTTACACGGGACTTTTAAAATCGCGCCTGAAGTCCGACCCCGCGAGAGCGAACAGCCTTATTTCGGGGCTAAACGGCATAGAGAGCATGAAACCCGTGACGGAACTTATAAAACTGTCGCAAATTGCAAAGGAAAGCGGCGAGCTTTCGCGGCTGGAGAAAATTCAAAGCACGGCGGATTTTCGCGAGTATATGAAAAACGGCAAGCTGTCGGACAGACTTTCGGAATACATCAAGCTGTACGGCGACCGCAACGCCGAGGAGCTTAAGCTTGAAAGCCTGACGTTTCGGACAAATCCCGAACTTCTCGCCGCGAAAATCGTTCAATATGCGAAAACGAATGCGGCTGCTCCGAGCGTTTCCGAGCAAAAAGACGTGCCGCGGGGATTGTGCAGAATATTCGCGAAACGGGCGGCTGTCGGTATCAAAAACCGCGAAAAGTCCCGTCTTAATCGTTCGAGGCTTTACGGCATGATGCGCTCGATGATGCTTAAAGTGGGCGGGGAGCTTTGCGGGGCGGGCGTTATCTCCGCGCCGAGGGATATTTTTTATCTCGAATATTCCGAAATCGAAACGGCTGTAAAATGCAAAAAGGATATGAAAAGCATTGTCGAACAGCGGCGCGAAATGTATCGCCGCTTTGAGGAACTGCCCGCGTATACGCGCCTTGTCTTCGCCGAAAAGGTCTTTGACCGAGCTCCGAAATCTGTCGGCAGGACGGAAACAAACAGCTTTGCAGACGCGCTTGAAGGCACGCCGTGTTCGGCGGGAAAAGCGCGCGGCGAGGTTCTCGTTGTCACCGACCCGACAGCTTGTCCCGACACAACGGGAAAAATAATCGTCGCCAAAATGACCGATCCGGGCTGGGTATTTCTCATTGTCGGGGCGGCAGGAATTATCGCGGAAAAAGGCTCGCTTTTGTCACACACGGCGATAATTTCGCGGGAACTGAAAAAACCCGCTGTCGTGGGCGTCGAATTCGCGGCAAGTATCCTCAAAAACGGAGATATTGTCGAGGTCGACGGAGCAACGGGACGGATTTCGGTTATCAAAAGGAACACGGCGGAGGTCGTTTGAAATGAATTTGAGGGCGGTCGTTTTTGACAGCGGCGACAAAAAAAGAACGCGCGATTTTCTCGCGCTGCCAAAGAGAATTTATTCGGCAAAGGAGCTTATGCAAAGCCCCGAAGAGGAACTTGCGCTCTTAAACGGCACGCATGTTTTAAGCCGATATTTCACCGTTATTCCCATACTTATTTACCGCGAAAACCGCGCCGTAAGCCGCGCCGTGGTTACGCTCTACCCGAACGACAGCGCGGCGTATATCGGCTTTTTCGAGAGCGAAAACGACAGCGACGCCGCGGCTTTGCTGTTTAAAACGGCGGAGGAAATTGCCGCGAAAAACGGGCGCGAAAAACTGACGGGACCCGTCGACTGCTCTTTCTGGATAAAATACAGGCTTAAAACCGACCGTTTCGGTTCGCCGTATACGGGCGAGCCGTACAACAAGGATTATTACCCGAATTTGTGGTATCAAAGCGGATTTGAGGTGATAAAGCGTTACAGCTCAAATCACTACAAGATAGTGGAGAGCGACAAAGGCTGCGAAAAATACGCCGCGCGGCTTGAAGAAAAGCTCGGCGAGGGCTACACGATAAAATCCCCCGACGAGAGCGAATTTGACAAGACCCTGCGCGAGGTGTATTCTCTGATGATAGAGCTGTACAGCCGTTTTCCCGTGTACAAGCGCATAACCGAGGAGGAATTCTGCTCGATTTGCGAATATTTGCGGCATATTCTGAATTACAGCATGGTGAAAATGGCGTTTTTTAAGGGAAAACCCGTGGGATTTTTCGTGTCCGTACCGAATTTCAAAAACAGCGTTTACGGGAAACTGCACACGTTTAAAAAACTTCGTATTCTTTTGGAAAAGCGAAAGCCGCGCTCGTATGTAATGCTTTATATGGGCGTAGACCCAAAGCACAAGGGCTTAGGGCGCGCGCTTTGCGAGGTTGTCCGTCGGGAGCTTAAAAAACAGCGCGTGCCGTCCGTGGGCGCGCTTATCCGCGAGGGAAACTGCAGCAAGGGTTATATGGGGCAGCTTAAAGATTTTGAGTACGGGTATGTGCTGTTGGAAAAAGTAATCAGTAAACAGTAGTAGTAATCCGCTGCGCGGATTATTTAGATTGTAACAAAAAGGAAGGGTTGTCAGCCCTTCCTCAAAATATACCACCGCAGCACACACGCTCCGCCTATTACAAACGCAATGCCTATAATAAGCAGCACTATGACCTTTAAAATGCCCATATAAAACGCCATAAATATCCCAAAACCGAGACAGGTTACCCCAACCGCAAAAAGCGTGATTATAAATCCCTGCCAACTTTTGTGCATTGTTTACTCCTTTCAGAGAAATTGTTTCATCACCTGATACAGCTTTTCAATCTGGAACGGCTTTGCGAGGTGGTCGTTCATGCCCGCGTCAAGAGCCGCTATTTTGTCCTCCTCAAACGCGTTTGCGGTCATTGCTACTATCGGAATATTAGCCAGAACAGGGTCGTCTAATTTGCGGATTTCGCGGGTAGCCTGATAGCCGTCCATAATCGGCATCATAATGTCCATCAGCACAAGATCTATATCGCCGCTGCTGTTTTTCACGACGTCAACCGCCTCCTGCCCGTTTACCGCCGTTTGAACGTTAATCCCCGCCTCTTCGAGGATAGCGACTGCTATTTCGCGGTTCAGCTCCACGTCGTCGACAAGCAGCACCTTTTTGCCTGCGAATTGTTCGGGAACAATGTCCTTGTCTTGCTCGGAATTGCTGTTGTCAGCGTTTTGCAAAACGTTGTACAACTCGGACATAAACAGTGGTTTCGCGCAGAACGCCGTAACCCCCGCCTCTCTTGCCTCGGATTCAATATCCGTCCAGTCATAGGCGGTGAGGATTATGATAGTCGCGGTCTCGCCGACTTCTTTACGAATTCTCCGAACGACTTCAACGCCGTTCATATCGGGCATTAACCAGTCGATTATGTAAACCCTGAACGGGTCGTTTTGCTCCGCAGCGTATTTTGCACGGTAGACAGCCTCTTTTCCCGAAGTCGTCCACTCCGCCCGCAAGCCGATTACGCGGAGCATTTTTTCAACGTTTGTACAGCTGTCCATGCTGTCGTCGGCAATAAGCGCGCGGAAACCCTCAAGGTTTTTAATAACGGTGACTTTTTGCTCTTTCCCGCTTACCGCGAAACGCACCGATACGGTAAATTCCGTGCCCTCGCCAAGCTTGCTTTGAACGGAGATCGTGCCGTTCATCATATCGACGATATTTTTCGTTATCGCCATTCCAAGCCCCGTGCCCTGAATACCGCTGACGGTCGAATTTTCCTCGCGCGTAAACGGCTCGAAAATTTTCCCGACGAAATCCTCGCTCATGCCTATACCCGTATCGCGGACAATAAACTGATAATCGGCATACCCCTCCGGAGCGTTCGGCTTTTCAACCACGCGAAGTGCAACCGTGCCTCCCGGACGCGTGAATTTCACGGCGTTGGACATAATATTTATCAGGATTTGGTTTAAGCGCAGCTTGTCGCAGACAATATCCTCGTGTTCGACGTCGACCGTATCTATATAAAAATTAAGCCTTTTCGCCTTAATATCGGACTGTAGGATATTCCGCAAATCGTGCAGAATTGTCGGCAGAGAACATTCTTTTTCTTCAATCTTTACTTTCCCGCTTTCAATTCGGCTCATATCGAGAACGTCGTTGATAAGCGAAAGCAAATGCTCGCTTGACACCATAATTTTCGAGAGATAATTCTTGACGGAGTCCTTGTCGTCAATATGCGTCGCGGCAAGGGACGTAAAGCCTATAATGGCGTTCATGGGCGTGCGGATATCGTGCGACATATTGTTTAAAAACGCGGTTTTGGCGTGGTTTGCGCGCTGAGAGACAAGATACGCCTCCTCCGCCTCGTGCTTTGCCTGTTCAAGCTGTTTGTTAAGCTCCTGCAGCTTTTTTCCCGCGATATGCTCCGCCTGAAGTAAGCTCCTTGTATGCAAAGCCTTTGTCATACACAGCATAATGATTATAATAGCGACGAGGAAAAACACCGCCGTCACGACCGCAGTCCTGAGCGCGGAATTTACGACGGACACCGTCCCTTGAGCCACTTCCTGCGCGGGATAGACATACATAACTATCCAGTCGTTTTCCTGCATTTTTCGCATAGCATAGAAACATTCAGTTCCCTCTATTTTGATATGGGAAAGAACCTGCCCCTCGGTTTCGAGCTTATCAAGCTGCTCTGCGAAATCGATATTTTCCTTCTCTCCCGCCTTTTGCATAACATTGAAAACATTATACCCCGGCACGAGATTTTTGTATTTTGTTTCGTCAACATAGAGTTTAGAGCCGTCGCTGCTTAAAATATATGTGCTGTTGTTGCCGTTGTAGGTGGGGCTGCGGAAAATTGCGCCGATAGTTTCCAATCCGACGCTTATCCCCGCGAAACGCATAGTTTTCCCCGTGTCGGAAATTGTTATCGGACTATCGAGCTTGTACGCGAAGATAATGTCGTTTTCGACGTTCATGGTGTTGTATTTGATAAAACTAACCCTATCCTCACAATTCGCCAGAGGGTCAATATCGCTTATAACGCCCATATCGCCGTCGGGCGTAAACAACCTTCCGTCCTCGTCGAACAGTACGGGTATGCTCTCGTCCTCCGGGTAATGCCCGACGTTGTATTCATTTTTCAAAAACGCCAAAATCTCCGAGGACGTTTTCGGGTTATTTGCGGCTGACCGTTTTTTTACCGCCAAAGCCTCGTTCCAGTACTGCGAAATCGTCCGTTCCGTGCTGTCGAAAACCTGCGCGGTTATCTCCGAAAGCTGATTTATCCGCTCGGTATACACCGTGTTGTTGAGATATGTATGCAGCTGACTTATAATAAAAAAGCCGCAAATCGCCGCAGCCACAGCGGCGGCAGCGGCAATTATAAATATTTTGCGATATTTTTGATCTATATGGATAGTTTTCTTCATGTTTTTCACTCGCTTGTTACCAGTTCAGCAATTCTTCCGACAAAGGCGGATTTCCATTATTTTTAAAGAAATCCTTGAACGCGCCGAGACCTTGTATTCCGCTGTCCTGAATATTCCCCGCGGTACAAAGTTCCTCGTCCGCGCCGCAAACCATAACGGTGTATTTTTCGTCATCGGACAATTCTTTCCCGCCCTTTACAAAAAGTTCGTAAGGGAATGTTGCGGACTTGCCGTTTTTCTCGATTGTATAGCCCTTTTCGGCGAATTCTTTAATTTGCTGCCCGTTAAGCGTTACGGTTTTAATGTTGCCGTTCCAACCCGTGGGAATTATGGACACAATTCTCTCGTCGGTCAGCGGCAGGGGCATAATATACCCGTTTATGCCGTCGCCGTTTTGAATAGCGCAGTTATCCACCGCGACATTAAGAGACACTAAAGCGCAGTCCGCGTTTACAGCCTCTCCGAAAATTTTCCCGACAAGCTGCGCGGTCTCTTTTTGATCGTATTTTCTGTCAACCTCTGAATAAACGACTTCTCCCTGCGAAAGCCAGTCGTTTCGGAGAGTATCCATATTTTCGATAACCTGTTCTTTTGTAAATTCCCCGTTTAAATAGTCGAGAATATCCTCGCCTATTCTCGGCAAAATCGGCTCCCAGCCCGTGTAGAGCAGCGGCGCGGTGTGACCGTTTCGCATGTCGTCAATACAGTCCGCATAGGGGCTTTTGGGGTCTATTTCCCACTCGCGCAGGGAGGAAATATACGTAGTGTTGGAATTGTAAAACGAATTCTGCCCGTCTATGGTTGATAGCAGTTCCAAAACGTGCAAAGCGTCCTCCAATTTCTGCTCGTTTCCTTTTTCGGAAAGCTTTTTGTTTATGCCGAAATTCTTCGACTGCATGGTAATGTACATATTCTTAGAGCCGTCGCGGGAAAGATACGGCATGGGCGCGTAAACGTCGCCCGAACCGTCCTCGTTTTGCGTCCAGTGGTCAACTCCGCCCACGGCAAACGCGGTATTGCCCTCGCTGAACACCTCGAACGAGGTCTTGCCGTCAAGGGTATTGCTGCCCTGCAAGAACCCTAAATCCACCCATTCCTGCAAGTAGTCCATTGCCTCGCCGAAACCCTTTTGCGCGTCGGCTTTGCCGCTTAAGAAATCCTTCTGCCATTGAACGCCCTTTATCGACGTCAAATCAATTGTGTCGGCAAGATTGCAAACATACTGAAAGCCTTGCCCCGTGTTAAAGGAATTGGTAACGGAAAGCCGAACGCCCGCTTTTTCGATTTCGGGAGCGAGAGCTTTCAGCTCCTCAAAGCTTTCGGGGACTTTCCAGCCGTGCTTTTCAAACAACGTCTTGTTGTACGCGCAGGAATACACGGAATACTTCGACGGCAGAAGATATATCCCACCGTCAAGCTCCTGCTGGGACAAAAGCGTGGGGTCGTAGTTGTCGGTGAAAGCGTAACTTGACAGCTCCAAAAGATTAGCTTTCATTTCCTCGGGGTAATTAAGCCACGCAAGCGACGTGTTGTAAATATCCGGCATATCCCCCGTAATCATCTGATCGCAGGTAAACCGCGACCAGTTTTTCCCGTTATACGGAATAAGTTCAAGCTGTATTTCGGGATATTTCTCGGCAACCAGCTCTTTAAGCAAATCAATATCCGACGAGTAGAGAATAGTTATCGGCTCGTGTTTGCCCTTAGAGTTCGCCCCCGAACCCGAATTGCACCCGCAAAGCAGCACGGCGCACAAAATTACACACAAAACACGCTTTATGTATTTCATTTAAAAACCTCTCCTTTGTTTGCACATATAACTATATATATTCTACCATATTTAAAGCCGTTTGTCAATAGAAATCTTTCATCGACGGCAAAGAACCGCTCAAAGCCTATTTTTATGCCGTTTTTTATATTCCGATGTCTTTCAAAGAGGCGATGTTTTCGCTGTTTTGGGCAATGCTGTCCCAAACGCTTTTCGCAACATCGCCCACGCCCGTTTTTCCGTTTTTTACCATATAATTCAGCGAATTTACAACAACAGGAACCTTTTCTAACATTGCATTTGTCACGGTTATCATTTCTGCAACTTTCTGCGCGTCAAAACCTGCCTGCGGTTGAATAACTTCCTGTGCGTCCATAATTTATCCTCTTTCCGTCAAATAAGCCTTTTTAAACAGCCTGTTACACTTTATTATACCACTTACGGCAATTCATGTCAAGTCTGCGCTGCAAAGCAAAAACGCCCGAAATAGGCGTTACGGGCGGAATTCGTATTTAAAATTCTCGGCAGGTTTCCGAAAAATGTTGCAATAATGTTGCAATTCGGAAAAATTCGCGCTATAATATAAACAGATGTAATTTCGGAGGTTTTGCAATGATTTATACCGTAACTTTCAACCCCGCCGTCGATTATGCGGTTTTTTGCGATAATGTGCAGGCGGGCGAGGTCAACCGCGCCGAAAACGAGAAAATCTCCTTCGGCGGCAAGGGAATAAACGTTTCTCTGGTTCTGAACGAGCTTGGGATAAAGTCAACCGCGCTCGGATTTGTCGCGGGTTTTACGGGGCAGGCTATCGAAAACGGCGTTGCGGGAGCGGGCGTTTTGACTGATTTTGTTCATCTGAAAAGCGGATTTTCAAGGATAAACGTTAAAATAAAATCCTCCGTGGAAACCGAGCTTAACGGAAACGGTCCCGTTATCGGCGAAGAGGATATTTCCGAGCTTTTCCAAAAGCTTTCCCGGCTGTCGGACGGCGATATGCTGGTACTCGCGGGGAGCGTTCCGAAAAGTCTGCCTGCGGACATTTACGAGAAAATTCTCGGACGGCTTTCGGGGCGGAATATAAAATTTGTTGTTGACGCGCAAAAAGACCTGCTGCTGAACACGCTGAAATACAAGCCGTTTTTGATAAAACCGAACCTGCGCGAGCTGGAGGAGATTTTTGACGCGAAACTCGGCAACCGCGAAGAAATAGCTGCCCGCGCGGAAAAACTGCGGGAAATGGGCGCGCAAAACGTGTTGGTGTCATTAGCGGGAGACGGCGCGATGCTGCTCGACGAAAACGGCAAGCTGCATACTGCCGCGGCGTGCCGAGGACAGGTCCGCAATTCTGTCGGCGCGGGAGATTCCATGGTCGCGGGATTTATCGCGGGAGCGCAGGGCGGCGACTATGAATACGCGCTGAAACTCGGAACTGCCGCGGGCGGCGCGACGGCGTTTTCGGACGGGCTTGCAACGGCAGAGGAAATCAATTTGCAGCTAAAAATGTACGGCGAACAGTAGGCGGATAATGAGCGTTATCGTCAGATAATGCGCTCAACATCCTCGTCTAAGTATTTTTAAATGTATCTTCATTTTCAAATTTTATATAACTATTAACGTCTGTTGCAAATTGCCTTGTTTTTCATTGATTTTTACTCCCTGTTGTCGGTTTATCGTTTCTTTGATTATACCACCCCGCAAAAAATTATGCGGGCTTTTGTTCAGCCGCTCTCTATACATATTTTTTGTATGCTATGAACTTATTCCGAGTTACAAAATAATCGTTCCCTCTTGGTCAAAACCCTTGTCTGTTCCGAGTATTTCAACGCGGTGTTCCCAATTTTTGCCGAGATTATAAAACCTCACCGAATCGGCTTTCGTATCGATTACCTTTGAAATTCTGCTCTTTACTTCCGCTAATTGCGCGGGGTCGATCAGCATTTCAAATACCGAGTTTTGTACTCTCACCCCGAATTTTTCACATATTCCCGCAACTTTACGCAAACGTTTCGAGCCTTTTTCATCGGAAAAATCAACGTCGTACGTCACCAACATCATCATAATATCACCTCCGGAAAAACGGCGGATAAACATCTATATCGCCGCGCAAATGCCGTGCCAAAAGCATTGCCTGGCAATACGGAATCAAGCCTATGGGGACTTTTTCTTTCAAAAACGGGTGGGTTATTTCTTCTTTTTTTCTTGTTTGCCAACTGTCGATAACGGTTCTGTAGGCTTTGTCGGTAAGCTTTATTTCTCCGTTTTTAACGCTAAAATCATCAGAGCCGATCTGTTTTAAGTTTACAAGTGAAATTACAAATCTGTCGCAAAGCGGCGCCCTAAATTCCTCCATAATATCCAAAGCCAGAGAAGGTCTTCCGGGACGAAGTGTGTGCAAATACCCCACCGCGGGGTCAAGACCGACTGATTCCAAAGCCGACTGTGTGTCATTTTTCATCAGCATATACACGAACGACAAAAGCGCGTTTATTTTATTTTCGGGAGGACGGCGGCTCCTTTTTTCAAACCGCATTTCGGGGTCGTTGTTTTTCAGCATATCGTCAAACGTGCTGAAATAACAATTTGCCGCTAAGCCCTCAATTCCGCGCATACCGTCGATATTATCGGCTTTAAGGAGTTTTTCGTGATATTCCGCTAATATTTCCGCCGAGCGTTTTAATTTTTCGGCTTTATCGTGGGAACTGTCCCTTGCGCTTTTAAGCAGGACAAATCGGCTGTTGGCAAACTTACCGCTTAGGATATTGCGGACGATTTCAACTGACTGCTCGGAGTTTATAATATCATACTGTTTTTTCCTAAGCAGCACATTTCCGCTTACCGCTCCATAAAACCGACCGTAAAATTTTCCGCTGTCGGAATGAAATGATATAGAAATTCCTCTTTCCCCGCAAAAACCTATAAGCGGCGTTGTTACTGTCGTATTTTTTAAGAAGACTATTGATTCAATGGTGTGGGCGGGAATATGAGCCTTGTCTTCGCCGTTTATTTTTACGGAAATATTTTCATTTTTGCAATAGACATAACTGTCCTCCGAAAGTATATAAAGCACATTTCCGAGTTTTTTCATATTATTCCTCCTTAAACGAGCCGTGTATCATCTTAATATATTTTTCCGCCGATTTTTCCGCGTTTGGCATGCATAAATTATTAAGAGAGCATTTTTTGCATTTTGGAGAAAATTCAGCCTGTGGAACGGTTTGCGAATTTGATAATTTCAAAAGCTGTGCCGACGTTTCAATAACTGCTTTTCTCTTTACTTCGTCAAAAAACACTTCGTGCCGTCTGTGAGATGTGATATAAAAAACTGCGCCTTTGTCTATGTGACATGTGAACATTTCTTCAATACACATTGCCTGCGCGCATAGCTGAAGTTCATATTCCGTTTCATCACGCAAAACGCCGTGTTTATATTCAATCGGATACGGAATATATTTTTTGTTGTCCAAAAACGGGATAACGCAGCCGTTTATATCCTCGTTCATTTCAACAGCGTCGCATTTGCCGAACAAAAGCATTTTTTCGGAATAAACGGGCATATCTGTTACGACAATGCAGTTCGATTTGTGATCAGCGGCAGGGGTATGTACACGCTCGTGTTCACCTCTGCCCATAGCCGTATACGAATTTTCGTTCCATAACTGCTCAATCATTAAAAGAGCAGCTCGCCTTTTGCAATAATTATATTGCGAAATATACGACAAAGGAATTGTTATATTATCATCCATAAAATCCTCCTTTTTCAAGTCAGCCCACGAGGGGGTCCTTGATGTCATAGACTACAACGCGGTTGTTGTTTCAAGTCATACCCCCGCGAGGGGGTATCATAATGAAATCTTTCGGTGTTCAAAATTTTGAAGTTTCAAGTCATACCCCCGCGAGGGGGGTATCCACACGGGTACAGAGAGCGTTTCGGGCAAAAGCGTTTCAAGTCATACCCCCGCGAGG
>CANQNY010000011.1 GCA_947625335.1 uncultured Clostridia bacterium | reverse complement strand
GGAATATTGAAAAATGCCTTAAGGCTGCCGAACAGGATACTGACGACGATAAAAAAACCGACGAACTCGCGCTTTTTAAACCGCTCAAACGGCGGCTGCCGCTATCGGGCGGCGCGACGGATTTTCGGCAGCTGCGGCGTTGTCCTCGCAGAGAGGTTATTCCGATTTGGCGGAGGTTATGGGTTATCTCGCGAATATTATCCGCGACGCGCTTGCCGTAAAGGTTGGCGAGCCCGCGGAATTTTTCGGAAAAGAGGAGGCAAAAGCGATTGCCGCAGCTTTTTCACAAGAGGAAATAGTGAATATGTTAAACGCCCTGTTCGAGGTCGAGGAAAACGAGATATTTAATATCAGCACCTCGCTTACCGCGGCGTATTTCACTTCTAAGATAATGTAATTCAGGAGCAGAACGATGGAAAACAACGAATACTTTACGGAAAAAATCGCCCCGAAGAAACCAAACGGCGATAATTCCGCCGAAAACGCGGCGAAAAATTTAAATTCCGACAAAACCCGAAAAAACGATTTTCGTCGAAATCAAGGCGAGGAGACCGCTCCGCTTGAAAAAACGGACAATTCCGCGCCCGTGGAGATAATCGGCGTGCGGTTCAAGGATGTTGGAAAGGTCTATTATTTCTCGCCGAACGGCGTTTCCTTCAAGCGCGGCGAAAAGGCTATCGTGGAGACTGCGCGCGGGGTCGAGTGCGGGGAAATTGTTCTCCCGAACAGAGATATTCCCGAAAGCTCACTTGTATCTCCCTTGAAAAAGATTATCCGCAAAGCCGACGGTAAGGATATTAAACAGCTTGAACAGAACGTTGCAAAGGAACGCGAGATAATGCAGACGTTCTCCGAAAAAATCGCCGCGCATAAGCTGGATATGAAACCCATCGACGTAGACTGCACGTTTGACGGCAGCAAAATTCTGTTTTATTTCACGTCGGACGGGAGAGTGGATTTCAGAGAGCTTGTAAAGGACTTAGCATCCATTTACCGCACGAGGATAGAACTGCGCCAGATAGGCGTTCGCGACGAGGCGAAAATGCTTGGGGGACTGGGCATTTGCGGCAGACCGTTTTGCTGTGCAAGCTTTTTGGGAGAGTTCCAGCCTGTTTCCATTAAAATGGCAAAGGAACAGTCGCTGTCGCTTAATCCCACAAAAATTTCGGGCACTTGCGGAAGACTTATGTGCTGCCTTAAATATGAGCAGAACTGCTACGAGGACTTCCTGCGGACTACGCCGAAAGTCGGCGCGTATGTCGAAACGCCCGAGGGTCGCGGAGTTGTGGAGGAGGCTAATCTTCTGACGGGAATTTTGAAGGTAAAGCTGGATAAAAAGCCCGATGTTCCGATTTCCATTGACAAAGCGGAAGTGCGCGTTATAAAGGACGGCAAGATACAGGTAAACCGCGACGAGATAAAGGCTCTGAAAAAGCTGGAGGAGAATTAAACCCGAACACAAAACCCCGCAAGCCGTGTTTTCCGACTGCGGGGTTTATTCTACGGTAATTTGCGGGAGTATTTTTTCGAGAGTAGCCTCGCCTATGCCGGCGATTTTGAGGAGTTCCTCCGCAGAGGTGAATTCTCCGTTTTCCTCGCGGTAGGCAATGATGTTTTCGGCGGTTTTCTCGCCTACGCCGCTTATTTTCTGAAGTTCTCTTACCGAGGCGGTGTTCAGGTTTATCGGCGGGAATTCGGCGGGTGGTTCAACAAAATTTCTTTCGTTAGCTGCGGAAATTGCAAATTCGCCGTGCAAAAGGTTGTAAAACACGCAAAGTGCCAATACCGCGCCGAGAGCCGTTCTCGCAAACGCCAAGAGGTAGGTTTTAAGTCTCAATCGTATGTCCATAAAATTCCCCCTCTTTAATTTTATCATCAAGTGAGAATTTTGTCAAGAGCTGTCGATTTTTTCTTTTGCAGGATAGCATTTCCTCTAATTTCCGGTAAGTTGCCCCCATTTTGTCAAAAATCGCGTAAAATGCGGCGCGATTTCAGGCGTTTATCTTGACTAACCGCAAGGCGGGGTGTTATAATTAAATATAAGCCGCTAAGCGTTTTTGCGGCGTATTTTGCACATTTTTGGAGATTTTGCGATGACCGAGCTTTTGGCTAAAATGTTTATAAAGGATCACAAGAACATAAACGACCCCTCGGTGCGCTCCGCTTACGGGAAAATGGCGGGTGCGGCGGGCATTGTGACTAATGTCCTGCTGTGCGCGGGGAAATTTGTTGTTGGGGTAATTTCAGGGAGTATGTCGGTGGCGGCGGACGCGGTAAACAACCTCTCCGACGCCGCGTCGGGAGTTATAGGGCTTTTGGGATTCAAGCTTGCCGAAAAAACCGCCGACCCCGAACACCCCTACGGTCACGGGCGGTACGAGTACCTTGCGGGGTTTATTGTCGCTGCGCTTATACTGGTTATCGGGTTTGAGCTGCTGCGGGACAGCATTGTGAAGATAATTTCCCCATCGGAAGTAAATTTCGGGCTTATCACCGCGCTGGTTCTGGCGTTTTCGATTTTTGCGAAAATCATGCTTATGCTGTTCAACCGAAAAATCGGCAGAAAAATTCACTCCGAAACGCTTATTGCCGCCGCCGCAGACAGCAGAAACGACGTTATTTCCACCGCCGCAGTATTGACCGCGCTTGTAATTTCGCATTTTTGCAATATTCAGCTTGACGGGATTATGGGAGCATTGGTGGCGGCGTTTATTCTGTACAGCGGCGCGGGACTTGTAAAGGACGCGATGGATCCGCTTTTGGGAAAAGCTCCCACAAGCGAACAGGCGGAGCGTATCCGCGAGAAAATTCTCTCCTACGAAGGCGTTCTCGGAACGCACGACCTTATGATACACGATTACGGTCCGGGGCGGCAGTTTGCGTCGGCGCATGTCGAAGTGCCTGCGGATATGTCGCTTGTGCGCTGTCATACGATAATCGACACTATAGAGCGCGATTTTCTCCGCGAGGGGCTTAATATGCTTATCCACGCCGACCCTATTGAATCTTCAGATTCCGATTCGGGCAAAATACGCGAGGAGCTTTACCGCATTGTCCGCGAAATCGACGAGCGGATAACCGTTCACGATATGAGAGTAGTTCATTGCGCGGGCGAGGACAAGGTGATTTTCGACTGCGTTTTGCCGCCCGAAAGCGGTCTGGACGAAAATGCGGTATCCGAGGAGATAACGAGATTTTTAAGGCTTAAATATCCGCAAAGCCGTTGTATTATCAGTTTTGAGGACAGTTATGCGAGTATTCCGAAATACCGGGAAGACGATTGATGTTGAACGGGAAGTTGAAAGCGAGGCGAGAAATTGCATATCGAAAAATACTATTTCCACGCGGACACGGACAAATATTTCGACAGTCTCAAAAAGATACTCATAATCGTCATAATGCCTATTCTGGCTTTGTGTACGTTTTGTACGGTCAATATTGTGCTGAATTACCGCTCCGATTTTTCAAAGCTGCTTATGATCGTTATTTTGGCAAGCGTTCTTTTCGGAATGGCATTCACGTTCGTTTCGGTGTATATTGCCGATAAATACCGCCGCCGACACGCAAAATACACGTTTTTCGACATAATCCCGCAAGGCATGGTGTACAGCGAATACGCTGGAGAATTTACGCGGTACGGCGAGAAGATAATTCTTCGCAGGCTGTATTATATCCCGTTCGGGAAACTTGAAAGCATTTCGCGAGATCCGAAGACCGCTCCGCACAACATTGTCTTTAAGGGCGAAATTCGCGAGTATTTTCTGGAAACGAGCAGGTTGGGGTATCATATCGACGACGAGGGGAAGATAGTTTTCGACACGTTCGAGCTGAATTTTGCTTTGTACAGCACAATAAACGAATTGACTGTTAAGGACCGCCTCGGAAACACCATGCGGCTGGAAAAGTCGATATCGCACTACTGGGAGGAATTTAAGAATATCCCCGAGAAAAAGCCGTTCGACATCTCGGACTATGTTTCCGTGCGCCGCCGCCGCAAGCCCAAGACCTCAAACCCCGCTCTCGAGGCTCCAAGCTTTTCGAGAAAGTGGAAATAAGAATAAAAAACTCCCCGTTCGCGCCTGAACGGGGGGATTTTTGTGTCAAAAATTGACAATTAGTACAAAATGTGGTATAATGTACTTGCCGGATTGCAACCCCGAGCTTTCGCGAAGGGAGGTGAACGGCTTGGAAGTGTTGCTGACGTTACTTATATCCGTCGAAGCCGGTTTGCTCGTAGAGCTTATCGGCAGGTGGCTTGACGGGCAAGGCAAACGGTAAGCACAGCAAAGAAACGTCCCCCGAGCGGCAACTCGGGGGATATTTTTTGTGAACGGATTGGATTGCTGACGTCTTTCTCTGTCACAATTACAGTATAGCACAAAAAATCCGTGTTGTCAAGTGTTTTCCGAAAAAATCCCCCATTCTCATGAACGGGGGACTTGTTTTGCCTTAAATCAGTCGGCTACATACGGAATAAGAGCGAGCTGTCTTGCTCTCTTAATAGCCGTGGTAAGCTCTCTCTGATGATAAGCGCAGCAGCCCGTAACTCTGCGGGGCAGTATCTTCGCGCGCTCGGTCATAAACTTCTTGAGCTTAGCAATATCCTTGTAGTCGATAAACTCCGACCTGTCAGCGCAGAACTGGCAAACCTTTTTGCGCGCGCGCTTAACGGGATGAGCGGATTTTTCGATTTTTTCAGCCATTGTACCCTACCTCCTTAATAGGTGATTTGTTGTACGTCGATTACACATTCAGAACGGATAACCCTCGTCATCGGCAGCGGAAAACTCCGGCGCCGCCGCGGGAGCGGACGCCCCTTGCGCGTTTCCTGCGGGCGCGGAATAACCTCCGCTTTCAGCAGGCGGCTCTCCGTAAGGCGGAGCGTACTGCTGGTAATTTCCGCCGCCTCCGTTCGCTTTTTCGCCCGTGAAATATATCCTGTCCGTCACGATTTCATACCATGTGTTGGGATTTCCGTTTTTATCGGTGTATTGCCTCGTGTTAAGCTCGCCTTCGATAAGAATCATTCTGCCCTTACCGAAAAATCTCGTAACAAACTCCGCATTCTGCCGCCAAGCAACGACATTAAAGAAGTCGGACTTGCGTTCTTCTCCTTTTCTCTGGAAGTTTCTGTCAACCGCAATTCTGAACGAGCAAACATTTACGCCCTGCGGCGTGGTCTTAAGTTCGAGATCGTTGACAATACGACCCATCATAATAACCTTATTCACGAGAAAACACCTCCCAAAAACTGCCTGCTTGTCCGACGCTTAATTCGTTCCCTGCGCGAGAACAACTACCGAACGCAGAACGCCGTCGGTAATGTTGATGATACGTTCAAGCTCTGCGGGGAAATCCGGCTTGGACTCGAACCTGTAGAGAACGTAGTAGCCCTCGCTCTCGTAGTTGATCTCGTAAGCCAGCTGTCTCTTGCCCCATTCATCAACATTGGTAAGAGTACCGTTCGCCTTGATAAGATCGGAGAACTTCGCGGTCAGAGCCTTGATCTGCTCTTCGTCCTTTTTCAGGGAGAAAACGATGACTGCCTCATACTTGTCGTTAAGTTTCGCCATTAAAAGCACCTCCTTATGGATATATATCCCGCGGTCAAGCCGCGAGAAAGGGGTAAACGCCCTAAAAAGGCGTCAACTTTATAATTATAGCAAATTTTCTCCTGTTTGTCAAGCATTTTTTGAGATTTTCGCATAATTATGTCAGCGGTGAAAAATTCACAAACATTTTTGTGCAAACTGCCGAAAAGCTTGCTGCCCTTAGGCTGTTGATAAAGCCCCATCTACTTCGTCAACACCGCAGCGGCAGCCACAAAGGCTAGCCGCTACGTTGTTTCAGCGTTTTCCGCCGTCAGGCAGATAATGCGGTATCTGGAGCTTTCTAAACAGCCTTTAGAGCTTATTGTCTTTATCGGGAGCTATCTGCCAAATCTCCTTTGCATAATCCGCGATTGTGCGGTCGGAGCTGAATTTGCCCGCGCAGGTCATATTTATCCAGCATTTCTTGATAAATTCATCATGATTGAACTTGAAATCGCTGTTGGCTTTAAGCTTTGCCTGAACATAATTCTCAAGGTCGCCGAGCAGGTAATAATGGTCGGCTCTGTGCCAGCTTGCGCCATCCAGCAGCGAATAATAAAGCTCTCTGAACGAGCCGTTTCCGCCGTCGTCGAAAGTGTCGTCGATAAGCGTGTTTAAAACTCTCGCAATGCGGGTATTTTCGGAGTAAAGCTTTCTCGGGTCATAGGTCGGCATTCTCTGCGCGAGGTCCTCAACGCGCGCCCCGAAAATGTAGTTGTTTTCCTCGCCCGCCTCCTCGCAGATTTCAACGTTTGCGCCGTCGTAAGTGCCGAGGGTCATTGTGCCGTTAAGCATAAACTTCATATTTCCCGTGCCGGACGCCTCTGTGCCCGCGGTGGAAATCTGCTCGGAAATATCCGCCGCCACAACGAGTTTTTCCGCGTAGGAAACGTTGTAATTCTGCACAAAAACGACTTTCAGCAGACCGTTTATTTCGGGGTCGTTGTTTACAAGCTTTGCAATTTCGTTGATATATTTGATAATAGCCTTTGCTCTCGCGTAACCCGGAGCGGATTTCGCGCCGAAAATAAAGGTTGTCGGAGCGAAATTGCAGGCGGCGATACTGCCGTCTTTCAAGCCGAAGTAGATATACATGATCGAGAATGCGTTAAGCAGCTGCCGCTTGTACTCGTGCAGTCTCTTAATCTGAATGTCGAACATCGACGACGGGTCAATGTCCACGCCCTCGTGCTTGCCGATATACTCCGCGAGAGCCGCCTTGTTGCGGTTCTTTATCTTGTTGAAACGGTCAAGCGTCGCACTGTCGTCGGCGTATTTTCCGAGGACTTTGAGTTTCGTAAGGTCGGTAAGCCAGTCCTCGCTGCCGAGAAGTTCCGTGATAAGCGCGGACAGCGCGGGGTTGCACAGCCCCAGCCAGCGGCGCGGAGTTATGCCGTTTGTCATATTCTTGAAACGTTCGGGGAACAGCTCGTACCATTCGGGCAGAGCGTCCTTTTTGAGTATCTCGGTGTGTATTTTCGCAACGCCGTTTATAAACCGCGAGCAGTAGATAGCCATTTTCGCCATATGCACCACACCGCCCGACACAGGCTGCATTTGCTCTATGCGTTCTCTTGAAACGCCGCGGCGGTACATATCCGAGATAAATTCGTCGTTTATGCGGAGAATTATAGCGTACACATCGGGCAAAAGCTCCTCGACTATGCCGCAGTCCCACTTTTCGAGAGCCTCCGCCATAATCGTGTGGTTGGTGTAGCTGAACGTCTTTTTCGCGACTTCAAGCGCGTCGGTAAAGGACATACCCTGCTCCTTGGTTAGTATTCTCACAAGCTCGGGGATAGCGATAACGGGGTGAGTGTCGTTAAGCTGGACGGCGTTGTAATCGGCAAAGGTACGCAAATCGCGCCCCGCCGCAAGGTGCTTTCTCACAAGATCCGCCATACTTGCCGCGCTGAAGAAATATTCCTGTTTCAGTCGGAGAATTTTCCCCGGACGGGCGTCGTCGTTGGGGTAGAGCGTGCCGCTGATGTTTTCCGCCTCTATCTGACCGCGTGCAGCCTCAAAATAATCCTGACGGTTGAATGCGTCAAAATCAAACGCGCTTACAGCCTCCGCCTGCCACAGGCGCAGCGTCCCCGCAAAGTCGTTTTTGAACCCGAAAATCGGCATATCATACGGCACGGCTTTTACATCGCCCGTAGAATAGTGGATTGTTACAACGTCGCTTTCGGCGCGAATGCTCCACGGGTCGCCGAAACGCGTCCAGTCGTCGGCGTATTCCTTCTGGAAGCCGTTTTCGATAGTCTGCTTAAAAAGCCCGTACTTATAGCGTATTCCGTAACCCGTAAGCGGGAGCTTCATGGTCGCCGCGCTGTCAAGAAAGCACGCGGCAAGCCGCCCTAAGCCGCCGTTTCCGAGAGCGGCGTCCTCTATCTCCTCGAAATCCGACAGCGAACCGCCCGCGCCGCGGAGAAGTTCCTCGGCGTAATCGGTAAGTCCCAGACATAGAATATTGTTGTATACTGCGCGCCCCACAAGAAATTCCATGGAGAGGTAGGACGCGCTCCTGCCGCTCGGCGCGCAGCAGTTCATCATAGGGACAGCCTGTTTCATAATCGCGCGGGAAAGCGCGTTGTGAAGGTCGGCGGGGGTACGCTTTTTCCCCTGCAGGTGGAAATCGCGCAGAATGTCCTCGAAGTCGTTTTGCAGCAATGTTTTATCGATCATATCTATTCTCCTTTGCTTTTAAATTCACAAGTTTAACCCTATTATAACATAAATTTCTTCCAAAATCAAGAACATTTGGTATTATTCTCACGAAATTTCCCCAAATACTCGGCAAATGCAGTTCCTATAGGACTTTTTTGTGTAAAATGCACATAAGTTGATGTTGAAATTCTACACCAAAAATGCCGTTTTTTAGGGGATTATTTGAAAAAGTTGCGGGGAAAACACTTGAAAAAAATTTGCGTTTATGGTATAATTGTTATAACTACAAGAGCGGGTAGGGTAAATTGCGCCCAAAAACGGCATACCGCTCGGTATCAATCAACCAGATTTTGGGGAACGGAGGTTTTCAGGTGGATAAGTTCTCTTATGTTGCCACCGACGCCAACGGTAAAACCGTCAGAGGGTCGGAGCTTGCGGAGGATTACAAGGATCTTCAGATGAAACTGAGGGAACGAAAGCTTTATGTCACCAGTTACCGCAACTTAGGCGGCGGAGGCGGAGACGTAAAGTATAAGTTCAAGACAAAAGAGGTGTCGTTTATCAGCCGTCAGCTCGCGTCCATGACGTCGGCGGGTCTGTCGCTGGTAAGGGCGCTGCACATTCTGCAAGAACAGCAGGAAAACAAAAAGGCGAAGGCTGTACTGCTTGACATTTACGAGGAGGTTCAGAAAGGTAAGTCTTTCTCGGACGTTCTCCACGCAAAACCGGGCGTGTTCCCGGAGATGTTTGTCAGCATGGTTGCCGCGGGCGAGGCGTCGGGTACTCTTGACCAGATGCTGAACCGTCTGTCGGACCACTACGCAAACGCCAATAAGACTGCAAACAAGGCGAAATCCGCGATGATATACCCTATGGTTTTGCTGGTTTTGCTGCTGGCGGTAATCATTATGATGTTCGCGGTCATTCTCCCGATGTTCGGCGAGATGATGGCGGAGGAAGACATGAGCGCGCTTTCAAAGGCGTTGATGGCGTTCTCAGGCTCGCTTACGGGATATTGGTATGTTTACGTTATCGTTATTTTCGCTCTCGTGTTCGGTATTATGCTGCTGCTTAAAACGCCGTCTACGAGGCTTAAAATGGACGAAATGCTGTTGAAAATACCAAAGGTCGGAAAGCTTGTCGCGACGATGTACACGGGTACGTTCGCGAGAAATATGTC
This sequence comes from uncultured Clostridia bacterium, assembly GCA_947625335.1. Taxonomy (GTDB): domain Bacteria; phylum Bacillota; class Clostridia; order Oscillospirales; family Ruminococcaceae; genus CAG-115. The sequence goes on along the minus strand of CANQNY010000011.1, from coordinate 25,754 downwards.
CAACCTTTACGGCGCGGGTCTTCAAATGGTCGAGTGTATCGAAAAGTCCATATCCGTTGTAAACAACATGTACGTAAAAAAGCGTTTTGAGGACGTTGTAAACGATATTAAGCTCGGTGAGAGCATGTCCAAGGCGATTGAGAAAACGGGAATTTTTGAGGGTATGTTTACCTCGATTATTTTCGTCGGCGAGGAATCGGGTACTTTGGACACGATTTTGAATAAGGCTGCGGACTACTATGATGAAGAGGCGGACTCCGCTATTTCAAAGCTGGTAGGACTTATGGAACCGCTTATGATTATCATCATGGGTATCGCGATAGGCTTGTTCCTTGCGGGTATGTTCCCGATGCTCTACGGCAGCATGACGAACATTTCTTAATCCGGGAAGTTTCGGATAACTATTAAAATATGTATGAGGTGAAGATATGCTTTCAATAGATATTACCGACAGACAGGTAAAGCTGGTAAGAGGCGTTCACAGCGGAAATAAGATCCGTATTCAGGACGCGGATATGCGCGAGTTTTCGCCGGGAATGGTTTCAAACGGTTATGTTACCGATGTTCCTATGGTCGCGGCGGAGCTTAACGACATTATCAAGACAAGGGATATTAAGGAAAAAGAGGCTATTGTTTCCATTACGTCAAGCTCCATTGTCTACAAGGAAATGACGGTCGCAAAGCCCAAGAACATGAAAAACCCCGCTATCATCGAGGCTATGATCCAGTCCGAGATGAACGTTACAAATGATTACAACATATCATTTACCATAGCGGGCGAGACCGAGGACGCCGAGAAAAACAAGATGCTTAAGGTTATCGCGGCGGCGTGCCCGCAGAGACTGGTTGACGGCTATGTAAGGCTCTTCTCGCACATCGGTTTGCAGCTTAAGGGCGTTAATATCTCCAACAACTCCGTAACCCGCCTTATTATCAACACTCCGAAGATGGCGGAGAGAATGCCTCTGCTGCTTATCCAGATAGATAAAAACTTCCTCAATATGAACCTGTACGAGGATAATCAGCTTGCGTTCTCGCGTTTCTCGAACATCGACCCCAACGACTACGAAAACGCTCCCGACTATGTTACAAGGGCGGTTTACGATAACCTGTTCAGAATGATTCAGTTCATCAGACAGAGAAAGAATTCAAAGCCGCTCCAGGAAATTCTGTTCTACGGAGAGATTGACAGCTTTATCGAAATCTCGAACGCTATTTCGTCGTTCAATGTTCCGTCGAATATGCTTTCCATGCCGAATACGATAAGCTCTTCGGCGCAGTTCGACTTTACAAAGTTTGCGAATGCAATAGGCGCGCTTTACCGCCGCGATAAAGAGCTTGAGCACATTAACCTTTTGGAGGCTACCTCCGCGAAGGAGTCCAAGGGCTCGGGCGGGTTTATGATGGCTCTGCTCGGAACGCTGCTCGGTTCGGCGGCAGTTGTCGGAGCGGTTTACCTCGGCGGGAGCATTTGGGAAAATACGCTGAAGTCCCAGATAAATGAGGCGCAGGCGCAGATTGACGATCCGACGCTTAAAAACGACTGCGCTGTTGTCGATTTGCGCGACAATATGCTGGCAGGTTTCCAGAATTACAACAACACCGTTAATAAGGCGAAGATGCTGTTTGAATATCAGCCGAAGGCGCAGTCTTTGGTTATCGATAAGATAAGAGAGCCTCTGCCCAAGCTTAAAACTCCCGATAAAGACACGGGAAGAGATTACCCGATCGTAAGCATTGCAGAGAATGAAAACGGAAATCTCGATTATTCGGGAAGTATTCTGAAACAAAACGAGTTCCTCGACGTCGAATCGGTGACGATCGAGGGCGGCGAGGTGACTGTTGCATTCAAAGGAATGTGCAAGGGCAACCCTGCGTCCATTCCCGCGAGATATGTCGAGGCTCTTAATACGACAGTATTAAATAAGTATGGTCAGCCGTTCTTTACAAATGTTGAGTATACCGGTTTTACAAAGGATAATCTCGACGAATACGGTACGCTTGCTATTCTCGACGAGATAAGAAGGCACTCCGTAAACTATAACTACGGCAGCACGGACGATCTCACACGCAAAAACGAGACCTTGAAGGGCGTTAATGTAGATACGATTTTCTCGTTTGAGATAACCATGGCGCTCCAGCCCGGCAGCGATGAAGTAAACGTTGATATTGATGAGGATTTCCCTGCTGACGAGACTGCAGAAAACAACACGGAGGTGACCGGCAATGAAGCTCAGTAAACAAGAACGTATAGGCGCGCTGGTAATTCTGGCGATAGTAATTCTGGCACTCGGAGGGTTTTTGCTTATAAAGCCGAAGTTTGAGTCGGTCGGCACTACCACCGAAACGTTGGCGACGAAGGTCCTTGAGCTTAAGGCTGCCCAAGAAAAGGCGGAGCGTAAAGGTCCGCTGAAGGATCAGATACTCGATGCTTATAAAGAGGGCGAGCATATGGCGGATATGTTCTTCCCCGAACTTAAGGATTACGAGGCGGACAATGCTTTCAGAGAGTTTATTCTCGGGTGCAAGTCCAGAGTCGTTGTAGAAGATGTTACGGTCGGCGCTCCCGAAACGGAGTCCCTTTCCGCGACGTTCTATGCTCCCGCGACCGTTGAGTACGCTCTTAAGAGCTATGCGACTCAGGGCGTGGAGGCGTCTGAGGAAGAGGTAGATTTGCTCGCGCGCCAGGCAATGCTTATGGAGGCTCTGAGCGAGCCGCAGGAGATCGGCGCAAGCACGGTGGTTTTCACCGTTCGCGGGCTTACAAATGAAGATCTTCTTGATTTCTGCGACGAGGTGAATACATACACCAAGAAAGAGAACGAAACCGATACCAGAAAAGCGGTTATGCTTAAAACCATGACCATTGAATACAACAAGGGACCCGTTGAGAGAAATGTTACCGAATTTTACGGACAGCTTACGTCGGAAAAAACCGCAGATGTTCAGACAGGCGCCGGTTTTGACGCTCTTGCTGCGATAAGCGGACAAACCGGACTTACCCGTCCGCAGACGCCCGAAAACGGAAACGCCGAGTCGGGTCAGAATGCGTCCGCAGGCGATTATTTCTACGAGATGAGCACGGAAATGGTATTCTACAGCATCGAGCGTATGCAGGATCCCACCGACCAGCTTAACGCTCAGGACGGCAAGGCGTCGTAACATACGCCTTGCGGGTATTTTGACAGTAAGGAGGAAATCATGGCACATACTCTCAGAAAATATCTGAGCTGCCGCGGAAGTGCGCTGTTTATGGTGCTGAGTACCATGACGGCGCTGATGATCTGCTGTATGGCGATGTACTTCTCGGTTGTGTCGTCGCGGTCGACGCAGTACGCAACGTTTAATCAACAGCAGTCGTACCAGTCGGCGGTATCCATTTCGGATACGCTTATCGGCGGTTTGAACGACGGCACGCTTGCCGATTTTGCCGGTCTTTTGAACGGTCTGGCAAACCCCGGCGATTCCGTGACAACGGGTTCAAACGGGTTTGAGGCGTTCGGAAAAACGGGCGGTATCGAAAGCACAGACGCCTACGATTCGCAGCTTGGCGCGTACTCGGTAACAGTCACCAGACTTGACGACGAGACCGTTGCAGGCACTACAAGAAAGACATATGACGTCGTTGTAACGACTTCCGTGAACGGCGTTAAAGAGGCGTATCATACCGTAATTTACGCCCCAGCGGAGGCACCCGCGGCAAATTCCCCGTCTAATACGCAGATATTTGCGGGTACGGGCTATGTTCCGAATGATAATGTCTTCGCTTTCGGCGTATTTGACGTAGATGTATTTCTTGACAGCCCTGAGCTTTTCGTAAAGCCGTATATTGTCGGAAATGCAATGGAGATCACGGGCGATTTGTCCTGCGGCGGCAATATGACAATGTCGGATTATTTGCAGATAAAAGCCGATAAACCCGTTACAATAACGGTAAGAGATACGTTTACATTCAGCGGATCCTCGCCCATGGAGTTCCCGAGCGGCAAGAGGGGTACGGTTCTTATCGGTCACGACATGTACATAACAAACAACGCTACGTTTAAAAACGCGGATGTGTACATTCTCGGCGATTTGCATATTCAAGGTGCGCCTAATATGCAAGAAAGCAATTACTTTGTTGCGGGCGATGTTTACGTTGAGAAGAACAAGTGGGGCGGCGTGAACTGGGTAAATCTTGACCATGTATATTGCAACAGCGTTGATAAATCCAAAAACGGCGACACCGGCATTAACGGTGAGCCGAAAGGCAAGTGGAACAACGGCGTTTCCGGTTATATGACCCAGCAGGAAGTTTTGGATCTTATCGTTGAAAGAACCACCACCACAAGCTACTTTAAGTGGGAAGTCGACGAGGACAAGATAGGAAACCAGATCGACCCGCTGCTTGAAAGAAATAAAGTCACAATTACGTTCAACGACAGCAACGGCGCAGACGCAAAGCCTGTATATTACTTAAATTACAGCAATACGCAGAGACACGACGACGCTAATAACACCTACGAGGGCAAGGGCTGCGTAATTCAAGATGTTACTTGCGACCATGTAAACAACGGCGTTAACCATTTTACGGTTATGATCGATACGGGCGACGACCCCGAAAACACGTTTGTTATTCGAGTTCAGGCAAACCGCGATCTTGACGGCGACGGTCATAAAGAAACATTCTCGTGGATGCCGGAAAACGTTTATGGTTATATGGAGCCTGTAATACTCGTAAAGGGCAACGGCTCTGTGGTTATCGATGTGCCCGAGGGCGTTACTTATCAAGAATCCGACCGTCAGATGACAATGCACTACGGCTGGTTCGTTATGGGCGGCGGTACGGAAACCACGCTGCCGAATGGTCAGATAGACTACAACGCGGGAATAATCCCGACTGCAACCAATATGCGGGAATTCTACTCGCAGTTTGTTCACAAGGGCTGCTACGAGGGCGACGGCTGTTCCTACAGCGAGACTCCTTCTACGGCGAAATGCTCGATTTGCGGCAAATTCAAGAAAACAATCACCTGCACTAAGCACGGGGCTCTCAACGATTATTGCCCTGATTGCCAGTCTGCGCTTGGCGAAACCCTCAAGAAATGTAACGATCGCCTTGACAGAGATAAAATTGACAGCTATCTGAATTCCCACTCCGATTTAAAATCGAAAATGCTTGGCGACGATGGCGAAGTCGTTTACCCGAACGTCAACATCTTCATTATATCCTGTGCAGAAAGTGCGGATATACGCTTGTCGGTAGGATTGGACGGAAATGCAATAATGCAGAATGCCATTTTCGGCTATATCTACGCTCCGTATATGACGCTGAACCTGACGGGCAGCAACGCGGGTACAGCGGGCGGCATAAGACTGTTCGGCGGCGCGACGGTTTCGGACTACATTATCCAGAGCAACCCCGCGGTTATAGGCTGCTGGCCCGACCAAATGCCTATGAACGCCATGAACCAAGATAAACTTCAAGAAGAACTTCCCGGCGCGCCTAAAAACTGGAAGTTCGACGTTAAACTGCACTAAAAGGAGGCGAATTTGCAATGTTGAAGAGATTTTACTCGAAACGCAGCGGCTTTACGCTTGTGGAAATAATTGTTGCGTTCGCCGTGTTCGCCATTATGGCGGGAATGATCGCGCAGATTTTAAATCTTGCGGTAAACGCGAGAAATTACAACAACGAGTATGCGCGCGCGCTTTCGTCGCAGGAAAAGGTGCTTACTATTCTCCAGAAAAGCTCCGAGGATTATGACGCCTCGGGCGCTACGGGAGAGCTTGTTTTCGACTTCAACGGAACGACGCTCCCGCCTATCGCGTATCAGACCAAGTCTGCTGCCGATCCGAGAGAGCTTACCTCGGCGGAGGGGTTGAACTACTTCCTCTCGCCCGTTGACTACGGCGGCGAGAACGAAACTCCGACCGCTGACCCGAGCGGCGGCTCGAACACCGGCTCGCAGATGGCGAGAATGGATACCAGAATTACCGGTACGGCAAACATCGGTCACATTATTATAACGCATGTTATAAAAGACACGCACACCTCCACAAACCCCGCCGATCCGAATTATCTCGCGCCGGGACGCACGCGCTATTTTATACGCTGCGCGGCGTCGCTTCAGGATATAAACGGGAAAGAAACGTTCAGAGATGAAAACGTTCCCTACGCGCAGTTCAGACTGTACTTCTATTGCGAGCCGGAAGATGAAACCGATACAAGTTACATCGACGCGGCGAAGAGGGACGCTAACCCCGAAACCGACGAGGACGGAAAAACCTACACCAAGGACTACCACAAGGCGGCAAAGGTCGTAAAGGTTGGCTATCTGAAACGGTCTGCGTCGGACGCGGGCACAAACGGTCTTCAGGCGGATTACGTTGGTACAGAAGTTAATAACCAATGCAACTATTCCGTTATGAAGAGCGGCGACAACGCTGTAAGAATAGGTTCTCCGTTTGTTACGGGCGATCCGGACGGCGTTAATATCAATGGTCAGCAGATGGGCAAGAAATTCAGCGAAGGTAAGCCGATAAACTTCTATGTTGAGTTTGAGGGAGACGATCCCCATTTGACAACGGCGTCGTTCGGACATAACGGCGTTCCTGGTGTGAACGCAGACGGCACCTCTATTCGTACAAACTACTATGCTTGCCCGGAATATAACGGAGATGATTACGACATCGGCGCAGACGGCGTCGGAACTCCGAAATACACCTCCGACGACTATCTCGTAAACATCTACGGCGCGTACCTTTACACAAGGCACTATAACTAATTCGCGGAGGTGGAAAAATGCCGAAAATTCTAAAACGCCTGCGTCGCTGGCGTAACAAAAGCGGTTTCACCCTTGTCGAGGTCATTGTGGCAAGCGCGCTGTTGGGTATTCTTATAATCGGCGTTATCGGGTTTGCAACGCCCGTTATGAACAGCGTCCGCGAAAAGGAACAAAACGCCCGCGCGGTGCTGCTTGAAGAGGCAATTCATAACTATGTTATGAGTTCTTTGAGATATGCAACCTATGTTCAGACGTTTTCGGGAGCTGTTCCCAATGATGCGACTGCAAGCGCAGGGTCAAGCATATATCTTGCGTCGCTTAAGTACTCCGGCTCGGATTATCCCGACCACAACGACGAGGGTCTTCAGGATATGATAGACACTTTGAATACGATGGACAAAAACGTCTATGAAATAAGGTGTCTTGGAGTTCGCTGGCTGGACGACCCGAAAACTTCGCAGAAAAAGCTCGTTCTCACAAACGAGTATGTAAACCAGACAAACTGCGCTCTTGATTTTACGAAAACAAAGCCTGTTTTCGAGAGTTGCTTTTACGACGGGCTTTACCCCGTGATAACGTTTGAGAACTACAACACACAGTACCAGCTGCTGGACGACGACGGAAATCCCGAGGACCAGACCCCCGCTGACGAGGTTAAGCTTGCAAACGGGTTAAAAGTCACGACCGATATTTATCTTACCAACGGGTGCTACAACATCATTGATGAGACCAGAGAAAGCACGTTCCTTACTTTCTCGGGAACGAGTTATGTTGACCTCGGGAACATCAAGCTTGAAGACCCGACCTACAGGCTCCAGCCCGATATTCAGGCGCACAACTACACGGATGCCAGGTTGGAAAGCGGCATATCGAGTGTCTACACCGATGAAAACGGGCAAATGTACTTCTACCCCGACACCTACGTTTATTACATTGCGCGTAAGCTTATGACTTCAACAACGCCCGCTGCGCCGTAAGCGGCAAAATATGTAAAACAATCGGGGCGACAAGCTCGCCCCGAAAAGTTTTAAAATTTATTTCCTTAATGAAAAAGGCTCATATACCAAGCTATTATAAAAATTCCGACGAGCCACGCCGCAGCTATTCCGACCGCGAGAAACGGTCCGAAAACCATTCGGCGTGAATATTTGACTTTCTTTATTTCGTCTCCGCGGATATAAATTCTAAATCCGCCCTCGCGCTCGTCCGAGATATTATCACGAAGAGAACGGCTCAAAGCTGCCTTATCGGGCAAACCTTTCCAGACCTTTTCTTCGAGGAATTCCCACTCAATGTCGGGATTTCCGTCACTTATACTTCCGACAATTATGTCTTCGTGACCCTCGGTTACAAAACCGACGTTTTGGTCAAGTTGATTTTTATACCATATATTGACAAGTTCGTGAATTTTTTCGGAAATTTCCTTTTCGTGCTTTTTGTCGCGGAGTTTTTTGACAGCTCCGTAAATCGCTCCGAAGAAAATTCCGATAAACAGCGCGGCAAAAACCTTATATCCAAGCAGCAGCGACGCTCCTGCCATAAGCTGAAGGTCGCCGCCGCCCATTCCTCCGACAAGGACGAGGATGCCGAAAAGGACTATCACTATTCCCGCGGAAATAAGGCGTTCGTGCCACGGAGTTTCGGGGAATACGAAAATTGCCGAAATTCCCAGAACGGCTACCGTTATGCTGCACCAGTAGGGAATTTCAAAGTGGTCGATGTCAATTCCCGACAATACAATCAGCACCGCGAAAAGCACCGCGGAGTACGCAAGCTCCAAGCTAAGCCCGAAACGCAGGTACGCCAGACAGTACGCCACGGCGGTTATTGCCTCGATTATCATATAGCGCGGGGAGATTTTCGCTTTGCAGTAGCGGCAGCGCCCGCGAAGGAAGATCCAGCTGAAAATCGGGAACATATCGTACCACGCAAGCCTGTGACCGCAGGAAAAACAATGCGACGGTTCGGTGATTATCGACTGTTTAAGCGGCGTGCGGAGTATAACGACGTTTAAAAAGCTGCCGATTACAGAGCCGAAAATAAATGCTATCACCGCATAGAAGATGTGCATTGTGAGGTTTATGGGCATAAAATCACTCCTTAAAATAGATTAACTCTATTTTAACATAAATCCGAAGATTTTTCAAGGGAAATATCGAAAAGTTTCCAAATTTTCGGAAAGCAAACCAAAGTTTACCCGAAAGGAAGAATTGCACATGCCGGGACCGGTCAAAAACTTACCTATTGGTGAAATTCTCGTAAACAGCGGATTTATCAGCGAGAAACAGCTCCAAGACGCGCTTAGCAAGCAGAAGGCAAGCGGCGGAAAGATGCTGGGCGACGTTATGCTGGAAATGGGGCTTGTGTCGGAGACGCAGCTCGCGCAGGCGCTTGCCATACGACTGAAAGTGCCGTTTGTGGACTTGTCCTCCGTAAAAGTGGACACCGCCGCAGTCGGAAAAATCCCAGAGAATATCGCGAAGGAGAAGACGGTTTTTGCGTTTTCAGTCAACCACAACCGCCTTATGGTCGCGACAAACGACCCCGTAAACTTCTACATTTTTGAGGATCTGAAAGTTATCACTGGCATGGAAATCGTGCCGCAGATCTCCACAAAAACGCAGATAGAGGCGGCTATAAACAAGTTCTACTCGTCGCAGGCAATGGACAGCACGGTGTCCGAGCTTGAAAGCGAGGCTGACAAGGGCGGCGATATTGCACAGGATCTCGCGCAGGCGGAGTCCGAGGGACGTATAGATAACGCGCCTATTGTAAAGCTTGTTAATATGATGGTTGAAACCGCTTTCAGAATGAAGGTTACGGATATTCATATTGAGGCGTTTAAGGACAGGACGAGAATTCGCTTTCGTATCGACGGCGAGCTTGTCGAGCAGGATATGAAAATCCCGCCTTCGTTCCACAACTCCATAATCACCCGTATAAAGATCCTCGGCGGAATGAACATTGCCGAGCGCAGAATTCCGCTTGACGGACGTTTCGGAACGCGCATTGACGGCGTGAATTTGGATATGCGTGTGTCGACGATACCTTGCGTTTACGGCGAAAAGTGCGTTATACGTTTGCTTTCCACCGCCGATGATAAGACCCGTAAGATAACAGACCTCGGTATGACGGATTATAACTACCAGATGTTCAAGCAGATAATCCGCTGCCCGAACGGAGTTATGCTGGTTACGGGACCTACGGGTTCAGGTAAATCCACGACGCTTTACGCGACTCTCGGCGAGCTTTCCCAGCCGAATGTAAATATAGTTACGGTTGAGGACCCTGTCGAAAAGAAAATCGACGGCATAAACCAGTGCCAGATAAACGATAAAGCGGGTATGACTTTTGCGGCGGCGCTGCGTTCGATACTTCGTCAGGACCCGGACATTATAATGGTCGGAGAAATTCGTGACGGCGAGACCGCCGACATCGCAATCCGCGCGGCTATCACGGGACACTTCGTGCTGTCGACGCTTCATACCAACGACGCGGCGTCGACTATCGTCCGTCTGGTGGATATGGGAGTAGCTCCTTACATGGTTGCAACTTCGCTTGTCGGGATAATCGCACAGCGACTTGTAAAACTGCTTTGCAAGGAGTGCAAGGAAAAGTTTATGCTGACCGACCCCGAGGAACTTAAACTTATGAACCGCACAGAACCCATCGAGATATACAGACCTCACCCCGGCGGGTGCAGAGCCTGCCACGGAGCGGGTTATTCGGGACGTACCGCAATTCACGAGATAATCGTTACCACGCCCGATATAAAAGAGCTTATTTCGCGGGGCGCGACTGCCGAGGAAATCGGCGCTCAGGCTACTAAAAACGGCACGCTGCTGCTGCGCGACAACGTTACCAAAATGGTAATGGCGGGAAAGACTTCAATGGACGAACTGGTTAAGGCGACTTACACCGTCTGATAACGAGTAAAGGAGAATTCAAAGTGGAACATACAAATAATATTATGGACATCAACAGAATACTTGACGAGGCACGCGATCTGGGCTGTTCCGACGTGCATTTTACGGCGGGTCTGCCCCCTATTGTGCGACTTCACAGCGCGATAAGAAAGCTTTCGGGTTACCCCGACTGCACCGAGCCGATAATCGTTAATATCATTAACCAGATTACTTCCATAAAGCATAAAAATCAGATTTCAAAGGGTCTTGATACGGACTTTTCATACACCAGCGCGACGGGCTACCGTCACAGAGTTAACGTCTACAGACAGCGCGGTTATCACGCTGTGGCAATTCGTCTGCTGAGAGATGATATTCCTACGCTTGCAGACCTCAATCTTCCCGCTACGCTCGGAGAATTCGCTATGCACCCGCGCGGACTGGTTCTTGTTACCGGTCCTACGGGTTCCGGTAAGTCGACAACTCTTGCGGCTATGGTTGACCATATAAACCGCCAGAAAAACTGCCATATTATTACAATCGAAGACCCGATTGAGTATGTTCACACGCATAAACAGGCAATGGTAAACCAGCGCGAGATAGGTCAGGACGTTGACAGCTTTGCGGGGTCGCTGAGAGCAGCTCTCCGTGAAGACCCCGACGTTATACTCGTGGGAGAAATGCGTGACTTCGAGACGATTGACGCGGCTGTAACCGCCGCTGAAACGGGTCACTTGGTGCTGTCGACGTTGCATACAATCTCCGCGAAGGACACCATCGACCGTATAATGGGCGTTTACCCGCCTCACGCAAAGGGTCAGATCCGTTCGCAGCTTGCGGGCTCTATCGTCGGGATTATTTCCCAGACGCTTGTGCCGACAGCGGACGGAAAGGGACGCTGCGCCGCGCTGGAAGTTATGGCGGCAACGGACGCTATTCGCTCGCAGATACGCGAGGATAAGACCTACCAGATAGGTTCTACTATCGCTACGGGTAAGAAAAACGGAATGTTTACGCTTGACCAGGATCTCGCGCGGCTTGTGCGTATGGGAAAGGTAAACGACGCCGTTGCGCGCGAACGCTGCCAGGACGTAAACGAGTACAGACGTTTCCTCGAAATGGGAGATTAAGCTTTTAGAAAGGGGAATTATCCGTGATACGGCGAATACGGGTTCTCAAAGAGAGACACGGATTTACTTTGGTCGAGCTTATTGTAGTTATCGCGATAATCGGCGTGCTTGCGGCTATTCTCACGCCGATTATGCTCGGAATGGTGGCAAAAGCCCGCGTTTCCTCGGCAAACAGCACCGCCGCGGCTGTCGGGCGGTGCGCGGAGGCTTTCTTTGTGCAGGCGGACGCTAACGGTTGGGGCGTTAAACCAAACACGGCTTGCACGATAAAAATTACCGTGTCAAAGGACAGCGGCAGACCCGTCTGGAAATGCGTTTCGCTTGACGCGGCAAGCCTTACGAGCGGCGAAAATCCCGAAATAAGCTGGAGCAGCGGCGGGACTTTCTCGACGGGGCAGGACACTTCGGGCGAGACCCGCGGCGATGTGCTGCTTTTGGCGCAGCTGTCCGATCAATTCACGAATGTTTCAAGTGCGTTTATTTCGATAACCATGTACGGCGCGAAATGCACCTATGTTGTGTACTGCTCCGACACGGACACGGCTCTTGCGGACTCGGAATACCCCCTGCCCGCAGACGGGCGCGCCCCCACGTCGTATGCGTGGAGCGATGTCGTCGGGATAACTCAAAACGGCTATATAATCGGGACTTCGCCCGCGGTCGCGGGAGTTGACGAGTAACCGCTGTAACAAATCGGCATTTACATAGCAAAAACGGTCATTTTTATAGTCAAAATAGACAAAAGTATTCCACAAAATTAAAAACTATTTCACAAAGTTGCGGTTTTGAGGAAAAAAATTCAAAAAAACACTTGACTTTTCGGTCGGAATTGTATATAATAGTGATTACAGAGGGGGAGTAAGGAAAGTAAACGTTTACACACCCGAAATTCCTCTAATCTTTGACAATTGAATAATTCCACATAATGGAAAAACTGAAACTCGAAACGATGATTTTTCTCGGGCGTATGCGCTCCGCCGGGGCGCGGCGGCGGTCATTATGGAACCGCAGTTCCCGTAAGCGCGGTACGGCGCGGCTGTATCGCGGCTTTGCCGTCGTTTCACAAAGCTGGATATAACCCCGCCGGGGTTATACATAAACAATTTTTTTCTATTAAGGAGGTCTTTACTATGGTAAAGAAACTGCAAGCCCTCAAGGCTAAAAAAGGCTTTACGCTGGTTGAGTTGATCGTTGTTATCGCGATTATCGGCGTACTTGCCGCTATCCTCGTGCCCACCATGATGGGTATGGTTACCAAGTCCAGAGTTACTTCCGCTAACTCTACCGCGTCCGGTATCAAGGACACGGTTACTCAGTTCGTTTCCAGCATGGAGACTAATGGCTATTCCGTTAAGAGAACCACGACTGCTGAAACATGGAAGGTTACAGTAACTGCGGGTACTGTTAAGGTTGAGATTCCTGAGTCTTCGCTTACCAATGCTGCAGCTGCATACTCTCTTCCCGGTACCCTTAACTCCAAGGTTACTCATGGTACAAATGACTTTTCTGATGCTCTTGCTGAGCAGATCGTTGACCAGTACACCTTTAAAGACGCTGCTGCTACAATCTACATGACCAATGGTCAGGTTACCGGCGTTGTTTATTATGCAGGTCAGCCTATGCCCGGTACTATTCCTGAGCCTGATGACTTCACCAACGGTACTTACGCTTGGAGCGGCGCTAAGGACAACCAGATCGGTATCACCACCGACGGTGAAATCCTTGGCACTTATCCTGCACTTGCTTACGCATCATCTACCTGATATTTCGGCGTAGCTTGAAAGCATTTTGACACAATATTCCTCGGCGGCATTTTGTCGCCGGGGAATTATGTGTATATTTTTGTTTACAGAGGTTTTGTTTGTGCGCCGCGGGTTCACCGCGCACAAACAAGAGCTTTGGTTTCGGAGGTTATTATGATAAAATATTTACAGTCGAAAAAGGGCTTTTCGCTTATAGAGCTTATTGTCGTTTTGGCGATTTTGGGCGTTATGATGGCGATTATTTTGCCCAACATCAACCTGCGGGAAAGGCAGATAAGCGCGGCGAACTCTACTGCGCGCGATTTTTACGCGGCGGTGCAGTCGGTGTTTACGAAGTATTCGCTTTACGAGGCGAAACTGTTCCCGTACTATGTCCCCGAGAACACCGAGATTACATATGACCCCGACAACGACCCGAATATGAAGTATATGTGCTATTATCCCGCGCTTAACGGAAACTACCCGTTCGACCCGCAGACCGTTAAGGGGGATATGCCCGTGTCGACGGATTTGTATTTGGAAATAACTGCCAAAAACGGGCAAATTCAGCACACGAATGTTGCGGCATACGCGCGAGATAGGGGCATAGCGGGAATGTTTATGCTCTGCGGCAAGAGCGCCTCGAACATTGACACGGAATTCGGAAAGCTGCTTGCAACGGAGCTTGCGGGCAGAATTGACTATCAAGACGGGTTTTACTACGCGAAAATAAGCTACACCGCACCTGCGGCGGCGGTCGGAGGAGTTGTTTCAAAGCAGGACACCGACACCGTAAAGGTTATGTTCACGGCGTACACGAAACACGAGTTGCCGCTTGCTTCGGGCGCAAGCAGCACTTACGAGAACGCGAACCTCGTGTTCGGCGCGGACAACGTCCTCAGCAGCGGCGAAATTTGCGGCACCTGCGCCGCATGGGACTCGACCAACAACAACTTCGTCGGGCGCGTCGGAACAAAGCTCGTTTGATTTACAGAATTTTACAAGGGGTTTTCACGCCCCTTGTTTTGTTTTATTAGGGATTTTTGAGGGAATTTTTTGAGGGAGTAAGACATGGTAAGGGGCTCCGCCCCTTAAACCCCGCCAAAGGGACAATGTCCCTTTGGAATCCCATTGCCCCACTCAGGGAACGTGAACGGAGTTAGGGGAGAATAACTCACCGGCAGGCGGCGGCAGGCACTCGCTTAATGGGATAATTTGGAAAATTGCGGCGCATATTTTGTGCGGGGAGCGGGCTGCGGTTCTAAATGTGGTAACGCGCTGAAAATGTGCAAATTTTCGTGATTTTTATTGCGTTTTCGCGAGAAAATAGCTAAAGTTTTATAAACTTGTGCCGATATATACTATAGGGTCAATGATGTCCCATTCCAAAAACGTAAGGAGGCAGCACTATGGAGATTAAAAGAATAGGCGGGGTTATTTCCGCATACAAGCCCGCTAAAACGACCGCTCCGAAGAAGACGAGTGCCGCCGTTTCAGCTAAAAGCAACACAGACAGGGTTGAATTTGGGTTTGAAACCGCGCTCGCCGCAGCCAAATCGGCTATCGCGCAGGCGGCGAATTCCGACGCGTCCCTGTCCGAGATCCGCGACGCTCAAAAGGCGTTAGAGCAGGGTGTTTCGGGCGCGGATATTGCGGCTATGATGTTCATGGGGTGAGTTTATGGACAAGACGACTGCAAGCGCGGTTGTAAAGTGTCTGGAGATTGATGTTGATTTTTACAGGGAGCTTACAATTTTCCTGATGAAGAAACACGCGCACATTCTGACGGACGATCTTGAGTGGCTTACGAATTCTCTCAATGACGAGCAGGCTTTTCTTATGAAGAGCCGTTCGCTTGAGGAAAAGCGGCAGGAACTGTTTAAGGGGCTTGGGATTTCAGACAGGAAACTGTCGGAGCTTGCCGAGGAGGCTCCCGAGGAATTTCGTCCGAAGATGAAGATGCTAAGTTCTCAGTTGTCGGAGCTTGTGACGAAGATTACGGAAATCAACGCCCAGACGACGGAGATTGTAAAGAGAAAGCTTGACAATCAGAAAGATTTTGTCACGCGGGCGGGGATACTTGACAAGCCCGAGACATATGACAAGAACGCGGCGAAGGTAACGGGCGGGCAGTCGTCCGCGAAGGCGTTCAGACAGGTTTAGGAGGAAATATGCGTCCGACATTTCTTGGTTTTGAAACACAAAAGCGCACTCTTATGATGGCGCAGAAGAATATTGATATTACGGGAAACAATGTTTCAAACGTTAATACTCCCGGTTATACAAGACAGCGTGTGGATATGTACTCGGTGTACTACGCGTCGACGAGCGATCCGCGCTGGAACTCCAAGACCAGCAAGCTTGCTATGACGGGTCAGGGAGTGAGCGCGTACGGCGTGAGCCAGATCCGCGACGAGTACATAGACAGGCGTTATCGTCAGAACGTTGCTGTTGAGGCGGAAACCACGAATTCGGTGAAAATTCTGTCCGATATCGAGGACGCTCTTGACAACTTTGAAACGGACGGTCTGCACTGGTGGACGCAGCAGTTTTTCAACGCACTTCAGCACTACTCGACAGAAAAGCCCGACAGCACCGAGGTCGCGACTATAGTTGTAAACAACGCAGTAAACCTCTGCCGCTTGCTTAACAGCTATGACGAGGAGCTTTGCGAGATAGAGCAGACCTACGTCGGGGAGTTCAGTGACTCGCTGGATTACGTAAACGGGCTGCTGGAGGAAATGAACGTTCTCAACGACAAGATCGTCAAGGAGAAGTTCCATTATCCCGATGAATATGACCCGAATGAGCTGCTCGATCAGATGAATTTGTATATCGACGAGCTTGCGACATACGGGAATATTGATGTACAGCGTCTGGACAGCGGCGCGTTCACCATAAAAATGGGCGGCGTTAAGGTGCTGGACGGCGAGAATTACAGAACCAACAGAATTCTTATGAAGGACTACGATACCTACGGAGAGGCTATTGTATACTTTGAGAGCGGCGACGATCTTATTCTCAATTCGGGAATTCTGAAAAGCTACTACGATATGATAAACGGCAACGGCGTTTACGCGTCGGGTCATCAGAACGGGGCTTACGGAATAGCGTATTTCAAGAGCGCAATTGACGAGTTTGCGAGAACTATTGCGGAGACGTTTAATAAGGCGAATTACGCCGATATGGACAGCGAGAGAACGATGTTTGCCGCGAATAAAGACGGCGCGGTGATAACGGCGGGCAATATACGGGTTGCGGATTCGTGGCTTGAAGACCCGACAATGATAGGCAAGTCCAGACTTCAGGACCCGATGACGGGGCTTTACTACTACGGATTTGACGAGCATCTTGACGAGCTGACGGGAGAGGTTAATCTCCAGAACTCCAATGTTCTGTACCTTATTTCCCAGTTTAATAATAAGTCTATAGAGTTCGGCAATTGCCACGATTTTGAGGGCAGCGTTTACGAGTACATCTCGTTTATTTCAAACCGCCTCGGGCAGACCATTGATTACGAGGACAGCCGCAACGAAACGGCAATTGTCACGGTGGACGGACTGCTTGACGCGAGAGACGCGGTTTCTGCGGTTCAGATAGATGAAGAGGGCATAAATATGCTGAATTACCAGAAATGGTACAACGCGTCGTCAAGAATAGTTACCACGCTTGACGATATGTTAGACAAGCTGATAAACGGCACCGGCAGGGTCGGCTTATAAGGCTTATAATTTCGGAGGTAGATTATGAGAATTACTAATCCAACGATATTAAGAGGTTATAACCGCGATCTTAACAGACTTCTCGACCTTAAAAATCAGTCCGAGCGGAAAATAACCTCGGGCAGAAGTTTTTCGAGAGCGTCGGACGCTCCGCTTTCTGCGGCAAAGGCGTTGAACGTTAGAAAGTCGATGTACGATTCCACGCAGTACAGCGAGAATTTAAAGGTAGCGAGCAAGTTCTATACCGAGGCGGAAACCACGCTTTTGCAGGTGTCCGAGAAGATGGCGTCGGTGCGTGAAACGATTATCGCGGCGTGCAACAGCTATAAAGACAATCAGGACTGCTCAATTTACGCCCAGCAGCTTGAAACCGTTGCACAGGAACTTTGCGGGATGTTCAATACCGACAGCGCGGAGCGTTCGATTTTCGGCGGCGAGAGCAATGTCGGTCAGCCGTTCACCATTGTAAACGACGCGAACGGCAATCCCTCCACGGTGCTTTATCACGGTGTTCCGCTGAGCGCGATGAACGATTGTGACGCATACCCGTATTCAAACGGCGTGTACATTGACATCGGTATCGGTATGGAGACCAATCAGAAAACGCATGAAAGCGATCCGCAGTCGATGCTGTGCATTTCGTTCAACGGCGCGGAGGTTACGGGCTGCGGCGCGGAGTACGGAACGGCGGATATAGATCTTTCTTCTATAAAGAAAGGCAAAGAATATTGCTTTGATATTTACGCGGGCGGCGTTAAGAAAACCATCTCGTTTACGGGTTCGGGCGACAAGGCAACTGATGTTTTGGAGATAAACGGGAAAATTGAAGAGGCTTATAAGAAAGATATGGCATACGGGAAAAATTACCCGTATATGGACGATGACGGCGTTATAACGCTTAGAAAGAACGATGACGAGGGTAAAACGATCCCCGGAGACGTTATCCCGAACGAAATCGTGTGCGCCGTGAATAACACGGTTAAAAACCCCCGCGCGGCAAAGCTTGCCATTGATAACGATGCGGGTTATACCGATAAGTTCAAGGTGGATTTTGACGCTTTGGAAGAAGGAACAAAGTATTCCTGCAAGGTGACCGTGGGCGAGGAAAGCCAAATCTTTACGTTCACGGCGGGTGCGACCCGCGATGAAACCATTAAGGAAATGCAAAGGCAGCTTGATGTGCAGTTCGGCGCAGGCAAGGTGAAAGTCGGGACTTACGAACCGAGATTGGGTATTTTCACTTCCGAGGGCAATAAGGTGACTATTGAGGGCGCTACTGAGGAAGGCTCGGAAGTAATGCCGTTCAAGAGAGAGGCTATTTACTCGAACAACTACATTCAGCTGACGCTCGACGCGGCAAGGGCGCTGAAAAACGGCGATATGGATTACGCGAACGGCTGCATTGATAAGATAGTTGAGGCGAATGAAAATTTGCTGGTTGAAATTGCGGATTTGGGCTGCAACGAGCAGTTTATCGACTTCAACCAAGAGAGGATTACCACAAGGCTTGAAAACCTTACAGAGCGTTATACCGATCTTGAAGTTGTCGACGACAAGAAAGAAATTTCGCTGTGGAAAACATATGAGGCGCTTTATAACGCGTGCCTGCAGATGTCAAGTTCGGTTGTTCCGAACAGCATCTTTAATTATATGAAATAAATTAAGGGGGTGTTTTAAATGATTCCTAATCTTTTACAAATCACCACGATACCCATTCAGATTGAAATCAAAATCACCAATGCGAAGTATGAGCCGTCCGAGGATTTCGAGCGGCAGCCGAAGGTAAACATTACCACTAAAAACGGAGGTTATGTAATGGAGGCTGAGCCGCTGAAACTCAATATCGACACCTATCAGGCGAGAAGAAGTCTGGGTCCGGGGCATATGAACAACGGAGATATTTTGAAACAAAAGGCGCAGGAGGGCTTTTCGATAGCATTCCAAGGCACCGCGAGAGTGGCAAGCGAGGGAAATATGCTGGCTAAGGGAATGTCCCCCGCGGAGATTGCGATAAATAACGCGCGCGCGGGTGCTACTGTGGAAACGATAATGGAGTTCCTCCCGAAAGAGGGCGCGGATATCACGTTCGACGCGGGCAAACTCAATATCGAGTATCAAATGGGTTCGCAGGACTTTGACTGGGACGTTCATTCGCAGCTGCCTATGGAGTTTATTCCGGGCAATGTGGAGCTTATCGTCCGCGACAGACCGCGCGTGGAGATAGAGTATGTCGGCGAGCCGATATACGTTCCGCCGAGTGCAAACCCCAACTACGAACCGTCACCGTTTGATATTAAGGGATGATAAAATATGAAGATCGCTACAAGAGATTTCGGAGTTATTGAGATAGATGACAATACCGTCATCAATATGCCGAACGGTATTCTCGGTTTTGAGGATACAAAGCGTTATACGCTGATAAGCCCGCTGGGCGAGGATACTTTCCCGATGTGGCTGCAGTCGGTCGACGGCGTTCAGCCGTGCTTTGTGGTCTACGACCCTATGCAGATCTATTCGGACTACAGCTTTGAGATTACCGACGAGGAGCAGGAGCTTTTGAAGATCGATGAGAACACGCCGTACAGATGCTTGGCGGTGGCGATAGTTCCCGAAGACTTCAAAAAAACGACGATAAATCTGCGCTGCCCGCTGGTTATCAATACAAAGGACAATATTGCGGCTCAGATAATTCTCGAAGAGTACGATTTCAAGTGTCCCGTGTATTTCGACGGTTCCGAGGAGGAATAAGCTATGTTGGTGGTAACGCGAAAGCCCACAGAGAGCATAACGATTGCCGACAACATTGAAGTGACGGTTCTTGAGGTCACGAAAGACAAGGTGAAGATCGGTATAAACGCTCCGAAAGATGTGAAAATTCTCCGCGGCGAGGTAAAGACGCTCAAAGCGACAAACGAGCAGTCTGCAAACGCGTCGGGAGAGGCGATAAAGCATCTTTTGGATTCTCACAAAGGGCAGAAAAACGATTAAATCGTAAAATAAAAGCGACAAGCAGGAGGAATTTGTTATGAGTGATTTGATGCGTTTGGCGGGTATAAATTCGGGCTATGACAGCGAGGCTATGATTCAGCAGATGATGTCCGCGTATCAGTCCAAGATAGATACCCAGACCAAGAAACTTACAAAACTTCAGTGGAAACAGGAGGCATACCGCGATGTTACCTCCAAGCTTAAAACGTTCCAGCAGAAGTACTTCGATATACTTAACAGGAGCAGTTATCTGTTAAGTCCGTCCACGTTCTCGAAGTTTAAGTCCACGGTTACTGCGAACGGGGTCGATAAGTCGAATATTACCATTACCACGGACTCCAATTCCCAGATAGGCAACCATACTCTCAGCGTAAAGCAGACCGCTGCGGCGGCGAAGGTTCAAGGCAAGGCACTCAATCCCGAGAATTTCAGCCTTGATTTGTCTGCGGCGGCAAATTCGTCCGCTTATACGGTTGATGAGGAAGGCAACAGAAACTACAATCTGTCGCTTGATGTAAAGGTCGGCGGCGTTTCCAAAACATTGGATCTGGACGTTCAGATAGCTCAGAAAGAGGACGGCTCCATTGATATGGACGCGTTCTATAGTCAGGTTACGGAAAAGCTGAATTCCGAGCTTAAGGATAAGTTCGGCTATACCGGAAGAACGTCCGACACCGGCGCGAACGGTTATGTGGACGGGGACGGCAAGGAACTGATGGTTCACGCAGAGCAGAAAGACGGCAAGCTCAATTTCACGGTTGGCGGCAACGCGAGCGTTACCGTTTCCGAGAACGAGGGCAACTTTGGTCTTTCGCTTTCGTCGAATTATCTTGTGATAGATCCCCGTTCGGCGGTTACGGGCGAGAATTCCGTTGCGGTAACGGTAAACGGCGTTTCCAAGAACGTAAAGTTCGAGGGTATTTCCGATACCTATTATGATAGCCGTAACGATGCAGACAAGGGTGACCTTCTTACCGAGTTCAACGACCTTAAAAAAGCGGCTTACAGAAGAGTAATGCACCTTGCGGACAATGCTGAAGTTACCGACGAGGATATGGAGAATTTCGTCTACACAAGCTCCGACGCGGCTTACGACAAGAACTCTAAGGCTCTGTCTGACGCTTTGAAAGACGCGTTTAAGGACGAGGGCGTTGACTTCAGTCTGAACGGCGTGTATCTCTCCGCGACTAATGACGGCAGCGCAGTTCAGTTCTCTATGACCTCCGCTTCCGGCGGGACTCTGGGACTTGGCAAGGGAACGGCGTCCAATAAATTCGACACGGCAAATTCGACGCTTAAGGACCTCGGTATCATGGGCGACGGCGAGTCCACGCTTAAGATAAACGGCGTTGAGATTTCCGTCAGCGGAGATTATACCGTGGAAGACCTTGTTGACGCTGTAAACAAGAGCGGTGCGGGCGTTACTATGGCGTATTCTAAGCTTGAAAACACTTTCACCATTACGGCGAACGATATGGGTACGGCAGGAAACATAAGCGTTGAGGAGAGCGAGCTTGCCGCTGCGCTGGGAATTTCCACGGCGGGCGGAGCGGTTTCCACCGACGGTCAGAATGCTATTTTCGAGCTTGACGGCGTTGAGATCGTAAACGACTCCAACACCTACGAGGTTGACGGGGTTAAGATAAACTTTGAGAAAGCTGTTGCGGGCGAAGAATACGACATCGGCGTTTCCAAGGATTATACTGATGTAAAACAGCTTATCAAGGATTTTGTTAAAGACTACAATCAGCTTATTGACGATGTTTACGGGCATATCGGAACGGCTCCCGTGCGCGACTCCAAAAACAATCTCTACGAACCCCTTACCGATACCGATAAGGAGGATATGGACGAAGATGAGATCGAAAAGTGGGAAACCGCCGCTAAGAAAGGCGTTATCTACAACGACGAGACCGTGTCCGGCATTATGTCCAGAATAAGAAGCGCGCTGTACACGTCGGTGACTCTTGAGGACGGGTCAAAGTTCGGTCTGTACAATATGGGCATTACCACAATGTCGTACAAAGACGACGCTCACGGTAAGCTCAAGATCGACGAGGATCAGTTTGACAAGGTGTTTGACGAACACCCCGAGGCAGTTGCGGAGCTGTTTACCAACACTTCCGGCGCTCTCAACAAGGTCAACGACATTATAGATAGTGCTATCAGCACGACCGGAACAAAGGGTTCGCTGGTTCGCAAGGCAGGTATCGAGGGGCAGACTTCCGCTAAGGATAACGAGCTTTATCGTCAGATGGAGCAGATAAACAAGCGTATAAGCCAGCTCCAGGATCGCTATGACGCCAAGGAAGAGTACTGGTGGAAGGTGTTCACCAACCTTGAGAAGATGATGAGCGACTTTAACAGCCAGTCGGCGTACATTTCAAATATGTTCAGCGGATACAGCGGGACTATGTAATAAAGAAAAGGGATTTGATGTTTTATGACTAATCCTTATTCTCAGTATAAAAAGCAGTCTGTAACGACTATGACGCCTGTAGAGGTCGTTATAAAGCTGTACAGCGAGATCGAGCGGCAGCTTGCTATCGGGGTAAACAACGTCGAGCAGAAAGACTATGCGAAGTCAAATGCGGCTTTTATTAAGGCTGAGGACTGCATTGACGCTCTGCGCGAGGCGTTGGATATGTCGGTGCCTATTTCGCAAAATCTCGAAAGCCTTTATGTGTTCTTTTACAAGGAGATAGTAAAGGCGAACGTCAGCAAGGACTGCACCGAGGTAAAGAAGATAATTCCGATGTTTGGCGAGTTGCGCGACGCGTTTACGCAGATAAGCCAGATGACCAAGGAAGAGATCGAGGCGCAGGACAAGGCAAACAAGAAAAAAGGGCTGTTTTGACGGCGCGGGGAATAATTTCAACTGCAAACTGCCGATGGGGGTGAATTTATGGCGGAACTTTTTGGATGTGAAAGAGTTGCGGAGATAATGGGTACTGTGCTTGAAACTCTGCAGGAATACGAAAAACAAACCGATACAATGATAAATGCCGATTTGGAAACGCTCCAGAAAGGTCTTATTGCCAGAAACGAGCTTATAGAAACCCTTGATGAACTTCAGGGCGATCTTGATGCGGTGGTTAGTGTTGAACCCCCCGAGGAGGCTGCGCTTTTGAGGGCTTTGATAAACGGCAGCTATGTAAATTCCGCTCTTGACGAGGTTCACAAGAAAATTCAGCTTACTCAAAAGAGCATTGCCGTGGCAAAGCAGAGGATACTTGACAAGGATAAAGTTATTTCGGGGCAGTTTAAGGACAGACACGTGGATTCACGGCGCGAGTTGGAGCAGCTTAAGCAGACCAAGCAGAAAATCGGCTATTACAACAGCGCGGTTGTCGGAAAGGCTACGGGTCAGTCGCTGAATAAAAATTCGTAAATTTAAAAACCGTCGGCTTTCGGTCGGCGGTTTTTGATTTGAAATGGTGAATTATGGGAAAATGCACACTTTGCCCGCGCGAGTGCGGGGTTGACAGGGCACAAAAAACGGGTTTCTGCAAAATGGGCGAGGAAATAACCGCCGCAAAGGCAATGCTCCACTTTTGGGAAGAACCTTGCATTTCGGGAACTAAAGGCTCGGGGGCGGTGTTTTTTTCGGGGTGCGTGCTGAGGTGCGCGTTCTGCCAGAATTACGATATAAGCGGGGGAAATCGCGGCAAAATAATCTCAACCGAGCGGCTTTCGGAGATTTTTCTCGAATTTCAGCAAAAAGGCGCGCAGAACATCAATCTCGTAAACCCCACGCATTTTGTCCCGAAGATAATTTCCGCAGTAAAGCGAGCAAAAGAACGCGGGTTAAAGCTGCCGATAGTATACAATTCGGGCGGTTATGAGAAAGTTGATACTCTGAAAATGCTGGAGGGAATTGTAGACATTTACCTGCCCGATGTGAAATATTTCAGCTCGGAGCTGTCGAAAAAGCTGTCTGCCGCGCCGAATTATTTTGAAATCGCCATAAGCGCAGTCGAAGAAATGCTGCGGCAGACGGGCGAGCCGAAATTCTCCGAAAACGGCGAAATGCTTTCGGGGGTTATCGTGCGGCATTTGGTTCTGCCGTGGGAATACAAGGACTCCGTCGAGGTCGTAAAGCGTCTGGGAGAGCGTTTCGGCGGGAAAATTCTGTTCAGCCTTATGAGCCAGTATACCCCGTTCGGGCGGGTTAAAACCGACAAAAATCTCGAAAAATATAACCGCAGAATAACGACTTTTGAGTATGAAAAAGTCCTTGACGCAACAATCTCGGCGGGACTTCGCGGCTTTATGCAGGAAAAGTCCTCCGCAAGGGAAGAATATACCCCCGAATTTGACTTCGAGGGACTGTAAATTTGTGAGGTTAATATGGAACTTGAGAAAATGGACGCTTTTTTCGCCGCCCGTTTGGACGGGTATGACGAACATATGATAAACGGAAATTGAAGGAGCGAAGGAATTTTATCCCTATACAGCAGCCTTGCTGCCATTGGAACGTGATGTAAATGTTCTTGATTTAGGGTGTGGCACAGGGCTTGAACTTGAATATTACTTTACCCTGAACGGTAAAGCATCGGTGGTGGGGATTGATTTGTCAGCCGATATGCTGGCGGTGCTGAAACGAAAATTTCCGGATCGTAAAATCAAGCTGATTTGCGGTTCTTATTTTGATGTTCCTTTTGAAACAAACTGCTTTGACGCTGCCGTGTCGGTTGAATCACTCCATCACTTCACCGCCGCACAAAAGCTTAATCTTTATAAGAAACTGAATACCGCGCTAACCGATAACGGTTATTTCGTTCTGACAGATTATTTCGCAGAGTCGGAGGAAACAGAGCATTTTTACTTTTCCGAATTGGAAAAGCTGAAAAGCGAGCAGGGACTTGAACAAAATGGGTTTTATCACTATGACACGCCGCTGACAGTAGAACATGAAATTGAGGTTCTAAAGAAAGCAGGATTTTCGGAGGTGCGAATTATGCGAAACTGGAAAGCTACTTACACCATAATTGCGCATTTATAACTTCTTGTGCAACATAGCCTTTGTAAATTATTTAATTTTCTCAACCGCCGCGCGCATTTTCCGTGCGGCTTTTTCAATATCGGGCTGCGCGACAACCGCCGACACCACCGCCGCCCCATTTATTCCAAGCCCCGAAAGCGTGCCGATATTCTCGGAATTTATCCCGCCGATAACCACAAACGGAATTGTCACAGCTGCGCGAATATTGCGGATTATTTCGGGCGTAACGGGTCTGGTGTCCGTTTTCGTGGAGGTTGAAAAAACCGCTCCCACGCCGAGATAGTCTGCGCCGTCACACTCGGCTTTCGCTGCTTCTTCGGGTGTCGCCGCCGATACGCCGATAATTTTCTCTGAGCCTAAAATTCTCCGTGCAATATCGCACGGAATGTCCTTCTGTCCGAGATGAACGCCGTCCGCACCCGCCGCCAGACAGATGTCTATTCTGTCATTTATGATAAGCGGCACCCCGCGCGGCTCGGTTATTTTCTTTACGCG
>CANQNY010000010.1 GCA_947625335.1 uncultured Clostridia bacterium | reverse complement strand
TCCCATAACGCGGGAGGGCATGATAGTGCGGTTTTGCGATAAAATCGCGTATATAAATCACGATATCGAGGACGCTGTGCGAGGGGGAGTTATTACCCCGGAAATGCTGCCCGAAAGACCCGTGGCGGCGCTTGGGAAAACCAAATCCGAGCGGATTACCAGCCTTGTGCGGTCGCTGGTTGACAACAGCGGCGATGTGGTGAAATTCGACAAAGAAACAGAAAATGCGTTTTTTGAACTTCGGGAGTTTATGTTCGAGAACGTTTACCGCGCCGCGCCGACGATTGCCGAAAAGGACAAGGCGGGGCATATTGTGGAATATCTGTTCAACTATTTTTATAAAAACAAGGACGAAATGCCGCGGCTTTATGTGGAAATCGCGGAGCGCGACGGGCTGGAAACCGCTGTGGGCGACTATATAAGCGGTATGACGGACGAATACGCCGTGGACTACTTTAAAAAGCTGTGCCTGCCGAGGGGCTGGAACACGGGGTACATCATCTGATCCCCTTCCCTGCCCTGCGCCCGAAAATTACAAAGGAGGTGGGCAGGGTGCGCCTGTCGGAAGATTATCTGAACGAACTTCGCAGCAGAAACGATATAATCGCTCTCGCGCAGAATTACACCGATCTTCGGCGTTCGGGGAATACATATATGTGCCGCTGCCCGTTTCACACGGAAAAAACGCCGTCCTGCTCCTTTTCGGAGGAAAAACAGCTTTTTCATTGTTTCGGCTGCGGGGTCGGCGGAGATGTTATCACTTTTGTGAAACTTATCGAAAATCTCGATTATATAGAGGCTGTGAAATTTCTCGCCCAGCGCGCGGGAATGTCATTGCCCGACGACGCGGACGACGCCGCGTCAAAAAAGCGACTTCGGCTGTACGAAATGAACCGCGCGGCGGGAGCGTTTTTCCATAAAACGCTGTTTTCCGAGCGCGGAGCGGCGGGTCTTGATTATCTGCGGCGGCGCGGGCTGTCGGATCACACGATAAAGCGGTTCGGGCTGGGGTTTGCTCCCGACGAGTGGCATTATCTGCACAATTACCTTAAAAGTCTCGGTTACACCGATTTCGAGCAGTTTGACGGGTCGCTGGTTTCAGCTAAAAACAACAATTTCTTCGACAAGTTCAGAAACCGCGTTATGTTCCCGATTTTCGACACGCGCGGAAACGTCGCGGCGTTCGGCGGGAGAATTCTCACCGACGAAAAATATGCTCCGAAATACCTGAACAGCGCGGAAACTATGGTGTTTTCAAAAAGCAATCTGCTGTTCGCGCTGAATTATGCGAAAAATACAAAAGCGGACTACTTTATTCTCTGCGAGGGGTATATGGACGTTATCGCGCTGCATCAGGCGGGTTTTGACTGCGCTGTCGCGTCGCTTGGAACTTCGCTTACCTCGCAGCAGGCGAATATGCTCTCGCGGCTTGGGAAAAAGGAGGTTATTCTCTCCTACGACTCCGACGAGGCGGGGCAAAAAGCCGCGTCGCGCGCGATAAATCTGCTGTCCGAGGCGGGAATAAGGGCGAGAGTGCTTAAAGTCGAGGGCGCGAAAGACCCCGACGAGTTTATCAAAAAATACGGCGCGGACGCGTTCAACTCGCTTATCGAGAAGTCAGCCGGGGCTATTGAATATCAAATGGACAAGCTTGCCGCGGGGTTCGACCTCAACACGGCGGACGGCAGAGCAGCTTTTATAAAAAGAGCCGTACCGTTTCTGGCGCAGGTTACAAACGAAATCGACAGAGCGGTTTACATATCAAGGGCGGCAAAATCCGCGGATATCCCCGCCGAAACGGTTAAAAAAGCCGTCGAAAGCGAGATGTTCCGCGCAAAAAAACGCCGTCATACCCGCGAACAAAACGCGTTTTTGCGCGCGCCGGAGGATAAGGTCAACCCCGACGCGCATATGCTCCCTAAAGAGGAGCGCGCCGAGCGCGGAATTATCTGCTATCTGTTTCACAATCCAGAGGCTTTGGACAGGATAGATAAACAGCTCACGCAGGGGTTTGCGACTGCGTTTAACAAAAAAGTGTACGAATTCTTGAAAAAAATCATAGAAAACGGCGATACGCCCGATATTTCTTTGTTTAACGAGGAATTTGAGCCGATGGAAATGGGCAGAATAACTAAAATCACGCAGGACGAAATGTTCGCACGCGACAGCGCCGCGCTGCCGGACTTTATAAACGTTTTGAACAGCCGCGGGGACGCTGCGAAACCTCCGGGGGAAATGTCCGACGACGAGCTGCTCGAATGGGCGCGAAAATTAAAGGAGACGAGAAAATGACAGAAAACGGCGGTTTCTCCAACGCTTTGGAGGAGTTGTTAAATCAAGGCAAGCAAAAAGGCAGTCTGACCGCAAAGGAAATTACAGACGCTCTGGAAGAGCTGAATTTCGACGCGGACCAGATAAACAATATTTTCGAGAAAATTGTCAATATGAATATCAAGATAGTCGACAACTTTGACGCCGACCTTGATATTGACAATCTTCTGGACTATGCGGACAGGGATTATTCCGACGACGAGGACGCGGATTTGCTGCTGCCCGACGACTCGGTGAAGACGTTCTTAAAGGACATCGGAAAAATTCCCCTGCTTACCACCGAGGAGGAAATCGAGCTTGCCGCGCGTATGGAGGCGGGCGACGAATACGCGAAAAAACGGCTTGTAGAGGCAAATCTCCGGCTTGTGGTGAGCATTGCGAAAAAATACGTCCGCCGAGGTATGCAGTTTCTCGATTTAATTCAAGAGGGCAATCTGGGGCTTATAAAGGCTGTCGAAAAGTTCGATTACACAAAGGGATTTAAGTTCTCAACCTACGCCACATGGTGGATAAGGCAGGCTATAACGCGGGCGATTGCAGACCAGGCGAGGACTATTCGTATTCCCGTGCATATGGTGGAGACGATAACCCGCGTTAAAAAGGCGCAGGGGCATTTGCTTCACATGAACGGCTCGGAGCCCAGCGAGGAGGAAATCGGCGCGTATCTCGGAATGAGTACCGACCGCGTCCGCGAGATTTTGAGGATAGCGCAGGACCCCGTGTCGCTTGAAACGCCTATCGGCGAGGAGGAAGACAGCCACCTCGGAGATTTTATCCAGGACGAGGACGCGCCCGCGCCCGCCGAGGAAGCATGCAACTCGATGATGAAAAAAATGCTCGGAGAGGTGCTGGATACGCTGACGGAACGCGAAAAACGCGTTATTATCTTAAGGTTCGGGCTTATCGACGGGCGTCAGAGAACCTTGGAGGAAGTCGGACAGGAATTTCAGGTAACACGAGAGAGAATTAGACAGATCGAAACAAAGGCTTTGAGAAAACTTCGCCACCCGACCAGGAGCCGAAAGCTGAAAGATTTTCTTGAATGATTATACATAACCCGATGAAAGGATTTGTAAATGAGTAACAGCGAAAAGAATATTTTTAATGAGCTTCTGGAACGCGGAAAACAAACAGGCACTCTCTCGACAAGGGAGATTTACAACATCATTGACGAGGCGGACGTCGATCTCGACAAGCTCAGCGAGTTCCTCGACCGCAACAATATCAAGCTTGATGATGATTTCAGCGTTGACGACGAGCTGAATAAGGCTCTGGATCTGGGCGAGGACAACGAAAAGGACATCGGTATGGACGACCCCGTGAAGATCCATCTTCGCGAGATCGGGCGTATTCCCCTGCTTTCCGCCGAAGAGGAGTTCGAGCTTGCCGAAAAGATTACCGAGGGCGACGGGCAGGCGCGAGATCGGCTTATCGTCGCGAATATGAGGCTGGTGGTGAGCATTGCGAAACACTATGTCGGACGCGGTATGCCGCTGCTGGATCTTATTCAGGAGGGCTACAGCGGGCTTATAAAGGCGGTGGAGAAGTTTGACCACACAAAGGGCTACAAATTCTCGACCTACGCTACCTGGTGGATAAGACAGTCTATTACGCGGGCAATCGCCGACCAGGCGAGGACTATCCGCATACCCGTGCATATGGTGGAGACTATCTCAAGGGTTAAGAAAATGCAGAACAAGTTGCTGCACGAAAAGGGTCACGAGCCGACGGTGGACGAGGTTGCAAAGGAGCTTAATATGACCCCCGACAAGGTGAGGGAAATTATCCGCATAGCGCAGGACCCCGTGTCGCTGGAGGCTCCCGTGGGCGAGGAAGACGACAGCTTTCTGGGGGATTTTATCCCCGACGAGGACGCTCCCGCGCCGATTGACACGGCTATGCAGTCGGTGTTTAAAGACGAGCTTAACAAGGCGCTGAACACCTTGCCCGAACGCGAACGCGAGGTGCTGAAATTCCGCTACGGGGTGGGTTACGACCGCGCTCATACGCTGGAGGAAGTCGGGCGGCAGTTTAACGTAACGCGCGAGCGTATTCGCCAAATCGAGGCTAAGGCTCTGCGGAAACTGCGCTCTCAGAGCAAAAGCAAGGCTTTAAGGGAATTTCTCGCATAAAATGCCGAAGTGTTCTTCGGCAGGAAATTACATAAGAAAACCGCGGAGAATTTCGCGGTTTTTTTGTATATTTTCGGGTTACAATAATTCAGGGTGAAAATAATGGGCATTATTATCGTTTGCGGAGAATGCGAGAGTTTCAAACTGCTTGAAAATTATCCCGCGGTAAAGGTTGTCGGACGAGCCGAAGTAAACTGCGAAAACGCCGTGCTTATCGCGGGAAAAAACGCGGATTTCGCGGTAAATTCGGCTTTGGCGGTGATTGTGGACGAGGGCGTTTCGGGGGAACTTTCGCGCGGGGTGCAGCTTATCACCTGCGGGGTGTCGCCCAAAAATACCGTGTCGATAACCTCCCGCACCGACGAGAAAATAACGCTTTCGCTGAACCGCTCGATAAAAACGCGGGGGGGCGTTATCGAACCGCTTGAAAAGCCCGTTTTGAAAGAGCGGTTCTCGGAATTCGACCTTATGGCGGCGTTTTGCGCGAAAATGCTGATTGACGGATAACGCAAAACCCCGCGGACTGCTCCGCGGGGTCAACTTTTGTTCTACACAATTTTTTATTCTACGTCCTGAAGAGCGTCGTAGCCGCTCTCGCCCGTTCTTACTTTTACAACGTCGACAACGTCGTATACGAAAATCTTGCCGTCGCCGATTTTGCCCGTGTAAAGCACGCTCTTGGCGGTCTCAACGACCGTTTCAACAGGCACTTTGCAAACGACGATTTCCATCTTTATCTTCGGCAGCAGGTGAGTTTCGATAGGAACGCCGCGGTAGTATTCCGTAGAGCCCTTCTGCATTCCGCAGCCGAGGACGTTCGTCACCGTCATACCGGTTATTCCTATGCCGGACATTGCGTTTTTGAGAGCCTCGATATGCTCCGGTTTGGTGATAATAACCACCTTAGACATATGAGCGCCGTCCGAGGGAGTGTATTTCTTATGTACAACAGGAACGTCCTTTTCGGAAGAGCCTGCCGCAGCCTCGACTTTCGCCAGAGTATCGACTTCCTTTTCACGACCCGAAGAGGTGGTTTCCACCTGCATTGTCGGGATAAAGTCCGCGTAAGAGCTCGGAAGTCCGTGTTCCGTAGCGTCCAGACCGACAATTTCCTCGTGACGGGAAACACGCAGTCCGATAGTCTTTTTGAGGAACAGGAACGTAAGCGAAATGGTAACCGCCGTCCACGCGATAATGCAAAGCTCGCCGAGAGCCTGAACCCCAAGCTGCTTAAATCCGCCGCCGTAGAACAGACCCTTTACGGGTTCGCCGCCAACGCCGACGTTCTGACCGTGACCGTTAGCGAACAAGCCTACCGCCAACGTTCCCCAGACGCCGTTGCAGAAGTGAACCGCAACCGCGCCGACAGGGTCGTCGACTTTGAGGACATAGTCCAGCAGCCAAACGCCGAATACTACGATAAATCCCGAAACCAGACCGATTATCGCCGCCGACAGGCAGTCAACGTCCGCGCAGGGAGCTGTTATCGCGACAAGTCCCGCCAAAGACGCGTTCAAGCACATCGAAACATCGGGTTTGCCGTTTTTAAGCCAGGTGAATATCATAGTCGTGCAGGTTGCAACCGCAGGAGCAACCGTCGTGGTGAGGAAGATGTTCGCGAGATACTCGACATTGGACGCCGCCGCGCCGTTAAATCCGTACCAGCCGAACCACAGAATGAACACGCCCAGCGCGCCGAGCGTCATAGAGTGACCGAGAATAGCGCGGGGTTTGCCGTCCTTGCCGAATTTGCCGATACGAGGACCTACCATTGCCGCGCCGATAAGCGCGCATACGCCGCCCGCGGTGTGAATTGCCGCCGAGCCCGCGAAGTCAACAAATCCCATTTGTACCAGCCAGCCGCCGCCCCATACCCAGTGAGCCTCGATGGGGTAGATTACAGCGCTTATAACCGCCGAATAAATGCAGTAGCTTATGAACTTTGTGCGCTCCGCCATTGCGCCCGACACGATAGTCGCCGCTGTCGCGCAGAAAACAAGGTTGAACACGAACTCCGCGCATCTGTCAAACGAGGTGAAACTGCCGAGTACGTCAAGCGTCGGGATACCCACCAGTCCGAACAGCGCGTCCTCGCCGAGCAGCAGCCCGAAACCGAGGAAGATAAATACCACCGTACCGATACAGAAGTCCATAAGGTTCTTCATAATGATGTTGCCGGCGTTCTTCGCGCGGGTCATACCCGTTTCCACCATCGCGAAACCCGCCTGCATAAAGAATACCAACGCGGCACCGATAAGGTACCATATGCCGTTTCCGTCGCCCACATTGAACATCGTGCTGTTGACGACTTCGTCAACGCCCGCTGTCGCCTGTGAAAGCGTCGTTAAAATTGCGTTCATTTAAGACCGCTCCTTTCATTTTGTCCCTTTGTTCGCTTTTCCAAAGGTTATATAAAACAAAAAGGCTATGACGTGCGAACTCCCGATAAATCCGCACTTCATAGCCTCTCTGCTATGGTTTTATTATACTACGTTCAAAATAATTTGTCAAGGGTTTTTTGCAAGTTTTTAAAATAAAACTTGCATTTTGTAGAAATTCACAAAATATTTTACCAATTTCTTCTTCGGCAAAGCAATTGTTACAAAAAATGCACGCTTTTCAACAAATTCCCACAAAATGCGAATAATAAAACGCCCGATTTCGCGGAAAATAAGCCTGACTACCGAAAACAAAGGAGTTGATTTTATGACGCACGAGGCGAAATGCTACGTCAAAAGCGCGGCTGCGGGCGCGGTGACGGGCGGGCTGGCGTTTCTGGCGGTAAAACGGCTTACAAGCAGCCGCCGTCTTCGCCGCAAAACCGCCGCCAAAGCCGCAAAGCTTATCGGCACGTTTATGGATTCGCTGTATTAAACAATTCCCGTCCCCTTGCGAGGACGGGAATTTGCACAATCGGGGAAAATGCTGACTGCGGGGCGGCTGCGAAACACTTCCCGCAGACAAACAGCCTGCCCCGCCAAGGAAATTCTCCCCAAGGACAACCTGCCGAAAACTGCCCGAAAATGCAACTACACACCCGTGAAAATTCTCCCGACAGCGGCGATAACGGCGCAGCAGACCACCCCGCACACCGTCGGTATCGCAAACGCCAGAGCCGCCCAGCGCCACCCGCCTGCCTCCTTTTTCACGGTGAGGAGCGACGTGGCGCACGGAAAATGCATAAGCGAAAACGCGATTACGCACAGCGCCGTCACCCACGTCCAGCCGTTTTGCGTAAACAACTCGTACATCTGCGCGGGAGCTATCTCGGACAATGCTCCCTGCTGCATATAGGTCATCGCGGCAAGCGGGATTACTATCTCGTTTGCGGGAAGTCCCAGCAAAAACGACGTTATCATCACGCCGTCCATGCCGATAAACCGTCCGAACGGGTCAAGCGCCGAGGTTATATACGAGAGTATCGGCGCGCCGCCCGCCCTGACGTTCGCAAGCAGCCAGATAACCGCTCCCGCAGGCGCGGCGGCTGCGGCGGCTCTGCCGAGTACGAAAATCGTCCTGTCCAGCAGCGACCGCAGCAGTATCTTCCCTATTTGCGGGCGGCGATAGGGCGGCAGTTCCAGCGTAAACGAGGACGGTTCGCCTTTGAGAATGGTTGCAGAAAGAATTTTCGATACGCCGAGGGTTGCCAAAATCCCCGCGACGATCACGACCGCCAGCAATGCCGCGCTGACAAGACTTCCCCACACGCCCGACGCTTTCCGCGCGAAAAACACCGAGATTATCGTCAGTATCATCGGGAAACGCCCGTTGCAGGGTGCGAAAACGTTTGTAAGCATCGCGATAAGGCGCTCGCGGCGGCTGTCGATTATTCGGCAGCCGACAATTCCCGCCGCGTTGCAGCCAAAGCCCATGCACATAGTCAGAGCCTGTTTTCCGCAGGCGTTGCATTTGCAAAACGGGCGGTCAAGGTTGTACGCAATCCGCGGCAGATACCCCAGATCCTCCAGCAGCGAAAACAGCGGGAAAAAAATCGCCATCGGCGGCAGCATTACCGCCACCACCCACGCAAGCACGCGGTACGCGCCGTCTATGAGTATCCCGCGCAGCCATTCGGGGGCGTTTGTTTTTATCATCAATTCCGACAGCCAATCCCCCAGCCCGAACAGCAATTTACTTAGCAATTCGCTCGGATAATTCGCGCCGATAATCGTTATCCAAAACACTAAAATCAGCAGCAAAAACATTATCGGAAAGCCCCACACGCGGCTTGTGAGAATTTTATCCGCGCGCGAAAGCGTCCTCGGAACGGCGGAAAACGCGTCCCCGCACGCCTCCTCGGCGTTCAGCATAATGCAGGACACAATTCTGTCCTTAAGGCGGTCGGCGGTGATGTCGTTTTCGGCGAGGAGATTTTGCGCGTGTTCGAGGGCAGCGGCAATTTCCTCGTTTTCGGACAGCTTTACCCCCAGAAAATTCTCAATTCCCGCCGTGAACGACGAATCGTTGTCAAGCAATCTTAAAGCTGTCCAGCGCGGGGGCAGAGCGTTTTTTGTAATTTTCTCCACCGCGGGCGTTAAAATATCCAAAGCCTGCTCAATCGGCTTTATGTAGTGCAGACGTCGCGGCGCGGGGACGATTTCTCCCGCACAAAGCTTGTCAAGTTTCTCTGTGAGAGCCGAAAGGGTCTTTTTGTCGTGCGCCGAAGTTCCCACCACAGGCACGCCGAGTTCCTTTTCGAGAAGTTCGATATTCGGCTTAATGCCGCGGCGTTCTGCCTCGTCCATAAGGTTCATACAAACCAGCGTTTTCGGGCAGACCTCCATTATCTGCAACGCGAGGTTCAGACTGCGTTCGGGACAGGTTGCGTCGCATACGACAACCGCCGCGTCCGCGCCGCCAAAGCAGATAAAATCGCGCG
The DNA here is from genome assembly GCA_947625335.1 of uncultured Clostridia bacterium. GTDB lineage: Bacteria > Bacillota > Clostridia > Oscillospirales > Ruminococcaceae > CAG-115. The sequence continues at coordinate 26,865 of CANQNY010000010.1, read as the reverse complement.
CTACTTCCTCCTCGGCGGAGTGCGCCAGCAGGGAATACGTTCCCGGAATATCCACGGGAATATACGAAAAACGCTTTGTTTTGAAATGCCCCTGAGCTGTCGCGACGGTTTTTCCCGACCAGTTTCCCGTGTGCTGATGAAGTCCCGTGAGCGCGTTGAAAACGGTGCTTTTTCCGACGTTCGGGTTTCCCGCGAAAGCGATTATTTTGTCGTCGGGAGAATTTTTCCGAACGGCAATATCGCCCCCTGCCGCCGAAAACCCCGTAGATTTTGCGGTAAGTCCCATTCAAATCCCCCTTACTTTAACGCCTCGGCTGTCGCAGTCGCGGATAGCGACGATTGCTCCGCGAATAAGGAACGCCGCGGGATCGCCCATGGGACTGCGCCCGACGCACTCTACGACTGTGCCGTCGCAAAGCCCTATATCCAGCAGCCTGCGGCGCATTGCTCCGTGGATATTAAGCCCCGTTACCATTGCTTTTTCTCCGACTGTTATATCGCATAAAGAACCGATTTTGTCCATAATTCCACCCCAAAAAAATATTATCGGAACGACATACTGTTCCGATAATATAATATGTTTCATTGAAAATATGGTGATTTATGCGACTTGAAAACCGCGTTCGCGGAGCAAATCGAGTATATCGGGCGTTGCCACATAATGCATTGCTCCCACCGCGACAAACACTTTTTCGCCGTTTTCGAGGTATTCCGCGATTTTTTCAGCCATCGCCCGCTGGCGCAATTCGTACATCTGCGCGAAGTAAAAATCGTATTCATCTTGCAGATTTTCGGGCACTTCGTCCTCGTAAAGCATACGTTCGAGCGCGGCGCAGTCGCCCTCGCTCCACGCGGCGTAAAGCCCTTTCATCTGCTCTTTCAGAACCTCGTAATCCGTTTCCACAGAGCTTTTCAGCAGGTAAATCTGAAGCTCTTTTGGTTCTGCGGCGTTTATCGAATATTGCTGTTCGACGCTTTCAAGTTCGCGGATTTCAAGCCCCTTTTTCTTCGCATAAGACAACAGTAGTCTGTCCGCTCCGTATTCCGCATAATACCCGCAGTCGGCGGTAATTTTGTTTGTAAGCAGACTGCTCCAGACCGCGGGAATATAGCTGTCAAACGCCGAGTTGTACAACCCCAAATTTTCAAAGCTGTCCCGAATTTTTTCGTAATCCCCGCCCATATAATCGGCGGCGTTATCGCATTTTAAAAGCTCCATGGCGTTATACAAACGCTCCTCGTCGCGGTCCAGCTCCTGCAAATCAATTTCCACCGCAAGCGCGCCGCATTCGTCCAGAGCCTCGTAAACCTCATCTGAAAAATCGATATTCTTCGGCGCGGCGTGTATTGTCCCAAAAAGATACACAACGCCGCCCGTCTGCTCGTCCGTAACCTTAAAAAACGGCGGGTTTACGGTTTCTTTTTTTTGAGAGTTCAGAGCGCAGCCCGAAAGCGTTATCAAAAAAACCGCCGCAAGGACTGCAATTGCAAAACGGAAAAATTTCACGACAGCCTCCCGGAAATCTCAAACGCAGGACCTTTTTGCCACAAAAACGGCGAGAGAATTATCTCGAAACCGTCTCCCGGCGCGCAGAGAAAGTCCGCGGGTCTGCCTTTCGGGAGTCCGCACCCGCAAAGCAGGTTGGTTATAACTCCCGCGTGGGTTACGCAGGCTGCGCGGAAAATCTGCTTATCCATCATATCAAAGAAGATCTCCCCCAGCCCCTCCACGCATCTTAATACAAAATCCCCGTATTTCTCGCCGTTCGGGGGAGCGGCGTCGCGACCGCCTTTTATCCACGTTGTATACGCGCCGAGGTCCTTAAGCTGGTCCTGCGTTTTGCCCTCAAAGTCGCCGAAATTCATCTCCGACAGCTTGTCCACCACCATAAGCGTGTGTTCGGGGTAGATTATCTCGGCGGTTTCAAGGCATCGCGCAAGCGGCGACGAGTACACTTTCCCGACCTCAGGGTAGATGTCCGACGCGGCGAATTTCTCGATTTGCCGCCGCCCCTCCGGACACAGCGACAAATTCGTCTGACCGATGTATTTTCCGTCAAGATTGCCCTGCGTTATACCGTGACGGATAAGGTAAAGATAGTAATTTTGCATACTTCCTCCAAGATTTCTTAATATGATAAAAAAGCACATTATTTGGCTGCAAATTTGTTAAATATGTCTCTTTACAAAACGACATAAATGTGCTATAATATACAATATATTATTTTACGCAGCAATTTGTGCGTTGTCAGAAAGGCTTGAAATTATGAACAAGGATTTTCCGAGAGTTATAAAGCTCCTTCGGCGCGAGCGCGGATTTACTCAAAAAGAGGCTGCCGACCGCTTAGGCGTGGCGCAGGCGCTTTTGTCGCATTACGAGAACGGAAAGCGCGAGTGCGGACTGGATTTTCTGGTAAGCGTGGCGGATCTGTACGGCGTTTCGGTGGACTATATCCTCGGAAGAACGAATTCCCGCACGGGAACGGTGGTTGCCTCGGAAGAGCTGCCCGAAAGCACGGTGTCCGAGTCCTACGAGGGTTCTCTCGCGGGGGCGGGGACGCTGCTCAGGAAAAAACTCATCACAAACTCTATCGAGATAATTTTCTCGCTGCTTATGAAAACGAAAAATTCAAAGCTCGCGAAAGCCGCGGGTTCGTACCTTGTGACCGCTGTTTACCGCGTGTACAGAATGGTGTATTCCGCGGGCGGGCAAAACGACGAGGACGGTTTTTCCGTGCCTGCGGAGGACGTTTCGGGGCTGTGTCTGGCGAAAATGTCCATGGACGATATGCGCTCCCGCGCGGCAAAGGCGGAGGGTACTGCCGATGAGCAGATAACCGCCTCCCGTATCGAGCAGGATTACCCAAAGCAAAGCGCGGCTTTGTTTTCGGTGGTTACAAACGCCGAGCGCGAGCTGCGGAAGTTCCTCTGATTAGCTGCAATTAGCTGTCGTCCGCGATGTTGTATTCGCTGATGACGTTTTCGCGGCTGCGCCAGTCCTCTTTGACCTTGACAAAGAGTTTTAAGTTCACGCGAAGTCCCAAAAGCTCTTCAATATCCTTTCGTGCGAGAGAGCCGATTTGTTTCAAGCGCTCTCCGCCTTTTCCGATAATCATTCCCTTGTGGGAATTTTTTTCGCATATTATAACGGCGCTAAGGTCGAGAATGTCCTCCGCGCCGTTGCTTTTTTTGCGCGTCTTGAACTCCTCGATATCCACAGCCGTCCCGTGAGGAATTTCCTGCTGCATAGTCCAAAGAATTTTCTCGCGGATAAGCTCCGCGCAGAGAAAACGCTCGGTGCGGTCGGTAGCGATGTCCTCCGGGAAGAAATGCTCGCCCTCGACGGCGAATTTATCAAGCGCGGGGAGAATTTTCTCGGTATTTATCCTGCGTTTTACGCTTATCGGGATAATTTCCGCAAAATCGAAAAGCTTGCTGTACTCGGCGATTATCGGCAAAAGCTGTTCCTTGTCGCCGATAAGGTCGATTTTGTTGAGCAGCAAAATCGCGGGCGTTCCGTTCTGCTCGAACGAACGCACAAGCTCCCGCTCGATATTGGAGATCTTTTTTGAAGCGTCCGCCATAAGCACCGCGCAGTCAACGCTTGACACCGCCTCGCGGACGGATTTCACCATATGCTCGTTCAGGCGGTTTCTCGCGCGCATCATGCCCGGCGTGTCGGTGAACACATATTGCGTATCGCCGCGCGTTAAGATGCCGTTTATTTTGTTTCGCGTAGTCTGCGGTTTTTCGCTGACGATAGAAATTTTCTCCCCGACAAGGAGGTTCGTCAGCGAGGATTTTCCCGCGTTGGGTCGCCCCGTCACGGCTATAAAAACATTTTTGCTCATAATTTAACCTTTCCCATGTTTTTTCGGCAAAAGTTTGTCCGGGTGTTCCGCGACAAACTTTTCGTACATATCAAAACGCTTGGATTTCGTAGTTTCGAGAGCCATTTTTTCGCGCCATTCCCGAATTTTCGCATGATCCCCCGAAAGCAGCGTTTCGGGAACTTTTTTCCCGCGCCAGACCTCCGGTCTTGTGTATTGCGGGAACTCCAAAAGCCCCGTATAATGCGATTCTATCGAATAAGCGTCCTCGTTCGGCAAAACTCCCTGCTGAAGTCTTGCAACGGCGTCGGTCAGTATCAAAGCGGGCAGTTCCCCGCCCGTCAGAACGTAATCCCCGACGGAAATTTCCTCCACGCAAAGCTCCTCCAAAACGCGCTCGTCAACGCCCTCGTAATGCCCGCAAAGCAGGATAAGACCCTCCTCGGCGGCAAGCTCGCGCACCTTGTTTTGGGTGAGAGTTTCCCCCTGCGGCGACAGATAAATTATCCGCGGACGCGTCCTGTGCAGCGACAGCAGCGCCATAACGCAGTCATAAACAGGCTGCGCCGCCATAATCATTCCCGTGCCGCCGCCGTAGGGCTTGTCGTCGACGTTTCGGTGGCGGTTTTCGGTGTAAAGCCGTATATCGTGGGCGTACACCTCCAAAAAGCCGTTTTTTATCCCGCGCCCCAAAACGCTGGTTTCGAGAACGCTTTTGCACATTTCGGGAAACAGCGTCGCAATGTCAATTCGCATCGTCAAACAGCCCCTCAAGCGGGATTATCAGCATTTCGCCGTTGTCGGTATCGATTTTTTTGACAACCTCGTCAATGCACGGAAACAGCAGCCTGTGCCCGTCGTCAGCCTTAATTTCGTAAACGTCCGCCGCGCCGTTTTGATACACCTCGGAGATTTTCCCGTAGACCTCTCCGCTTTCGGCGTTTTTGACTGTAAGCCCTATTATATCCTGAATAAAATAAACGTCCTCCGGCAGCTCGGTATCTTCGCGGTCGATATACAGCGTCTTCCCGATAAGCGTCTGCGCCTGCTCCACGGTGTCCACACCCTCGAGCTTTATGACCACCGTATTTTTCCTCGGAAACGTGTGGGATATGCTCACCGCCGTTTTTTCGCGCCCCATATAGAGGGTTTCAAATTCATCTAAAACCTCCGCGGAATCGCAAAAGCATTGGCAGCGCACCTCGCCGTGAATTCCGTGTACAGCGACAATTTTCGCCGCCTCTAAATATTTTTTCATACGTTATTTTCCTTTTTTTCGGGAGTTTTGTTTTTGTTGAGGACAAGTTTCACCGCCTGAACGCAGGACTGGAAATTAAGCGCGGCGATAATGAGGAAAATCACAACGTTTATCACGTTCTGCAAAGTCCCGTAATTCAACGCCATAATCGACACCGACATCGCCGTCAGCAAAAACAGATTGACGAATATTTTCGCCCAATAAATCTTCATATAAAGATACTTTTTCGTATCGATAATTCTGTAAATAAACACGATAATGTAACTCGAAATCGTCGCCACCGCCGCGCCCATTATGCCGAAAAGCTTTATCAGCACGATATTCAGCACGATGTTCGACGCCGCCCCGATAGCGGACGACGTCATGGAATGCGTGGTTTTTCGGGCAGCCTCGTAAATGGACGCCAAAAAGTTGTCAAAGCTCTGGAAAATCACCGCGCCAAGCAGTATAGGCACATAGAGATACGCCGTTCTGAACTCCTCCGAGCCGAAAAACGGCATTATCACGGGTCTTAAAATCAGCATTATCCCCGCGCTTGCCAGAAACATTATCGTCTGCATCATACTGAAAGTATTTGAGTAGAATTTCGACGTCGTGCGGGAATTTCGCTCGGTAATCGCGGACATTCTCCACGCCTGCGAAAACACGCCCATAACGACTATCGCGAGGTTCGGGAATTTGTACGCGAACGCGTAAATACCGTTCGCGCTTTCGCCGATAAAATAGGTTATCATATACAAATCGGAAAAGCTGATTATCCACCACATAATAGTGGTCGGCATAAGCGGCACGCAGTATCTCAGCATCGCCGCCCGCAGCGTTTTGTCGCAGCCGATAGGACGATAGTCCGCGAAAAATTTCGTGGTTATTCCGAGGAAAATGAGCGAAGTGATATTGCCTAAAACTATCGAGAAAACGTACCCCGCCACTCCGAACTTAAAAACTCCCAGCAAAATGAGGTTGTACACCACGGTTGATACTGTAGTCACAATTCCGTCCACCGCAAACAGCCCCACGGAATATCTCGACCGCACATAAATCGCCGAGGAATCCTTTATCATCGCGATTACGACGTAGACGTAAATTAACAGCTCGTACCCGCGGAAAATGGGTATCATTCCGATAAGCGGCACAGCGCAGAGAAAAATCAGCGAATTTATAAGGATAGTGTTAATCGCGACCGACAGCACCATTCTCCCGTCGTTTGCCTTTTCGAGAGCAAACCTCAGCACCGCGCTTGACACCGACAGCGACACCGTCGAGATAAGCAGATCGCACGCGGTGACGATGTTTGACATCACCCCGTAGCCCTCCGCGCCGAGGATATTCGTATAAAATCGCAGCATTACATAGACAAGCAATTTTGACCCTAACTGTCCGACAGCTAAGATAAACATATTGCTTGCCAAAGTACGATATTTGTTCATAAACAGAATGTCCCGAATTCGTTAGTTTTTTCGCGGAGCTTTTTAAAAAACTCGCTTAGCGCCTCGCCGCAGCGTTTTTCCAGCACGCGGCTTTTCACCGCGGGGATATGCGTGAATTTCTCGTCGAACAGCGTTGCGACCGACGCGCACGCGCCGTTTTTCTCATCAAACGCCCCGTATACCAGCCGCTTTAACCCCGCGTTCATAACAGCTCCCGCGCACATGGGGCAGGGTTCGAGCGTAACATACAGCGTGCAGTCCGAAAGCCTTCTTCTGCCGAGCCTTTTCGCCGCCGCGTCGATAGCGATAATCTCCGCGTGTGCAAGCGGGGATAACAACGCCTCGCGCTTGTTATACCCCTCGCCGACAATTTCTCCCCCGCCGTCCACAACCAGCGCGCCCACGGGAATTTCTCCCATTTCGGCAGCCTTTTGCGCCAGCGCGAGAGCCTTTTCCATAAATTCTTCGTCAACCGTCATATCAGCGTTTTATAAACTGCGCTCCGAGAGCCGCCGCGCCGAAAACAAGATTGTAAATAAGCAGGTAAATTGCTCCGAAAAAGCGGAAGTTGAAGAACAGCGCGAAGATAAGCGCGAGCAAAGTGCCGAGAGCAATCCCGCAAAGCTGAACTATGCTGCTTATATAGGTTTTCGAGCGGATTTTTTTGGATTCCCTGACAGCCCCCGCAAACGACGGGAACGTCCCCACGCAGTTTGCGCCCGCGCTGCCGCTCGAAATAAAGCGCGTGTTCTCCAAAAACGCCTCGTGCGCCTCAAACGGCAGTATCCGAACGTCGTCGGGGTCAATTCCGAACAGATCGGCTGCCGCGCTTTCGGTTATCATACCGTCCACCGTGCGGATTATCATAGAAACGCCGCTGTCGGACAGAGCCTTTACGTTTTGTTTTATCACGGGGTCTGCGGACAGCCGCACGAAAAACAGCAGGCACACCTCTCCGCCCACCGCAAGGTAAATCACCTCGTCGTTGTTGGCGTTCGCGGCGGATTCTTTTTTCATATTCGGAACGGTTATCTCGTGAGCCTTCATATGACTTCTGTTGCCGAGCAGCACTCTTCGTCTGTCTATCCAGCCCATAACTCCTCGGCAGCTTTCGTAAACGCACCCCGAAACGTCCTTAAGCAGCTCCCGCTTGTAATTCAGCATACCGAAAAACGCGTCCGCTAAAATGCTGTCCGACGCCACCGCAAGGCTTGCCGCGTAGATTATCGCCTCGTCGATGTTGATTTTGCCCTCGCCGCGGTTTTTAGGCTTGTCATAGCCGCAGATATTGGTAATTCTGACGGAATTTGCGGGGAAAAGGGAATTTGCCTCCAGCAGCACCGCCGAAAGCTCGGACAGCTCCGTTGCGGCGTTGTAGCCGAGTATCGCAGAACCGCGCTTTTTGTTGCCGAGGGAAGTTGTCAGAAGCGGCAAAGTTACCGTCATAGACGACGAGAACGCCGCCCCGAGAGCCAGAATTGCCGTAAGCACGGTAAATGCGAAGTTAAAGCGGTTCGAGAGCATATCTGTCTCTCCCGCGCAGGCGAAAAATCCCGCAATACCGCCCGCGACCGCCGCCGCTCCCACCGCGGGCACAAGCTTTCTCGAAAGTCTGTCGGAGGCGTCCTCGCAGTAAGTCGACACGATAAAATCGCACAGCATCTCGGTCTTCCGCATAGCTCCCACCGCGGGAATACCGGACGCAGTGCCTTTCGCGAGCATATCCGCGCCGGAATCCTCGCACCGCCCGATAAAGTATTTCGGGTGATTTCCGAACGTAAACGCGAAGTTGTTCTGAGCGGTCTTTACGGTGCAGATTTTCGACAGCGTGTTGAAAATAAGAGCCGCAAGCGACACCAGAAGATAAACGTGCGCGCGGGATCTTAAAATATACTCGTTGTTGATAAGATATGGAATAAGCGCCGCAAGCGCGCCCATATGCGCGAACGCGCACAGCGTATCGCCGTCGGGACGGAGCTTTACAAGCCTTGAAAAGCCGTTTGAAATGACCGACGAACACGCCGCAAACGACAGAATGCCTATCGTTAAGTTTGTGTACAGATAATTGCTCCCCGCGCTGCGGTGGAAATTGATAATTTTGTTAAGCCCGCCTAAATTCCAGTCGAAAACATTCGTAAGCTCCACGAACAGCGACGCCGCAAACAACGCCGCCAGTATCAGCAGACGGCTTAAAAGCCCCTTTGACGCGCGCGTTAAGCGGTCGCGGATAACGTTTTCGTCGTCGAGGTCCACGGGCTCGTCGTAATCGTCCTCGAATTCATCGTCCTCGTCCTCGGAAATATCCTCCTCCGCAGGCGGTTCAATCTCCTCGGTGTCGGGCGTGTCAAGAATAAAATTCGCAATGCGGCGTTTCTTTTTCTGCGCCAGCTCGTCGGCTATGCGAATACGCTCCAGTTCTTCATCTTCCCCGCCGCTTTCTTCCTCGGCGGGAGCTTTGGCGTTTTCGGAAAATTCGGGTTCGACGTCGGACTTTTCCTGTTCGATGATTTTCTTGTTCAAAGCCTCGACAATCGTCTCGCCGACATGAATTTCCGCGGGAAAAACAGGGCTTTGAACCCCCGCAAGCGGTTCTTCATACTCGTCCGAACCGTTCGACGGGTGATATTCCTTAAGACGCTCCTCGCCCCTGCCGATGCGCTTTAAATCGTTTCCCGCAACCGCCAACGTATCGGTGCTGTCCTCGGTTTGGTCTTTAATAATCTCCTGAGCCTTTTCGCGGGACTCCATGGGATTAAGCGAATCCAGCATATCATCGGGAGATTCCGCCTCGCTGTCGATTTTAAGCAGCGCGCGGTTGATGTCGTCTATTTTTTTCTGCTTTCGCAGCTCCATAGTCTCGGTAGTAACGAGGTCTCCGCGCGTGTGGAAGATAATATCGCCGTCGTCCTCGTCCTCCGACACCTGCGGCTTTACGAAAGGCTTTACATACTCGCTTTCGGGATATACAACCACGTCTTCGGAGGCGTTTTCGTCATATTCTTCGCGCAGCCGCTCGTATTTTTTGATGTCGGCGGCACGGGAAATATCGCGCCCGATGCGCTCGCTGCTTTCTTCCTCGGTAAGCTGCCTTGCGGAGAGCGTATCGCGCCGCGCCTTAGGCTTTTTCACGCCGCTTATAGCCTTTTCTATATCGCGTTCGCGCCGCGAAGAAGATTCCTCCTCGGTCATCTGGCGCGCGGTCTGACCGCCTTTTTTGTCGAGGGAGTTTATCACCTGCGTAACGCTGAGGTCGGGCTTTGAGCGTTGTTTTCCCGCCCGCAAAGCCCGGTTTACAGCCTCGCTGTCGATAATTTCGGTAACGCTCTCGTGTTGAGTTTCCTCTTTTTCGGGGAGATCCTCATCGTCGTTTGAGCGCCGATTATCCAACTCTTTTAGTATATCGTCCACGTTGTATTTATCAGCCATCTTTACATCTCCTTAATTTTCGCGCCGTCCGCGCTGCCTTAATATTTCAAAATCTTTCAAAATTCCGCCTGCGCCCTCGCGTGGGAATTCACTTTTCCGCTCATCGGCAGCGAAAACAGCGTGCTGCCAAATCTATCAGCCATTTTAACCTCTCCTTAAATTTACATATCCCTTAATTTCTCGCGCATTTAGCAAGCTGCATTTCGCCGCCGACATCGCCCTAAACGGGGGAATTGAACCCCGCGCTCCGAGCTGCCGAAACCGCCCAAACGGCAAATCCCGCAGACCGCGCTGCTTGCCCCGCTCCACGCATTCGGCAAGCTGCTTTTCACCGCGGACATCGCCCTAAACGGGGGAATTGAACCCCGCGCTCCGAGCTGCCGAAACGCCCAAACGGCAAATCCCGCCGACCGCGCTGTCAGCCTTTTTTGCGCCGCTGCCTTACAACCTCGTACATCAAAATACCCGCCGACACCGACGCATTCAGCGAATTCACTTTCCCGCTCATCGGCAGCGACAGCACCTCGTCGCAGTTCTCGCGCACAAGTCTCCCCAGCCCGAAACCCTCGCTGCCGACGACTATCGCCGCCGCGCCCGTGAGGTCCGCGCTGTCGTAAGGCGCGCCGTCAGCCTCCATGCCGTACACCCAGACGCCGTTTTTCTTAAGCGTTTTAATAGCGTCCACAAGGTTTGCCACCCGTGCAACTTTTATCCACGCCGCCGCGCCCGCGCTGGTCTTGAAAACCGTCCCGTTAAGCGACGCGGAACGCCTTTTCGGGATAATCACCCCGTCCGCTCCCGCAGCCTCCGCCGAGCGGATTATCGCCCCAAGATTGTGCGGGTCGGCAATTTCGTCCGCAATGATTATAAACGGCGGCTTATTCTTGCGTTTTGACTCTTCGAGAATATCCGAAAGCTCGGCGTACTCGCACGCAGAAAGCTCCGCCGCAACGCCGCCGTGTTTCGGCGTGCCCGTAAGAGCCGCAAGCTTTTCCGCGCTGACTTCTTTTATCACCGCGCCGTGGCTTTTCGCCGCGGCAAAAATGTTCCCCGCCGACAGCCCTTTCTGCACAAAAACCGTATCAACGCCCGCGTCCGAGTTCAACGCCTCTAAAACGGCGTTTTTTCCGTATATTATTTTGTTTTCAACGTTATTTTCCATAAATTTCCTTTTATCAAAATCCTTGTGTGTAAAAACACCTGTTTAGGCTGCTGAGAAAGCCCTAGATGCTGGGAAGGGGCTTGAAACCGGCATTTGTGGCTGTTGACAAGTCGCTGACGACGCAGATAGGGTTTTATCAACAGCCTAACCTAAAGCATATAAGAATATTATAACATATTCTTTATAAAATTTCAACCTAAAAAACCCGGAAATGTCAATTTTCCGAAAAAACTTTGGGAATTCCGTTGCAATTTCAGAGAAAATGTAGTATAATAAACAATAGTTAGGCTGTCGATAAAGCCCCATCTGCTACGTCAGTGGTACTGCGGCAGGCACAAAGCCTAGCCGCAGCACCGCTTCCTTGCATCTGGAGCTTTCTCAACAGCCTAAGATTTGACTTTTTATACAGGCTGAATAGTTCAAATGTTTTCGGAGGTTTTTTATGTTCAGCAAAATAAACAGCATAGGTCTTTTCGGTCTGAATGCGTTTTCCGTGACCGTGGAGGCTACTATCGGCGCGGGACAGCCGAGTTTCGAGATGGTAGGACTGCCCGACGCCGCCGTTCAGGAGAGCAAGGCGAGAATTCGCGCCGTTATGGAGCATTTGTGCCTTAAGGTGCTTTCGGGTCACGTCACGGTAAATCTCGCGCCCGCCAGCGTCAGGAAAATCGGCTCGATGTTCGATCTGCCCATATCGGCGGCTCTTCTGGAGATGGGCGGGTATATTTCCACGTCCGACGGCGACGCGTTTATCGGGGAAATTTCGCTTGACGGAAAATTGTCCCCCGTAAACGGCGTTTTGAGTATGGCTATCCACGCCGCGAACAACGGCGTAAAACGCCTGTTCCTGCCCGCCGCGAACGCCCGCGAGGCGTCTGTTGTAAAGGAAATCGAGGTTTACGGGGTGGACAACCTTATGCAGCTCGTGGATTTTTACATCTACGGGCGAGGGCTTTCTCCCGAACCGCATTACAACGGCTTTGACGTTGCAAAAACGCATTATGCGGATTTTGCGGAAGTTATGGGGCAGTTTGCGGCGAAAAGGGCTGTGGAAGTCGCGGCGGCAGGCTCGCATAACGTGCTTATGCTCGGACCTCCCGGAGCGGGAAAGTCGATGATCGCCAAGAGAATTCCCTCTATATTGCCGAAAATCACGTTTGAGGAGAGCATTGAGACCACGCAGATACATTCCGTCGCGGGGATAATCGACCCGCGCGACCCGCTGGTAAAAGAGCGTCCGTTCCGCGCGGTGAGCCATACCGCAAGCTCGGTGGGGCTTATCGGCGGGGGTACTATCCCGCACCCCGGAGAAATCTCGCTCGCGCATAACGGGGTGCTGTTTCTGGACGAGCTGCCCGAATTTGACAGAAAGTCTCTCGAAACGCTGCGGCAGCCTATGGAGGACGGCTCGGTGACTATCTCCAGAGCCAGCGGCACGGTAACATACCCCTGCAGCGTTATGGTTATCGCGGCAATGAACCCGTGTCCGTGCGGGAACTACGGAAATCCGCTGAAAAAATGCACCTGCACGCAAAATCAGGTTAAGGCGTATCTGCGGAAAATCTCCGGTCCTGTGCTGGACAGAATTGATATTCAGATTGAGGTTAAACCCGTGAAGTTTGAAGAGCTGTCCAACCGAAAGCCCCAGGAAAGCTCCGCGGCGATTGCCGAGCGCGTTCAGAAAGCGCGGGATATACAGGCAAGGCGTTATAGGGGAACGAATATTCGGGCAAACAGTATGATAACGTCCGATATGATTTCGGAAGTGTGCCAAATGACCCCCGACGCGGAGGATATGCTGAAACGGGCGTTTAATACTCTCGGAATGTCCGCGAGGGCGTATGACAGGATACTTAAAGTTGCGAGGACCTGCGCCGATCTTGACGGCAGCGAGCCGATACTTAAAAACCATATTTCACAGGCGATAAGTTTCAGAAGTCTTGACAGGAAATATTGGGACCGCATATGAAAGGATTGTTTTAAAATGAGCAAAAGAAACTGCGGCGTGCTTATGCACATAACGTCCCTGCCGTCGCCCTACGGAATAGGGACTCTGGGTAAGGACGCGGAGAATTTCGCCGAGTGGCTGAAGTCCGCGGGACAGAGCTTCTGGCAGGTGCTGCCGATAGGTCCGACGGGGTACGGCGACAGCCCGTATCAGCCGTTTTCGTCGTTTGCGGGAAATCCGCTTATGATAGACCTTGACGAGCTTTGCGAGCATGGGCTTCTGGACAAATCCGACTGCGAAAACGCCGATTACGGCGCAGACCCAGCGTTTGTAGACTACGCGAAAATCTCGGCTACGCGGGACGTTCTCTTAAGAAAGGCGTTTGCGAAGTTCACGGACGACGTGGGGTACACGTCTTTCGTGCTGGAGGAAGCTGAGTGGCTGGACGATTACGCGCTGTTTACCGCGCTTAAAAAGCAGTTCGGCGGCGTTTCCTGGAGCGAGTGGGACGAGGATATAAAACTCCGCACGCCTGAGGCTCTGGAGCGTTACCGCGAGGAGCTTAAAGAGGAAATTCGGTTTGTAAAGTGGTGTCAGTACATCTTTTTCCGCCAATGGAACCGCTTTCACAGCGTCTGCAAATCCAAAGGGATAAGCATAATCGGCGATATTCCGATATACGTCGCGCCCGACTGCGCGGACGTCTGGGCGCACCCCGAACTGTTCGAGCTGGACGAAAAACTCTGCCCGAAACGCGTTGCGGGAGTGCCGCCCGATTACTTTTCAAAAACGGGTCAGCTTTGGGGAAATCCGCTCTACAACTGGGACGAGATGAAAAAAACGGGCTTTGACTGGTGGATAAAACGCGTGAAAAAATCGGCGCAGCTGTACGATATGCTGAGAATTGACCACTTCCGCGCGTTTGACACCTATTACGCAATTCCGTTCGGCGCGGAAACCGCCGAGCACGGAAACTGGGAAAAAGGTCCCGGAACAGATCTGTTCGACGCTATCAAAAATCAGCTCGGCGACGTCAACATCATTGCGGAGGATCTGGGAGATATTTTCGACAGCGTTAAACAATTGCTTTCAAAATGCGGTTTTCCGGGCATGAAGGTGTTGCAGTTCGGGTTCAACCCGGAGTTTTCCGACAACGACCATCTCCCGCACAATTACCCGAAAAATTCCGTCTGCTACACGGGAACGCACGACAACGCAACGTTTGTGCAATGGTTCAAGGAGGCGGACGCAAAATCGCGCAAAATGGCGAAAAAGTATCTCGACAAGAGGGCTTTCAAGCGGCTGAATTACTGCGCTATAAGGGCGGCGTATGCGTCGCCGTCGGACCTTGCGATTATCCCCATGCAGGACGTTCTGGGGCTTGACAAACGCGGGCGAATGAACGTTCCGTCAACGCTCGGCGGAAACTGGAGCTGGCGCATGGTGAAAAAGCAGCTGCGCGCGAAAGACGCGTCAAGGCTTTATGACCTCGCCGTGACTTATATGCGCGCAAAGCCGCCCGAAAAGGGTTGACGAAATGGCTGAAAATGCGATAACACAAAGCCTTTGCGGGGAATTTGCAAAGACGATTACAAAGCAGTTTTTCCGCGCAGTCGAGGAATTTCGGCTTGTAAAACGCGGCGACAGCGTGTGCGTGTGCGTGTCGGGCGGGAAGGATTCGACGCTGATGTCCGCGCTGTTTCGGCAGCTTGAACGCAGGGACAGCGGTGTAACGGTGCGGTATCTTTTGATGGACGCGGGATTTTCGGCTGACAATAAAAAGCTTATCTACGACAACGCGAAACGCCTTTTAATACCGCTTGAGGAGTTCAAGACCGAGATTTTCAGACACACCGAAAACGAGCGAAAAAATCCGTGTTTTCTCTGCTCGAAAATGCGCCGCGGGCATCTGTACGCGAAAGCGCAGTCGCTCGGCTGCAATAAAATCGCGCTCGGACACCATTTCGACGACGTTATCGAGTCCACGCTCATGGGCGTTTTGTACGGCGGTCAGGCGCAGACCATGCTGCCGCGCGTGAAGTCGCAGAATTTCGCGGGAATGGAGCTTATCCGCCCGATGTTTTTTATCCGCGAGCGGGATATTCTGGCGTGGTGCGGGGCGTTCAATTTGCAGTTTCCAAAGTGCAGCTGCGCGCTTTCAAAACGCGAGGAAAACTCCAAGCGGGAGTTCACAAAGCGGCTTATAGCGCGACTTTGCGAGGAAAATCCGCAGGTCGCACAGAACATTTTTCACAGCGTACAGAACGTTCGTCTGGACAGGATTTTATCTTACAAGGACGAGCGCGGCACGCATAATTTTTTGGAGAAATTTGATGATTGATAAAAATTTTCAGCGCGCAGACGAGGAAAAATTCTGCGGACAGCTCGGCGCTGTTTATTCGCGCAAAAAAACGCTTTTCCGCGTGTGGCAGCCGTTTGCGGAGAGCGCGGTTTTGCGGCTCTACAATGCGGAAAACGAGATGTTTTTCAAGAGAAAAATGCGCCGGGAAAGAGGAATTTTCGAGTACGAAAAAATGGGCGATATGGACGGCGTGCGGTACGATTTTTCGATCACGCAAAACGGCAAAACCGTATGCAGTCCCGACCCGTATTCGCGCGCGATAACGCCCGACGGGAGGCTGTCGATCGTTGTTAATATGCGAAAAAATAAGCCCGCGGGTTGGGACGAAACCTCCGCGATTTCGGGCGAAAATCCGATAATTTACGAGCTTTCGGTGCGGGATTTTTCGATGGACAAAAACGCAAATTTTGCAAGTCACGGAAAATTTCTTGCATTTTGCGAGGAAAATCGGACAAATTCTCACGGCGAAAAAATCGGTCTCGAATATATAAAATCGCTCGGCGTGACGCATATTCAGCTTATGCCCGTTTTCGATTTTAATTTTGACGGGGAGCAATATAACTGGGGTTATAACCCGCGTTTTCCAAACGTGCCGAGCGCTTATTATTCGCATAACAATGCGGTTTTAGAGCTGAGACAGCTGGTGCTGTCCGCGCACGAAAAAGGGCTCGGAGTGGTGGCGGACGTTGTGTACAACCACATGTTTTCGGCGGAAAAATGCGCGTTCGGGAAGATATTTCCGGGGTATTATTTTCGCGGAAAATCGAACGGTTCGGGCTGCGGGAACGAATTCGCGTCTGAAAGATTTATGGCGCGAAAATTCATTTTGGACAGCCTCGAATTCCTCGCGCGGGAGTACAAATTCGACGGGTTCAGGTTCGATTTGATGGGGCTGCTGGACCTTAAAACGATGCGCGAAATCGTCCGTCGGCTGCGGCGGATAAACCCCGAAATCCTCCTGTACGGGGAGGGGTGGACGGGCGGCGTGAGCGCGCTCCCGGAGCGGTCTCGCGCGGTTCAGCGCAAGGCTCGAAAGCTCCCTGAGATCGCGTTTTTCAACGACAGTTTCCGCGACGCGGTCAAAGGCTCGGTGTTCGACGCGCGCGGCTGCGGTTTCGTGAACGGCGGCGCGGCGGAAGATTGTTTTTCGACAATAATTCAGTCGATTTCGGGGAATTTTTTGCAGGATTTTTGGACGGATAATTCAAAACAAACGATAAATTATGTAGAATGTCACGATAATTTAACTTTATTCGATAAATTGAATATTTCGCTTAACAATGCGGATCTAGAGCGAATAAAACGCGCCGATAAAATGGCAGCCGCGCTGGTTTTTTTATCGCGCGGAACGCCGTTTATCGCGGCGGGTCAGGAGTTTTTGCGTTCAAAACAAGGCGATGAAAACAGTTATCGATCGGGCGATGAGGTGAACGCTTTGCGGTGGGATCAAGTCACCGAAAACCGCGAAATCGTCGAGTATTATCGCGGCTTAATCGCGTTCAGAAAGCGATTTCTCGCGGATTTCGGGGAAATTTGCTATAAACGCGAAAATGGCGCGTATATAATTTCTATATATACACAAAACGGATATTTTGTAATTTTACTTAATTCGACCGGCGAGAAATTCTTCCCGAATATCGACGGAGAATTTGAAATTTTCATCGATAAAAATTGTGCGTCCGACAAATCTTTATTCACTCAAAAACGGCTTTGTTGTGCGGAATATTCAGTTTTAGCGGCGAGGAGGCTGAACTAAAATGGACAGAATTTCTAAGTTTCAAAGCGTCATGAAAGAGCGCGGAATTTTCGCGTATATCGTCCCCACGGACGACTTTCACGGCAGCGAATACGTCAGCGCGCATTTTCGCTTACGCGAGTATTTAAGCGGGTTTACGGGCTCTGCGGGAACGCTTGTCGTGACGGAAAACGACGCCTTTCTCTGGACGGACAGCCGCTATTTTATCCAGGCGAAACAGCAGCTTTCCCACGGCATTACGCTTATGAAACAGGGACTTCCCGAAACGCCCTCGATTGTTAAATTTTTGCAGGATACGATGCCGAAAAATTCATTTTTGGGCTTTGACGGGAGATGCCTGTCCACGGAATTTGTCCGCCGATTAAAGCAGGGGCTTTGCGAAAAAAACATCGGGATCAAAACCGACGACCTCGGAGATCTTGTCTGGGAAAATCGCCCGCCGCTGCCGAAAATGCCCGTCATCGCGCTCCCGGAGAGCGTTTGCGGGATTTCGCGCGCCGAAAAATTGTCTGTTATCCGCGAAAAAATGCGCGAACAAAACGCTGATTTTCTGCTGATTTCCGCGCCCGACGAGATAGCTTGGACGCTGAATTTGCGCGGCGGCGACGTGGATTACAACCCCGTTTTCCTCGCGTTTATGCTCGTCGGCGAGCGCGTTCGGCTCTTCGCGGAGAGGTCGATTTTTTCCGAAAAAATTGCCGCAAAACTTGCCGCTGACAGCGTTGAAATTCTACCGTACAATGATGTTTACAACGCGCTGAAATCGCTTAGCGGTGCGGTTTTAGCCGACCCCAAGGCTGTGAATTACAAATTATTTTCAAGCGTCCCCGAAAGCTGCAAAATTGTCGAAAAACAAAGTCCGATTGTCCTTTTAAAAGCTGTCAAAAATCCCGCCGAAATTGCCGCCGAAAAACGCGCTCACCTGCAAGACGGAATTGCCGTGACGCGTTTTATGATGTGGCTTGAGGGCGCGGTCGGGCGCGAAAAAATCACCGAAATTTCCGCTGCCGAAAAGCTCGAAGAATTGCGACAGCGGGGCGAAAATTACCTCGGTCAGAGCTTTGCGCCGATAATGGCGTACGGCGCGCACGGGGCGATTGTGCATTACTCCGCGACGGCTCGGACTGACGCGGAAATTCTCCCGCGCGGGCTGCTGCTGTCCGACACGGGCGGGCACTACCTCGACGGCACGACCGACGTTACGCGGACTTTTGTTTTAGGAGATCTTTCGCCCGACGAAAAGCGCGCGTTTACGCTGGTTCTTAGCGGTCATCTGGAGCTTTTGAATGCAGTTTTTCCCGCGGGCGTTCGCGGTTCAACTTTGGATTATGCCGCGCGCGCGCCGCTTTGGCGGGAACTTTTGGACTACGGTCACGGCACGGGTCACGGCGTGGGATTTCTGTTGAACGTCCACGAAGGACCTCAGCGCATAAGCCGCAGCGCGGTGGGCGACGAGCCGCTGCGCGCGGGAATGATTACCTCCGACGAGCCGGGATTTTACGCGGAAAACAAGTTTGGCATACGCCACGAAAGCCTGTTGTTATGCGAAAATCGCGGCAAATCCGAATACGGAGAATTTCTCGGATTTTCGCCGCTGACATTAGTGCCGTTTGACCCGCGCGGCGTAGAAAAAACGCTGCTTTCGCCGCGGCAGATTGAGTATTTCAACGCTTATCAGCAGCTTGTTTTCGAGCAGCTTTCCCCGCATTTTGACCCCCTCGAAAAAGAATGGCTGCGAAAAATAACGCTGCCTATATAATCCACGCTTTTTGTATTGCCTATTTATCCCGAAGTTCAAAGGAAATCATCGCCCGCACATTTTCCTGTCGGCGGTTAATTTATACCCATTGTCTGTGGGAAGTTCGGGGTTTTTGCGGCACGCGAAAAAACAAAAAAAGTAAAAAAGGACGCCCTAAAGCGTCCTTTTGCTTTTATAACGCGATGCGACCGCGCTTTTTACCGATTTTATTTTCTCCAAGCGTAATTGCAAATCAGCGAATAAATCACGATTTTTATAAGCATTATCCCAAAAATCAGCGCGATATTCGCCCCCGCAAAATAACCGTTTTCAATCGTGAAACCTAAAAACGCATAAGAAAAAATTTGCGAATTTACAGTTAAAAACGCGGGAAAAAAAATCGCTAAACTTACGAAAAACGCCGTGAAAAGCGTGTTTCCCGTAATGCAGGAAACCGCGCAGATAAACACCGCGCCGACGGCAAGCCCCGCGGATTTTATCACGGAATTTAAAAAATAATATCCGAATATTGATAAATTTCCGAACGCAGAATAGTCCATAATATTTCGGACAAGATAGCCACCGAAATTGCCGTAAATACCGCAAAAACAGCAATATCTCGCCATAAAAATCAGCATTGAAATAAAAAACGCGCACACCGCCGCAGCCGTTATTTTGCAGCCGCAAAGCCTGTGAGTGCCGTTTACGGACGAAAAAAGCATAGACCTTGCGTTCGAGCGGTATTCCGCGCAAAAAATCGGTATCGTAATAAAAATAACCGCAAACGCCGCGAGAAAATTAAACCCGTTTTCCGCGAGAAAATCCCCGCAATCCACATCGTAAAAATAAACGCCGCCGCCGATTTTTTTAAAATAATCGCTTTTTTCGAGGAGGTATTCCGCGGTGCTTTTTTCGTTCAACGCCTTCGTGCGTTCGTAGCTGTGCTTGTAATATTCCTCCGCGGTAATTTCGCCGTTGTGATAAGCCGCGGTTATTGCGTCGTCCGAGGACAACACCTCGTTTATCGCATCACACCGCGCTTTGACGGCGTTGTATTTTTCCTCCGAAAATTCTCCGCTCAGTTCCTCGATATATCTTTTGTAAATTATCGGCGAGAAATTTCGCTCGTAATTTTTCGGAATAAACATCACCGCTATTTGCGCTAAAATAATTACCGCAAGCAAAATAATCGTTTTTTTCGTAAATATTTTTTTAAATTCAAAAAATAATAATTTCATTTCAAATTTCCTTTTCGGACGACTCGGAAAACAGGTACATATAAACGTCCTCAAGCGTCGGTTCGCATAACACCGCGCCTTCAGACGGCAATTTATCCGACGCTGTGCGAACCGCTGAATTTTCTTCGGACGCGATAAGCCTTGCGTTCGGGTGTGAAAAAACATATTCTTCGGCGGTTTTTTTGTCGGTTTTAAATTCGTAAACTTTCCCCGAAATTGCACCCAAAACATCGGACACCGAGCCGCTTAACGCGATTTTTCCGCCGTTTAAAAAAATAATTCCCTGCGCGATATTTTCAATATCCGACACGATATGCGTTGCGAGAATTATTATTTTATCGCTCCCGATTTTTCCGATTATATTGCGAAATCTCACGCGTTCTTTCGGGTCGAGCCCCGCGGTCGGCTCGTCGAGAATAAGAATTTTCGGGTCGTTCAAAAGGCTCACCGCAATGCCCAGACGGCGTTTCATTCCGCCCGAATATTCCTTGTATTTTCGGTTGCAGTCGTCTTGCAAATTCACAAATTCCAGAAGTTGTTCAATTCGATTTTGAGGCGAATTTACATTCTTTAATTCCGCGAAATATTTCATAATTTCCAAACCCGAAAACGTCGGATAAAATCCCGGATCCTGCGGAAGATAACCGAGAATATTCCGGTATTCCCCGCCGAGTTTGAATATATCCGTTCCGTCAAAAAGCACGCTCCCCGCGGTCGGTTTTAAAAGCGTCGCCGTGATATTCATAAGCGTGGATTTTCCCGCGCCGTTCGGACCTAAAAGCGCGTAAATTCCCTCGTGCAAAGCCGCATTAAAGCCGTCGAGCGCGGTTTTCCTGCGGTATTTTTTCGTGATATTTTCGTATTTAAGTTCCATAAAATCACCTCGTTTCGCGCCCGAAAATGCGTGCAGAAATCACAATTTCCGCTAAAATTAAAATTCCCGTCACGCAAAAAACGCAAATAATTCTGCTCATCGGGAAACCGAAAATTTCCGCGTAATCGAAATCCTCAAAAAACGTTTTTATATTCAAAAACGACTGCGGCACAAAGCACCTTAAAACGTTTAGTGCTTTCCGCGCCGTAATCGCCGAATATTCGCTATTTGACGCGGTATACAGCCTTGACATTAAAACCGCGGGCGCAAGGCAGAAAATAACCCCTGCGGCGGCTGTCGGAAGAGCTCTTTTTGAAAGAATTGCGGCAAGCGCGGTAAACGTCACGCACGAAAAATAAAAAAGCAGTTTTCCGAGCGTTCTCACGGCGTAATAACCGCCGAGGTTGAGCGCAAATGGGCACGCGCTGAACGGCGCAGCCATTTGTATAGGGAGCGAGAAATTATTCACGCCGTAACAAATTGCTCCGACCATAATCCCGCTTAACGTGTGAAGTAAAATTATTCCTCCGACGACAAAAAAGCACGCCGAAAGCTGCTTTGAAAACAGCTTTATTCTGCCGTTTTTTGAGGAAAAAATCATCTTAAAACTGCCGCGCGAAATGTCCAGCGTAAACATTCTCGCGGTCAGAATTACCGTAAAAAATATCATAACAAAGTCCCACGGCGCGTCGTCGTAAACGTCGTAGACCGCGCTGAAATGCCCCGCATACTTTACCCCACATTCCACTATGCGGTTGTATTTTTTGACGGCAAGCGAATTCATTCTGATAACGCCCAAATCGGGTTCGGATTTCGCGTTTTCCTCGGCAATATTTCTCAGCGCGTCCTTTACAATTGCCGTTCGGTTTTCGGGAATTTCATTATAAATTTGTTCAAGCACGTCTACAGCGCAATCCAAAAGTATATAATCACCGAAAACCGTGTTGGTATATTCTCCCTTGTCAGCCCTGTTTTCGCCGAACGCCGCCGATTGTATTTCTTCCTGCTTTGCGCGGCAAAATTCAATCTGCCCGTCGGGCGTCATTCCGCTTTCATTCAGAGTGTTTAAAAGCGCGTTCAGGTGTTGGGAATTCGGGTACGCTTTCCCGCCGTTTGCAGGGATAACGATATAAATTCCGAGATACGCCAAAACAATCCCGAAAATTATCCACATAAAAACCGACGCGAACAATTTTTTAAATTCAAAACGCATCTCAACGCTCCGTTTCTGCGATAAGTTTACATTCCGCGCTGCCCTTATCGAACGCGAAAATCATTTCCTCGGGCGTTACAACGCCGCCCGTGGTTTTGCTGCCCGAACAGATAATATACGCCTTGTCCGCCGCCGACGACGAGATAATTTTCAAAAGGTCCTTGTCGGCTTTTTTTGACACAATGTCAACACCGTTTTCGGTGGTTACCTTTTGCGGAAATTCAATTTTTTGCGGGTCCGAGCCGTCAATTTTGCACATAAACGCCTCTCTTGCGGGGTCTGCATAATTCTGATAATAAATGCAGTCGTCCGTTACGCAGAAATTAACATAGCAGTCCTCGATTATTTTTTTCGGGGAATTTCCGTTCTCGTCCGCCATATACAGCATAGGAACGCCGTTTTCGTATTGAACATAATACAACGCGCCGTTTTTGTAATCAAGCGCGGTCGAGTTGTCGCAAATCTTTTTCGACTCTTTTGCCGCGATATTATAGACGTACAATTCGTTTGAAAGTTGAGTGCAGTAATAAATATTCTCCCCGTTTGTGTCAATGGACATTATTATATCGCGGTCGCAAAACACGGCGGGTTCGCTTGTTGTGCCCTTTGAAATATCGTAGGTAAAATAATGCGAAAGCCCGAAAATATAAAGCAAACCATCGCAGTAAACTATTTCGCCCAGCGAGCACGGATTGTCCTCGTTCATTTCCTTGTCGAAATCCGTGCAGAAATTATTTTCAAAAAGCACCTTGTGAGCTTCCCCGTCGAAAAGGCAAAGCTGATTTCCGAGAGTATAATAATACCCCTCGGGCGCAGACAGCCCGCCCGGCATTCTTTGGTACGCCGAGCAGTCAAGCGAGTCGGATTTATGCGCACAGCCCGCCTTGCTGCACAATATTCTGACCTCGCCGCTATCGCCGTCTATACGGAGGTTTGGAGCTCCCATACAGTAAAGATATTTCCCGTTCGCCGAGTAATTAAGGCTCATTACGGCGACGGCTTTGTCGTCGTATTCGGCAAGCGGGAACATATTGCTGTCCGTTTCATCTTTGTTTTCAAGCTCGTTTTCGTACTCGGAAACGAATTCCGAAACATCAACATAGCCGCTGTCAACGCTGTTTTGCTCGTTATTGCACCCGCAAAGCAACACCGCGCACAATACAGTTGAAATTATCCTTGATTTTTTCATATTATACCTCCTTGTTTACAAGAACTCTGATTTTAGCGGTAGTCTGCGTACCCATAGTAAACGAAACCTCCTGCGGTAAAAATGCGGGAATTGCCGCAAAACAAAATGTGTGAAGTCCGTCTTCGCCGAGAAGTTCGGGCGGGATACAGTACTGTAAAGTCCTTTTGCCCGAGTCGCAGTTTACTCTTAAAGAATACTCTCCGCCGAAAGCCCGCAAAAGCTCTCCGTCGCGGAACAGCAATATGTCATAAGAATAATTCGCTTTCCCGCCGCTGTTAAATTTAATATAAAGAGGTTGATTTTCGCTTGTAATTTCAACATCATTGTAAAAATGATTTTCGCTGTCGCCGTCGGGAAGTTCAGATAAAGGTATTGTGCCTATATCCGAATATGTATTTTCATAATCGGTGATATAATAATCGCTGTCGCGGGCGGTATTTTGCCGAAAACTTTCGGTAGTTTTCGCGGAATTAGCCATTGTATACGCGCCCACTCCCGAAAACCGCCCAAGCCCCTTTTTCGGGATATATTCGGGGAAACAATTGTACACTATCGACAGCACCGTAACGTCCTTTATTTCGCCTCGGGGAATTTTGATGTTACAAATAATATCCTCGTCGGAGCCGACATAAAGCTCGTGCATTTTCCCGAGTTCTCCGTTGTAAAAATTGCTCTCAACGGAAAAATCAACAGGCGCTCCGTCGCCTACGGCATATACCCGCAAGGGAATATTTTCCCTCGGCATACTTTTATCGGGGGAAACGCTCATCCAGACCTCAAGCGACAGGAATTCGTCCTCCGGCACATCAAAGCGGTGAGCGCACGGAGAAACCCCGCCCTTTTCCCGAAAAACATTTATAGTCGTGCCAAATGTAAACGGTTCAAGAGACAAGTCGTGGTCTGCCGGGGGTTCGCTTTGCGACGGGATTTCGGGTGAAGAACTTGAATAGCTCTGCAAACTCGAATAACCCGACATCTTTTCATCAGACGTCGGGTTTTCCGATACACAGCCCGTAAATACAAAGACAGAAAGCAGAATTAAAGCTAATTTTTTCATGGAATAATACCTCGTTGCTGCACAGTAGTAGTTTAAAGCTTGTAAAAAATTGGTGTTTAAAAAAATCGCCATGGGGAAATTTAATAATTACATTATACACCCCTTTTCCCGGTTTGTCAATATATTTTTATAATTTTTTGTGAATTTAGAAATTTTTCACAAAAAAATCCGAAACGAACAATTTGCCGTTTCGGACTTTTGAATTTACTTCGCGAGGCACTCTTTCAGGAACTTGATAAGCTCTCCGTACTCCTCAAACGCGGGATACTGCGGGTAATCTTTCTTAATCTGCTCGGTCGAACGGAACAGGAAACCGAATTTCGACGCCTGTATCATTCCCAGATCGTTGAACGAATCGCCGCCCGCGATAGTTTCAAAGCCTATGGACTGCAGCGCCTTTACGGTGGTGAGTTTCGACTTCTCACAGCGCATTTTATAACCCGTGATTTCGCCGTTTTGCGCTACTTCCAGCGAGTTGCAGAAAATCGTCGGCTGCCCCAGCTTTTCCATAAGCGGAGCTGCAAACTGCGTGAACGTGTCGCTGATAATAATGACCTGCGACAGAGTTCTAAGCTCGTCGAGAAACTCCTTCGCGCCCTCCATAGGGTCGATTTTCTCGATAGTCTGCCGAATTTCCCGAAGTCCGAGACCGTGTTCTTTCAAAATCCCCAGCCGCCATTTCATAAGCTTGTCATAATCCGGCTCGTCGCGGGTCGTCCTGCGAAGTTCGGGGATACCGCTCGCCTCGGCGAAAGCTATCCAGATTTCCGGCACCAAAACGCCCTCTAAATCCAAACAAGTGATGTACATATATAACTTCCTCCTGCTGTTGAAAAAAATTTACACATTTATTATAGCACTATTTGAAATATTTTTCAAGTAGTTTTTCACAAAGGCGGAATAATAATTACTTTTCTGCCCTTACTCCTCGCGTAATCGACGGTGTATTGAGTGCCGCCCTTTGTAACGTTTTGCTCGTCGAACACCGCGACCAGCACATCGCAGCAGTTTACAAGCTCGCGGTCACGCTTGTGCATACAACCCTTGTTGTACCGCTCGGAAACCATCACGACCTCGTCGCATTGCCTGAGAATTTCCCTATACCGCCTTTTTTGCAAATCGTTCCACAGCTTATCCTGCTCAGGACAGGGAACGAGAGCCGTGAGCTTTATCTCTGGGTGAATTCTCCGAAGTCCGAGGACGACTTCCGCCGCCCAGGTATCCACTCCCAAAGCCATTCCCGTAAAAAATGCGTCCGCGCCGTCGTTTATAAGAGCCGCGGTCGTGCTGTAGATGCGATTTTTAAGCTCGACTGCCATCGGGTCGTCATCGCCGAAGAAACCCAATTTTTGCAGCCGATGTCCCGTAAAAGAAACGCTGTAATTCATTATTTCACTCCAAAATTGATATATAATTTACAAACCATCGCGCCAGTTATTTTAATATCGTCCGCGCCCGCCCTGATTTTTGGCAACAGCCCTCATTCCCGCCGATTTTTCCTGTAATTCAAATAGCTTTCCAAAAAACCGCCGCAGCCGCCTGATCCAGCACCGCGCGGCGTTTTTTTCCGCGCTTGTTTATGCCGTTTATTTTAACCGCAATTTAACTCGGATAACTCAATCCCGCCCGATTTTTCTTTAATTCAAACAGCTTGCCGGAATAACCGCCGCAGCGTTTCCCCGCGCTTGTTTGTGCCGTTCATTTCGCCGCGAGACGTTCACAAACTTGAATTCAAACGGCTTTCAAAATTTTTCACTCGCGCCGCCGATTTTTTCTGTAATTATAATAGCTCTCCGGAATAACCGCCGCAGCCGCCTGATCCAGCACCGCGCAGCGTTTTCCGCGCTTGTTTATGTCGTTTATTTTGCCGCAATTTAACCCGGACAACTCAATCCCGTCCGATTGCTGAAATTAAAGACAGCTTTCAAAAACGCCGCGTCGCGTTTACTGACAACCGCCCGAAAACGCTCTAATCCCGCCGATTTTTCTTTAATTCAAATAACTTTCCAGAATAACCGCCGCGCCTTTTCCCACACTTGATTATGTCGTTTATTTCGCCGCGAGATGTTCGCAGAATTGAATTCAAACGGCTTTCAAAATTTCTCACTCGCGCCGCCGATTTTTTCTGTAATTCAAATAGCTCTCCAAAATAACCGCCGCAGCATTTCCCCGCGCTTGGTAATGCCGTTTATTTCGCCGAGATTAAACTCACGCAATTCATTCCCGCCGATTTTTCCTGTAATTCAAATAGCTCTCCAAAATAACCGTGCGACATTTTCCCGCGCTTGTTTATGCCGTTTATTTCGCCGCGATTAAACTCACGCAATTCATTCCCGCCGATTTTTCCTGTAATTCAAATAGCTCTCCAAAATAACCGTGCGACATTT
>CANQNY010000009.1 GCA_947625335.1 uncultured Clostridia bacterium | reverse complement strand
GGCTACGCACTTTTCGGAATTCACCACCGCAACGCCGTTTACAATGCAAATAGCGTCGTGGTCGCACACCGCCGCGCAGTCGCCTAAGCCGTCGCAGCCCGTTCTGCACACGCCTTTGCCGTTGTAGAAACGCTCTGTCGCGGCGCAGGACTGCGTGCTTATGAAATTGTACCGTTCCTCGGTAGCGTCAACGCAGCCGTTGCAGCGGACATATGCCACCTCGCGCTCCGTCTCCAGAGCCTCCTGACCCATAATTTCCGCGATTTTCTTTGCAACTGCCGCGCCGCCGGGCTTGCACTTATTATTAGGAGCGTCGCCCGCCGCGACAGCCTTTGCATAGCCCTCGCAGCCCGAATATCCGCAAGCTCCGCAGTTTGCGTTCGGGAGAGCCTCGGCAATTTTTGTGACCGTTTCGTCAACCTCCACCGCGAAAAACTTCGTTCCCAGAACCAGCAATCCGCCCGCAGCAGCTCCGATTACCGCGAAAATAATTACAGGCAGTATATATGTTACAAAAACTTCCATCATACACCCCCGAATAATCCGTCAACCAGTCCGCCGAAACCGACGAACGACAGCGACACGATAGACGCCGCAACCAGCGTTATGGGCATTCCCTCAAACGTCTTCGGAACGCGGCATTTTTCAAGCCGTCCGCGGACGCCGGAGAAAATCAGCATTGCGATAAGAAATCCGAGCCCTGCGCCGAGCGAATTTACAATGCTCTCGCCGAAGTTGTAGCCCTCGTCGATGTTGAGGAGAGTAACGCCCAGCACCGCGCAGTTTGTCGTGATAAGCGGCAGATACACGCCCAGCGCTTTATACAGCGCGGGAACGTATTTTCTTAAAATCATCTCGACTAGCTGAACGAACAGCGCGATTATCAGAATGAACAGAATTGTGTTCAGATATTCCAGACCCATCGGAACAAGGAACAGATGATACAGCGGGTAAGTTGCCGCAGTCGCGAGAACCATTACCGCCGTAACCGCCACGCCCATTCCGAGCGAGCCGCTTGTGGTTTTGGAAACGCCCAGAAACGGGCAAATTCCCAGAAACTTTGAGAGGACGAAGTTGTCGGTGAGAATTCCCGTGAGGAGAATTATCATCATGCTTTTTGCAAGTTCCATTTACTTCTCCTCCTTTTTCTCGTTTGCAGCATTTGCCGCATTTTCGGAGATTTTCTCCGCAGCCGCGGTCTCTCCTACTGCGCTCGGGCAGCCCTCTCTGTTGGGGCAGGCAGCGCAGCCCGCAGCCTTAGGCGGCTGACGGTTGGCGATTTTATTCACCAGCGCGATAAGGCAGCCCAGCACGAAAAATCCGCCCGCAGGGAGAATAAACAGCGTCATCGGCTCGATAAAATCGGGGCATACCTGCAAGCCGAACCATGTTCCCGAACCGAAAATTTCACGGATAGAACCCATGCAAAGCAGCGCGAGCGTAAATCCTACGCCCATTCCCGCGCCGTCGAGAGCCGCCGCGCCAACGTTGTTTTTCGACGCGAACATCTCCGCTCTGCCGAGGATTATGCAGTTTACCGTGATAAGCGGGAGGTAAATTCCCAGCGCGTCGTAAATTGCGGGGAAAAACGCCTGCAAAATTAACTGAATAAGCGTCACAAAGCCCGCGATGATAACTATGTAGGACGGCAGACGCACCGCCTTCGGGATAACCTTTTTAAGCAGCGAAATTACCACATTCGAGCAGATAAGCACAAACGTCGCCGCCGCGCCCATTCCGATAGCGTTTGACGCCATTGTGGTAATCGCAAGGGTCGGACACATTCCGAGCAGCGTTACAAGCGTGGGGTTTTCCTTAATCAGACCCTTGGTAAACTCTTTCATATAACTCACGCTGCCTCACCTCCGTTCGTTGTCCAAAAATCGTAAGCCAAAAGCGCGGTGTTTACGGCAAGCGCAACGCCCCTTGAGGAGTATGTCGCCGAAGTCACGCCGTTTACCTCGTTGTCCGCGGGGTTGGACTTGTTTTTGACAATCTCGACTGTCCCCGACTTTCCCTTAAACAAATCAAGGAACGCGGGATCGTTGGTCTTTGTGCCCAAACCCGGAGTTTCCTCGCCGACGGACACGACAGCCACGCCCGCAACCTTGCTTTCCTTTACTCCGACCATTATGTCGTAGCCTTTTTTATAACCTTTAACTACCGACTCGAAAGCTATCGAACCGTCGTTTTTGGAAAATACCTTTGTTACATTCGCAAGTTCCGCAGTTCCCGAATTTGCGAAAAGCTCCTGCCATTTTTCTGCGGGAACAACCGAGAAATCGTCCTTTGTGCCGCCGTAAATAGCCGTCAGAGCCTCAGCCTGCTTGTCGGTAACAACATTTGAGGTGTCGACATAAGTTGCCTGATAAACCACAATGACAAGGCAGGAAATTATTGCGGCGATAAGAGCCAAAACTATAATCGGTTTTGCTTTTGCCATATTATTTTCCCTCCTTTGTCTTTGCGGGCTTTACAGCGCCCAGAGCCTTGGGAGCGGTGAACCTGTCGATAAGCGGAGTTAAGCAGTTCATAACGAGTATCGAGAACGAAACGCCCTCCGGCATTGTCGCAAACTGCCGAATAGCGAACGTTATAAGTCCGCAGCCTATGCCGAAAATAAGCTTGCCTTTAGTGCTTAAGGGCGTGGTGGAATAGTCGGTTGCCATAAACAGCGCGCCGAGGATAAGACCGCCCGAAAGGAGCTGATAAAGCATAAAATTCAGATCGCAGCCGCCGTAGAAGAACGACAGCACAGCCACCGTGCCGATAAAGCACACGGGAGTTACAGGGTGAACCACGCCTATGCAGATGAGGAACAGCCCGCCGAGCAGCAGCGCCGCAATGCAGGTCTCGCCGAGGCAGCCTGCGCGGTTTCCGAGGAACATATCGAGAAAGCTCGGAAGTTCTTCCGCGGGAGCGGCTAAGGGAGTCGCAGACACCGTCGCGTCAACGCCCTCTTTCCACGAGAAAGGTGCGGTCCACTTGGTCATTGCCGCCGTAAACGACAGCATAAGCGCAATTCTCGCCGTGATAGCGGGGTTTGCGAAATTCTGTCCGATGCCGCCGAACAGGCATTTTACAATAACTATCGCGATAAAGCAGCCGATAACCGCCATATATATCGGCAAATCCACGGGCAGATTGAACGCCAAAAGCATACCCGTAACCACCGCCGAAAGATCGGACACCGTGTTGTCGCGCTTGGTTATCTTGTCGAACAAAAACTCAAACAGCACGCACGCCGCGCAGCAGATGACCGTGAGCAGCAGCGCTTTCAGCCCGAAAATGACCGTCGCCGCAACCAGAGCGGGGCAAAGCGCGATGATTACCGCAAGCATTACTTTTTGCGTCGTCCACGCGCTCCTTATGTGAGGAGACGCCTCAACAAACAATTTATTCATAGTTCCCGCTCACCTCACTTTCCCTGTTGTTTCATCTTAGTCTGGCGCAGGAAGTCCTTTGCCAGCTGATTTTTCTCGGCAAGCGGACGCTTTGCGGGACAAACAAAGCTGCACGCTCCGCAGTTCATGCAAAGATTGACCTTCAGTCTGTCAAGAGCCTGTGCGTCGCGCGCGTCATACGCGCTTTCAAGCTCGGTAGGCTGCAAATTCACAGCGCACGCCCGAACACACCTGCCGCAGCGAATGCAAGCGGTCGTTTTACGCACGGGAGTGTCCCCGAACAGCAGCACGGCATTATTCGTCTTGCCAAGCGGAGTGTCCGGGTCGAACGCGCACGCGCCCATCATAGGACCGCCGAGCACTATTCTGTCGGGCTGACGGCGAACGTCAGCAAAGCCCACGATGCTGTGGAGCAGCGTCCCCACGGGCACGAAGAAATTCGCGGGGGAATTTACGATATTTCCGTCAATGGTAATTCTTCTCTGAACCAGCGGAACGCCTGTTTTTATGTAATTGTAAATAAATCCCGTCGTCGAAACGTTCATTACCATACACCCCACGTCGGACGGCAGTTTGCCCTCTCCGACAATTCGTCCGGTCAGCGTATGCACAAGCACCTTTTCTGCGCCCTGCGGGTATGCCGACGGCAGCTTTTGCACCTTAATATTTGGGTATCTTACGCACAATTTCGTCAGCTTGTCTATCGCCTGCGGCTTATCCGCCTCAATGCCGATAATGGCGTTGGGGATTTCGAGTTTCGTCATAATCAGATCTATCCCCGCCAAGACATTGTCCGCATTCTCCATAAGCTCCCTGTAGTCGCTGGTAATATACGGCTCGCACTCCGCGCCGTTAAGCAGGAGGTAATCTATCGTCACCTTGCTCTTATCAAAACCGAGCTTTACATGCGTCGGAAAACCCGCGCCGCCGAGACCCACCGCCCCGCTCTCGCGGACAGCCTTTATAAACTCCTCGCGCGTATCGGCTTTCGGGGGCTTTATCCCCTCGTACATATCGTTTTTGTTATCGTTGGTGATAACGACCGTCTTGACCAGCCTTCCGCCAACGTTCATAACATCTTTGATCTCTTTCACAACGCCGCTTACCGACGCGTGAACGGGCGTTGACATAAACGCCTCGGAATCGCCGATTTTCTGACCGATCTTCACCTTGTCGCCAACCGCCACGCACGGCTCGCACGGCGCGCCGATATGCTGCAGCATACTCACCGCAACCTCTTCGGGAGCGGGTATCTTCCTGGTTGACTGCTCCGCCGAACCGCTGAAATGCGGCAATCGAACGGAATGTAGCTTACCCAAATATATCATTCCTTTCAAAAGAACTTTACAGCGCAAACCGCCCTTTCTGTCGAAAAAGGCGGTTGAAATTGCGCCGGTTTTTTACTTTGCTAAAATAGCTTAAACGACGTTTTATCAGAACATTTCGATGTTGCCGATACCGCTGTTCCCCTTTTCTTCAACCATAGGAGAGGTGGAGGGACGGCGCGGTGTTACGCCCTCGGGCGCAGGATAACGCGGTGTAAGCTTGGGTTTCTCCTTAGGAGCAGCCGCCGCGGCAGGCTTTTCGGGAGCCGCTTGCTTTGGCGTTTCCTCGGCGGGTTCTTCGTGAGTTTCCGCCTCGCGCACAACGCCTCTCAGACTGTCTTCGTACCACTTTGCCGCCATCATCGGGCTTAGAATTATATCCAGCACCTCGTGCGGTCCGTCAAGCACTTCCTCAACAGAATTCGAGCCGCCGGCGTCGGGTTCGCATATATCATAGATTATCTGTCTGTGATACTTAATTCTGCAATACAAAAACTCGGGAGGAATATTGTCTATCTGAGCAATCTCCTCTAACCACAGGAACGGCGTCATACCGCCGATACTTACGTCGTCGATAACCCAACCTGCCGCGGCGTCCGCATCGTTATGGCAAAGGTACAGCGCAAAGCGGAATTTTTGCTCCTTTTCGCCGTTCATAAGCCCTATCGTGAAATTCTTCACAACAAAGCTGTTTAAAACGCCCTTTTCATATCCGCAGCACGGGCAAACCCCGCCGTAGCCGAACAGCTTTGCGTTTATATCCCGCGCGAAATAGTTCCTGTAAATCTTCGGAGAGGACTTCTCGTAAAGGGAAATTCTTCTCACTTCACTTCTGAGGTAGTCAAACTCACGACGTGTGATTGTCGGAACAGGCTTGTAGTAATACGGCAGCTGATCGAGGAGCACGATATTCGGTTCTTCCGTGCCGGAATACAGCCCGCGCAGCAAATTCTTGTTCTGCCCCGTGAGTATAAACTCAACAAACCCCGCGTACTGCGGCTTTGTCATGCCGTCACGGAGAATAACAAGCTTTGCGGTCTTCGCCATATCCTCCGCGGAAATGGGCGCGGTAAGATCCACTATCTTCATCAGCTTGTCATCGCCGTTAAGCAGCGCGATTTTATCAAGTCCGAGATCGCAGACGTAGATTTTCGTGAGCGTCTGCTCGATAGCGTCGGCATTTCCCGCAGTCGGCAAAACCGAAATTATATCCTGCGTATCAAAATTGAACCGCCCCGGAGAATGCAGGAAATCGAACACGCGGTTATTAAACAGACCGCTTTCGATAAGCGCGTAAACATCGCTTACAATGTCCAACAGCTCCGCATTCGTGATGTTCGGCGGGATCATAAACTGCTTTCCGTAAACCGAGAAACGATAACGCTTGTTTATATCGAGCGCAAGCGTCACATCGCCGCCCTGGCTCTTTATCTCTTTCAGGAACTGAATGGTGTCCTTGCCGTTGGTGAAAGAGTTCACCATAAGCGTTACCACCTGATTGAATATCTGGTGGTTCTCAAAGCGCATTTCGTGCGCCGCCAGCGTATCATACGCCTTTTTGAGATTTCCGATATTGATTTTCGAGATCTCAAACTGTATATTCGACGTTCCAGAATTTATCACAAACTGGAAATACTTCATAGAGATGCGGTAATTCTCGCCGAACATCTCGTCAATAACCGCGAAAGCGTCCGCAAGCGCGTTTTCATCGGCAACCGAGCCGTTTACAATGCACTCGTTGAGTTTAAGCGAGATAATGCTCTTGAAGTACGCCGCAAGCTCGTAATCCTTTATCTTCTTGCCGTCGGACTCCATATTATAGCGGTTTCCGTCGATAAAGAACGAATACAGAAACTCCTCTCCGCGCTCGTCCGTCCCCGCCACAAGCCAGTTATACCGTGCAACCAGAACGTGATTATCGTCCTTGCCGTACCACGAATTCATCTGGTCAATATCTTCGTAGAGAGCCTTTTTCGCGCTCCCGTCGTCATGCTCTTCCTTATTGACATCGCGCTCGGAGAAGAAACCGTTGTTCCGAAGTTCCCTGAACACAACGGGATTTTCCGAATGCGGGAACTGCACGGAAACGCTGTTTCCGAACTTCTCGCGCAAGCCTTTCGCAATGCCGCTTGTGTTGATGTAATTGTAAAAGAACTCGAAAACGTACTGTTTGGGACGCAGATGATAAAGTTCGGGGTTATCCTGCCTTGGAGTCAGCTCCAGCACGAACATCTTGCGGTAATCCTCCGCCACCGCCATAATGCCCTGCTCAATCTTCGCGGAACACTCCTCCAGCGAATCGTACTTTATACCCGAACGGTTGTTTGTAATAAACTTATTCGGCACAGACACAAAGAATGCCGAAAGCTGTTCATCGACAAACTCCTGCGAATTTGCGCGGACAAAACCCGTAAGCTCGAACGTCGAAAAGTAATTGTACTTCGACATCAGCACTTTCGCGGCGTCCCTCTTTGCACCGGAAATAGCATACGGAATAAGGTAGGTGAACCCGTCGTACTCCGCGTTAATAAAGTCCGCCACGCTCTTTCCGTTCTCGGAAAAACGGACTTTCGGAATATCGTGTTCGTCCTTGCGGTACTGCTGTATACGGTAAACAACCTCGCGGTTTCCGAAATTCAGCACCGCAAGATTTATCGTCCTCTCATGGCACTCGTTTTCATCAGCCGCCGTAAGCGTCTTTTTCCTCACAAACGCAAAGCACAGATCCACCATATTGATATACATACCCTTTTTAGAGGTAAGCGTAGTGAGGTTTTCGTGCAATGCAGCCTGCTCGTTTTCGGGCAGCGCGAAAACTATCTCGGTATGATTGAAATGCTCGCCCGTAAGCTGAAGTTCGCGAACCTTAAGCGTGCCCTCATCGTTTACAACGCGGAGAGAATAGTTATTCGACCGCATTTTAAACCAGTCGACATTCGCAAAAACGCTCTTCGCGCCGAGACCGAACCGCCCCTCGCGCTTTTTATCGCCGTCGTTTCTGCCGACCGAGAGATAGTAGAACACCTGCTCCAGGCGAAACCCCGTTTCATTATAGGTAAGCTTTACCTGCCCCTCGTCAAGGAACTCAATCATAACCTTGATATCGGGCGTATCATAATCGCACCCGAACACGTTCTGCAGCAGCTCGCGAATAATGGACTCCCTCGGATAGTCCTTCGCGATGCCCGCCATATTGATAGCGCCTCTGCCGGCGTACATATTGTTGAAGTAATCCTTAAACGGCGTACTGTCAATCTCGCCGGAATCCAGCTTTCTCTGAATATCCTCGACGACCGACTTCATACCCTCTTTATCGCCCGCGGTGTTACGCTCAAAAAAGTCGCCCAGAAGTCTCTCAACCGTCTCGTAGCTTCCGCTCATTAGCTTTGCCCCATTTCTCCGCGCTGTTATCTTTTATCGGCACGCGCCGCGCGGCGGACGCTTTTACATGTTTTACTTTATCAGAAACCGTCGTTGTAGATTTTTATATAATCCTTAAAAGAGCGGTCGGAATCCTGTTCCTTAGCCCTGTATTTCCAGATCCCGTAAAGCGCGGGATATTGCAGACAGTCGTTAAGAGAGCTTATCTCCTGCTTTATGCGCAGGTGGAAATTATCCCCTTTATGCAGCTCGTCAATCTCAGCTTTCGCGCTTGCAAGTCCCGGAATAGCCTCCCCTGCAAACGGCTCGTTTGAAAACGTATCCGACGAGAACGACGCCGCCATTTCCTCGCGCCGCGCAGCCTTTTCCAGTTTCCCGCCGTTCACCGTGCAAAGCCCTCCGACAGCGTTTACGGCATTGGTTATATCGCTCTCCGAAGATTGCTCCGAAATGCCCAAAAGCTTGAAAATTTTATCAAGCTCGCCTTGTGCGAATTCGGCAAGCTGTTTCCCCGACGTAATTTTCTCGGTTTCGGGAACAGCGTACTCGCACTTTACTTTCTTGATAAGATCAAGGCAATTATCAACCTGTTTAGCGAAATCGCGCAGATATTTAAGGTCGGAGACAAGCGCGTTTACCGAACGCCCTTTCTCCTTTATATCGAGCAAAATGTTTCTCGCGGGGAGACCCTCGCAAAACGCGCTGTCAAGCTGCAAAAACAGCGTCTTGTCCAAAACGCAGGAATCGAACACCCCGTTTTTATCGCGGAAAATAACGAACTTTCTCCGTGCCTCTTTTTCTGCGCCGTGGCGCGTCATTCTGCGCTCCAACAGCACCGGCGACAACGGCAGTTCGTAATTCACAACGCAAGTTACACTCTCAAAACCCTCGCCGACTGTTCCGAGGTCGTCCTGACCTATCAGAATTTTCGGCTGTTCCGCGCTGTCCTGCGGGGTCAGCATGCTTGTAATATCCTCGTTCCTGAACAGCCCGCCCCTCGCGAAATGCACCTCCGCGCCGTACAGGCAGGACAACGCCTTATGCAGGTACTCCGAAGTGCTTTTTTCGCAGCAGTAGATCATCATTCTGCCGGAGCTGTCGCCCAGCGTCTCCTCGCAGAGCTTCAGCAGGCAATCCAGCTTTTTATCAAACGCGCGCAAGTCCTCAACATCGGAGCGCGTGAAAAACGACTTCGAGTAGATTTTCTTCTCTTTCTCGAATTTATCGCAGTCAAATTCCTCAAACACATTGCCGCCAAAGCGGTACGCGGGCAATCCCGACCTCAGATCTATGCGTCTGCGGAGATTTTCCAGAATTTTCCCGTCAAACTCGTACTCCGCGAAAACGACTTCCCGCGGCGCGCCGTCGGTGTAAACGGGCGTGCTGAAATACCGCATAACGGGGTTATTTTCATCGAGTTTTGCACACTCCGCGCCAAAATCAAGGGAATTCGCCCTCTCGGACTGCTCTCCCTTATCCAGAACCGATTTTATAAGCGACGCCAGCGCCTCTTTATCTGCGTCGTTTTTCGCGGGGAACGGCGCGTTTATAAGCAATTTCTCGCTGTTCCAGATAATCGCGCTTTCGTACTTCGCATAATCGGGAACATCGGTATTAAGTTCCTCATCAATAATGATAAGATCCCACAAAAACCGCTTAGACACCTTTTTCTTCAGAACATTCTCGCCGAAAAGCGCGTCCTGGGAAATAATATACATGCTCGCGCCGAATTCGTTGAAAAACAGCAGCGAATTCGCCGAGCCGTTGACTATCTTGAAATCCGCGCCGATTGTCGTCACCAAAGACTTGTACCAGCTGTACATTTCGCCCGCCTGCGTCACAACAAGAATATTCGGATTTTCCTTTTGCGCGAGAACGTCGTAAATGCACAGCCCCGCCTTGGTGTATTTTTCCGACCCGAACTCCCCGCAGTTTACGGCAAAGCCGAATTTCCGCAGTTTTTCGGCAGCCGCGAGATTTGCGGCGGAAAGGTTCATTCCCACAAGCGGCATCCACTTAAAATTGCTCAATATATCGCACCCCCGAACCTGTCTTAGCAAAACAAGATTATCTGCCAAAATTTTCAAATATGTACAGATTTACAGACCCTGTAACTTAATTATACACCAAATATATAATTATTACAAGTCCAACAAACCACCTAGATATATAGAAATCTTCAGGTAGTTTTTTGTGAATTTTGCACAAAAGTAATCGTTATCACACATATTTTACCTAATTTTAAGTATATTTTAGTTAGCTGTTACTTTATGACGCGTGTTATTTGTAAACTATGTGTATAAAATTTTAGCCAAAACGCAAACTGCACAAAGGCTGACGAAAAACTTTGTATAAAATTCACAATATTAAAAATTACCATTGAAAAAAAGTAAAAAAAGAGCTACAATATAAGTAACGATTTCTTTTAAAGGTGGTTTTTTGATGCTCAAAGCGATACTCTCAAAAAAAGAGCTGTCGGAACTTTCGGAATACTACGGGTGTATTGACGATATTCTGCGCGACGACGAGGTAAACAGCCTTAAAGAATTCCGTCATCACATCGGCACGACGCGTTTTCAGCACTCGCTGAACGTTTCGTACTACAATTTCCTTTTATGCAGAAAATTTCACCTGAACGCCCGCTCTGCCGCGCGCGCGGGGCTTTTGCATGATTTTTTCCTGTATGACAGATTGGAGCATATTTCCGAAAAATCCCACGCCGAGGAGCACCCGAAAGTCGCTTTGGAAAACGCGTCGCGCAAGTTCTCGCTGTCGGAGCTGGAACGGGATATGATAGTAAACCACATGTGGCCCGTGACAAAGACCCGTCCGCATTTTCGCGAAACGTTCGCGATTACGCTTGTGGACAAATTCTGCGCTGCGGCGGAATTTTCCGATATGGTGATAAAATTCGCAAAATCCAAAGCGCAGCTTGCCGCGTGCGTTACGGTAATTATGTTTATGAGGATGTCTTTGAAATAAGAAGTGTGACGGAAGGAGTTTTTATGGTAGTTCAACCGAAAGTAAGAGGATTTATCTGCACGACGGCTCACCCTGTCGGCTGCGAGGCGGCTGTTAAGCGGCAGATAGATTATGTGAAGTCCAAAGGGAAAATCGAGGGCGCAAAAAAGGTGCTGGTTATCGGCGCGTCGGCGGGATACGGCTTGGCGTCGAGGATTTCGGCGGCGTTCGGCTGCGGTGCGGCGACTTTGGGCGTTATGTTCGACAAAGAGGGCGGCGGCAATAAAACCGGTACTGCGGGCTGGTACAACACCAAAGCTTTCGAGAAATTCGCTCATAACGAGGGGCTTTATGCGAAGTCGGTGAACGGCGACGCTTATTCCGACGAGTGCAAAAAGGAAGTTATCGACATTATAAAATCCGATCTGGGCAAGGTTGACATGGTGGTGTATTCTCTTGCCGCTCCGAGGAGAACGGTGGGAGATGTTGTGTATAAAAGCGTTCTCAAAACAACGGGCGCGCCGTACACTAACAAGACCATTGACCTTAGAAACAACGCTATTTCGGAGATTACCATAGAACCCGCGACGGAGGAAGAAATCGAGGCTACCGTCAAGGTTATGGGCGGAGAGGACTGGGAGGCGTGGATTGACGCGCTGAAAGCCGCCGACGCTATCGAGGACAACGCCGTGACTGTCGCGTACAACTACATCGGTCCGAAGATAACTCACCCGATGTATTTCGAGGGGTCAATCGGGCGCGCGAAGGCGCATCTCTTCGAGACCTCGAAAAAGCTGAATAAAAAGGGTGTCCGGGCTTACGTTTCGGTAAACAAGGCTCTTGTTACGCAGTCGTCCTCGGCTATTCCGATAGTGCCGCTGTACATTGCAATTCTTTACAAAATAATGAAAGAGGCGGGAAACCACGAGGGCTGCATAGAGCAAATGTACCGTCTGTTTTCCGAATTCGGGAGCGGAAAACTCAATCTTGACGCGGACGGAATGATTCGCATGGACGACTATGAAATGCTCCCCGAAATTCAGGAAAAAGTCACCGAGGTGTGGAACAGCATCTCGCAGGAGAATTTCAAGGACTGCACGGACATTGACGGCTACTGGAAAGATTTTTACGAGATGTTCGGGTTCGGCATTGACGGCGTGGATTACGACGCTGACGTTGAAATATAAAATTACCCCGCGCGGAGATTGTCTGCGCGGGGATTTTTCTGTCAAAACGGTTATGCCGTTTGTTTAATAAGCTCTTCGACGGACTCGGGAGGTTTTTTCGGGATAGCCTTTTCGGTTTCGTCGGTCTTGTTTACGGCGTCGATTATCTTCTCGCTTTCAATGCTCAGAGCTTTGGCTGATTTGAACGAGCTGAAATCCACTTTCATAAGCGATTCGGTGGTTTGCATATTCACTTTAAGAAGCTCAAAGAAATTTGTTATGCTGCCGTTTATGTTGTTATAGGCGTTTTTCAGGCGCGTATACTCCGAGGCGGCGTTCTTTTTGCCTGTGAACTGAGATCCTCTGCCTTTTATGCTGAACGAGCTGAACCCGTAAGAGTTTTTCAGGTCGTCCTCGAACCATTCTCCCCTTTCGAGAGCATTCCGGCGTTTGGAAGCCTGCTCGAGCGTGTTTCTCAATGTTTTTTCATACCCCGCCCAGTTGGTTACCTCGAATTCGGGAGTTAAATAGTTTTTCGCCGTATTGAAATAGGTCTTTGCCATATTGCCGAGAATATCTATAAGCCATTTTTTCCGCGCCGTCAATACATCTTCGTTAAGAGCGACGTTTTCTACGGACTTGTACTGATCCGCCTTTGCTGAAATCATACCCTGAACGTGACTGTCCTGGACGGACAAAAACTCCGTAAAGCCCTTTATGCTCGACGACATCTGCACGCCCTCGACCTCGGTTCTTAAGAGCTCTTCCTTTTGTTTTTGCTTTTCTTCAAGCAGTTTCTTGTAATCCTCCTTCTGCTTGTCGATTTTCGTCTTTCGTGTTGTGGAATCTTTGTCAAGGTCTTCAAGTTGTTTGTTTATATCGTCAATTTCCATCTGAACTTCCGCAAGCTTGTTGTAACAGTTATCCTGAAGCGAGGAAAGCGACGTGAGAGCCTCCGTAAAAATCTTGTCGTCATTGGTTTTGGTTTTGCTTTTGCTCTTGGAAACGGGGGTTTGAGGGTCTTTTACCAGCATTTTATGAAACGCCGTAAGCGAACCCTGACTTTCGTTTAAGCGAAAGCTCGCCCAGCTTTGGCTGCCTTTTAGTTTGTACACCTTAAGCATATTTGTAACCGCAACAGGGTCAAGCTCCGACAGCTTATTTATCGCGGGATCGTTGGGGTCGTCAAGCATTGCTTTTACACGTTTCATAAAATCCGCGTATTCTTTCGCGGTAACTCCGCTTTCGGTAACAACGGAATTTTCCGCTTCGGCTTCGGTGTTTTCGCTCTCGCTTTCGGGTTGTTTTTCGGCGCGCTGTCTGCCCAGGATAACATCGTTTGCCTGCTGCGACTGCAGCTCGATATTTTCGAGAGCCTCGACTTCCTTAAGGTTTTTCTCGCCCTCGTCAGCCTTGTTCGCAAGCCGCTTTTTAAGCTCCGCCATAAGCTTGTAAGCCTCCATGGAATTATCCATACCCTGCTTGCGTATATCTTTCAGCTTCTCATACAGCGAACCTAAGCCGGTTATGGTCTTGTCGTTCATAAGCGCGTCAAGACCTATGACGTTGCCCTCCGTCACCTTCGAGCAGATATACTGCACCGCCTCCATATCCCTTTTCAGAGAATCGTAAGTTGTGCCGAATTCATTTATCTTCTCCTCAACATGGTCGATATGGAATTTTCCGAGAAAATCACTTTCTTCGCTGTGTTCAAATACCCAACCGTTCTTCTTGTAGCTCAAATTTCCGTTGAACTTGACATTGCCGAGATTTACAGTTGCAAGATTAAACGAATGATACACGGCAAGCGAATCTTTTTTCGCTATAAACGCGGGCAGTTTCGCCTCTGCGCCTGCGGTCGCATTCAGCTCGAACGCAAGATCAGCGTTCAGAGCGTAACCCAAAGAAGACTGTTTACGGTCAAGCGAAAAGCTCTGCAAAAACGGCAGCGACGGGTCGTGCGTAAACTGCATTTTGCCGTTCAATGAACCGTCTCCTCGTGCGACAACATTTCCCGAAAGCCCGACAGAGGTGTTAAAACTATTAACCCCCAGCATAAGCTTTACTCCGACGCCCGCTCCAACCGCGCCGTGAGCTTCTGCATTAACCTTACCGCTGAACGTGGTGACTCCCGCGGCGTCCTTTGCGACATTTGCATTCGCTCCGATCGCAGCCTTAAATCCCGCGTCGGCATGAAAATCCACGCCTGCCGACAAGCACGGCACTATCGGGAAATTAAGATCCAATTCGGCGATGCGTCCCATGGACAGTTCGCCCTCGTCTTGTTCGTTCGGGAAACTTTTTTCTGCGTTAAGAGCGATATTAAGCCCGCTTTGGGAGTTGTAGTCGATTGTTCCTGTAAAGCCGTCGGTGATTGTAAAATCCTTGGTGAATTGCTCAATGGTAAAATTTCCCGCTGTTATGGGATCAATGCCGTTTTTAGTGATGGTAAGCGTTTCAAGGCGTACAGCGAGGTCGGGAGTTTCTCTGAGAATTGCCGCGAGAATGGGATTCATTCCCTCAAACTGAGACGGGTCGTCAGACTTCGCGTGTTTGAGCGTAACTCCCGTAAGCGTAATCCCTCTTTCGGATTTGCTTGCGGATTCCACCCCGCCTTTTCCCCAGCTTCCGAAATCAAGCGCAAAGTCCGACAATTCGTTTATCGTAATTTTTTCCGCGCCGACGGAAAGCGACATATTGCCGCTGAAGTTTTTCAGCAGCGAGCTGTCGCCGCCTTCATATGAAAGCGTGAAATCAAGTCCGAGACTTTTATCGGCAAGATTGAACGATACCGCGGGATCGATGAGATGAACATTTCCGAACAGTTTTGCGTCGCCGTTGAACTGCAAGCCGACCGCTCCGACTGAAAAGCCGTCCGACCCAAAGCGGAATTCACCCAGTGTAAACGCCACGCCCTCCATACCGCAAAAAGCGGCGATACGCTTCCCTAAATCATCGTTTGATACGCTGAGTGTTTCAAACGTACTCGAAAATCTGTCGCTCGCCAGCGTTATAACGGCGTTTTCGGCTTCCACCGCAAACGGACCGATATTTGTCGAAAAACTGCTTGCCGCCATTTCCAAAGAGGGCGACTTACCGATATTCAGCGTAAACGAGAGCGTTTTAAGATCCGCGTTGGTGTTCTCGTCAAGCGGGACTACGGCATCGCCCGCGGCGGAAGTTTCCTCCGATACGTCGCTGTCCTTGTTTACATTGAGGGTGATATTCGGCAGTTCCTTTTTTTTGAAAGTCGAGTTAGCGAGGGTTACGGACAAGTTATCAAAATGGAAATTGCCGTTGCCGTAGGTAAGATTTTTCGCATGGAAAGTACCCGTTCCGTCGATAGATTTGAATAATTTTGAAATATCTGCCGAAAGCTCGAGTTCTCCAAACGTCATAACCTTGCCCACATAGGAAAAATCGGTTACCGTGGCGGACGCAATTTCTTTTTCACCTATGACAAGAGCTGCCGAAAGCGCGCCGTTAAGCGACACGGAGATGTCCTTTCCGAGCGTATCGTCGGTATTTATCGCAACCCCTGTCGTATTTCCCTTGGCAGGAGCGTTGCCGCCCTCGCCTGCGCTTTTATGATACGAAATCGACGCCGTTACGCCATCGGGAGCAGATACCGCAAACGGGCTGCCTTTATAATCCACAACCACTCCGACCGTTGCGGAAAGATCAATTCCCGACTCCGACAACTTGCCGGAAAGATCGGCGCTGTTAAGCTTGAAATTGTCGGATAAAGTTATTTCGGGAACATTTGCGCTGAAATTATTAACGGAAAGTTTTTCCGCGGCATAACTTAAGCCCGTTATATTCGCCGTGGCTTTCGGAGCTTCATCTCCTTCGCCCAAAGAAAGCTCGGCACTTGCCTGCGCTATGGAAAATCCCGTGCTGTTTGCTGTTATCGTCGTCTTACCGATAGTAAGCGGGATATTTTTAAAAGTCACGCTGTCAGAATCCAGCGACAGCGATTTTTCCGTGAAATTTATATTTACCGCGATGTTTGCAGCAATCATCGGACCTATTTCGAAAGTATCAAAATGTATATTGAAATTATCGGTGGATAACTTCCCGTTTGCGTAGGTAAGGTCAAAGTTTGCGGGGAGATCCTTTGCTAAAAAATTCGTTCCGAAAGCCGAAACGGTATATTGTCCGTTTGAAACATGATAAATATAGCTGCCGTCGCTTTTGATTTCTCCGATTATAGGGGTTTTGCCTTTAATGGAGAATATTTCCCCTATCGAATAATTTATCTCGGCGTCGGACATATCAATTTTATAACTCAAGCCGTTTTCGCCTTTGAAAAGGACATACTCTTTCTGCACGGATTTGATAATATCCGCCGCGGAGTCGGCAAATCCGAGCGCGTTTTTTTTAGCCTCCCCGACAATGCCCTCGGAGGTGATTTTAAGAGTACCCTCAAACGGATCGTCGTTGGAATTTGGAATTGTCGGAGACTTTACAGCAAGCTTCCGCGGGACAATCTCGTCAAGCGAAAGCGTGCCGCCTATTCCCGTGGCGAGAGTTATGCCGTTTTCGGTGTAAAGAATTCCGTCGGGACCGTCTACCGATATCGACGACATACCGCTGTTCACGCCTATGACAACTTCTTCGCCGAAATCAAGCTTTTCGTGCCGAAATTTCACCTTGCCATAGGCTAGAATCTGGTTACTATTGTCGCGCCGGAGAACTATAGGCTCAACCGCCGTCCATTTGACATCCGCTCCGAGAACGGACACAGTACCCTCTGTCGCAATGGCTTTGCCGTTTTCGTTCTTCACCGTGAACGTCAGCATTCCGATGGTAAGATTGCCGTCGGGAACAGCGTTTGACCCGCCCGCAGAAGCTCCCGAAGCCCCTGCTCCTCCTGCTCCTCTTGCTCCTCCCGCGGACTGTCTGCCTATCTCGTTATTCCGCTCGTTTGCCCAGTCGCGCGCCTCCTCAACCGTTTTCGTAGGGTCGTCGTCGGGCGGCAGCTGCCGTTTTCCCGTATTCTGCGCCGAAGCGGGGGCTTTTTCTTCGGAAGATTTTCCGACCCCAAAAATTTTTTTCAATCTTTCAAATGCCATAGACGTCACCTCAGATGTCCGAATTGTCTATATACAACGAGTAAGGACCAAAATCCGCGGGCGGGATATTCTTGCCGAATTTCGCAAACTGCCTTCTCACGGCGCGGACCACGTCCGACATAGAAATATTCCCGCCGCGCGCCGCCGCCGAAAACGCCGCGGACACGGCTGCTCCTTTTATCATAGCTCCCGTCATTTCAAAGCGTTCCGCGAGAAAACCGAAGTCAATGCCCTTGTCTGCGGGAGCCTCACTCGGAAACGCGTTTTTCCACAATTCCAAACGAAACTCGGCGTTGGGCTGCGGAAAGTGGATAATATACGTTATACGGCGCATAAAAGCGTCGTCTATATTCTGCTTGAAGTTGGTGGTCATAATGATTATCCCGCGGAATTCGTCCATTTTCTGGAGCAAAAACGAGGTTTCGACGTTTGCGTATTTGTCGCGGCTGTCCTTTATCTCGCTGCGCCTGCCGAAGAGAGCGTCGGTTTCGTCAAACAAAAGAACCGCATTGCTGCGCTCGGCGATATTGAAAACCTCGTCAAGGCTTTTTTCGGTCTCGCCGACGTATTTTGACATCATTTTCGACAAGTCCACCTTGAAAAGCGCAAGCCC
Organism: uncultured Clostridia bacterium; assembly: GCA_947625335.1. Lineage (GTDB taxonomy): Bacteria > Bacillota > Clostridia > Oscillospirales > Ruminococcaceae > CAG-115. The sequence continues at coordinate 18,345 of CANQNY010000009.1, read as the reverse complement.
AAGCTCGTTTGCGACTATCGACGCCGCCATGGTCTTGCCGGTTCCGGGAGAACCCTCAAACAGCATTGAAAGTCCCGTGCCCGTGCCTGTTTTCTCCTTGAATTTCCAGCTGTCGTAGACGGTGTGGCGGTATCTTATGCAGTTTATCCCGTCGATTATCTGCAATTTTTCGCTCTGCGGGAGGATAAGATCGCAAAGCCTGAAAGACGTTTGTATGCGCGAGGCTTTGTCCTTTAAAATTCCCTCCGATTCCGCAAGACAGACGGACTTTAAAATCTCGTCGGTTATTTTATCGCAGCCCCTGAGTCCCGCCGTGCGTTCACATTCGGAAACGACTTTTTTTATCTTGGACGGCGGAAGATCGTATGACGCGGCAAGTTTCGCGACCGTTTCGGGGTTTTCCACGGGAACGGAAAAACTGTCCCAGATTTTCTGTTTTTCCTCGAACGTCAGATCCCCCAAACGCAGCCTGCATACGGGAAGGCTTACGAGCTTTACGGGGCTTTCCGCTGTCATAAAAATGAGCTTTTGCGAGGGAATAAGTCCCCGCGCCGCACGCTCTGCTTTTTCGGAATTTTTGTCGGTAACTCCGACAAAACAGCACACCGCCCGCTGCAATATCGTTTCGCGTTCAAGCTCGGATATAGCGAGTGTAATATCGTTTTCGGGGATTTTGTCAACGTCGGCAAAAATCACATTTTTGCGGCAGAGTATCCCGCAATGTTTCACAAAAAACCGCTTTCCCATACCGCTTGCGCCCTCAATAAGCAGCACGCTGCACCCCTCGTCCGAAAACGCTTTCTGCGCGGCGGAAAGCTCCTTTTCCCTGCCGCATATCTCGTCTATAGGCTGGTTTACGGCAAAGGTGTGCGAATACGGAAGATCGTGCAGAAATTCCATTCCGAGCAGAAGATCCAGCACGCGGCGGCGGGGTTTTAGTTCCACACAAGAAAGATCTGTTTCACCCGATTTTACTTCGAAAAGCATGGGAATATAGCTTGTAAGCGCATTGTATGCGGCGCGTTCGTCGCCCGACAAAAATACCGTGCATACGCTTGAAAGCGTCGGGAAAGTCATATTTATGTCGTTGTTGATATACGCGAACACCTCGGCAAGCTCCGAGTGCAGCGACCGCAAAAGACACGCCGCAAACGCGAGCCTCTCCCCCTCGCTCATGGAAAACGCCGAACAAACGTAATCGAACGGGAGGAAGATCTCGGTATTTTTCGTTTTTTCGGAAATTTCCGACAGCAGAGCCTCAAATTTGCGGTGTTCCTCCCCCGCGAGAACGAACGGAAGTCCGTAAAAATCACTCTCCGAACGTACTGCGCGGGCAGCGCGGCTGTAAAGCCTTTCATCGGGAACGGAAGCTTTAAGACGCTCCACATACGCGCCGAGAATTATCCGCATCGCGTCGTAATAATCGCGGTATTCTCCGAAAACCGAGTTGTACCCGCCGCTCATGGCTTATTCCTCATTATCGGAGCAGGCAATCTTTACCATTTCCGCTGCGAACGCGTCCATAACACCCTCGTGAAACATAATAACGCTGTCCATAAGCTCCGTAAACGCAACGCCGTCAAGACTTTTCGGAATAAACAGCGGCGTTCTGCAGCGCGCCTCGCCCGCGCCCTCGCCCTCGGTGACAAGCTCAAAGCTCCCGTAGCGAATATTGACGTTCAGGGCGTTTGCAGCCTTTATAAACGAGTCGTATCTCTCGGCGGGGACTTTAGTCGGAACAATCGAATAGATGTTTACGATGCTGTCGTCGGCTCTGATTGCCGTTGTCCAGAACGTGTCCTTTCCGTTCACGCCGAAACTTAAAAAGGCGTCGTTGTCGACAAAACGGATATTTTTGCTTTCAAGGTACGCTTTGATTTTTTCTTTCATTGAACATTCTCACTTTCTGTTAAATTTTGCCCGGAATTGTCCCCGCTGTTCCCGCTGCTCTGATTATCCCCGCTGTTTTCGGGCGGAGCAGGCTGTACGGACGGAATAACAACGTTTATTTCGTCTTCCTCAGGGTAGGGGTTGGTGTATTCCGTCTTGTTTTGCGGGTCGGAAACCGGGTCTGACTGTCCGTCGCTTTCGGGAGCGCCGAACACGCCGCCGCCCGCAACCTCGGAAAATTCGGGAGAAGAAATCGTTACGGGGAAATTCTCCTCGCGGTATTGTGAAAGCGCGCTGCTGCCTGTCTGCTTGTAACCGAATTCTACCGTTCCGAGAGCCTTTTCCCCGTCTCCCGCAAGCAGGTAAGCCTGCGCTTTTTTGAGATACAACTCATCGTCGTTCGGGTATTTTTTCAAGCCCTCCGAGCATTTTTCGGCAGCGGAGTTGTATTCGCCGATATTTATCAGCCGCTCCGCCTCGGCTATATACTCAAACGCGGAGGGCGTTTTTTGCAGGTTGTATTCAACGAGCGAAAATATTATCGCCGCTGTCAGCAGTATCGCTGCCGCTGTCAGAATTATCGCCATTCTTCGGCGACGCGTCCTCATAAATTTCACCTGCCCTTACCTCAAAATATTCCGAACCGCAAAGTTCAACGGTATCATATTCCGCGCGGGAAAACCACTTTTCGCATTTCGCGGAGATCAAAACGCGCTGTACGCCCGCGCTTTTAAAGCATATCCTGTCAAAATCGGCAAGCTCGTCGGACATAGCCGCAAGCCACGCGTTTTGACTGTCGCCTGCGCTGCCCGCGCAAAGTTCCCCGCAGGACGCGAGTACTTCATACGGAAAATCAAGTTCCGACAGCGTTTTAAGAACTTCGGGAAAGCTCTCGGACTTTGAAAAGCACACGTCCGCCTTGCGGCTGCTAAAGCTTAAAACCCCGCCGCCGAGCCTGTCGGCAAACGTTCCTATGCCTTCGAGAACGGACTTATCGCCGCAGACCATAAATCTCACAAGCAGAACATTTTCCGTGACATATTCGCCGAAATTTATCTTGGAAACCTCGTCCGTGCCGAGCAGCCGCAGCACGCCCTCGGACATAAGCCGCCTGTATTTGCGGTTTCCGACGCTTAAGTCGCGCTGGTGAACGCGAATGCTCTCGGTCATAAGCGAGATAGCCCCGCCCGTTGCGGAAACCTCGTCGTTTCCCGGAATTAGGAACTCATCGGGGTCTTCGTTCTTCTTATACTTCCCGAATGCGTTTTTAAGGCGTTTTAGCCGCCGAAGATTGAACCTCAATATTATATTTGTGATAACAAGCAACAGCACCGTTACCGCGAGAATAGCCGCCGTCGTAAACGCTACCGCCGAAACGCGGCTTTGAGCGGCAGGGTAGGAATTTGACCGAACACAAACGCAGATATTTACTGCGGACACGCCCGATAATGCGCTGAACGGCTGAACGGTCAATTTGTAAATTCCCGAAGTTTTTCTGTCGACAAGCGTTACAGCGGAGTCTTTACCGATACACTCGGCAATTTTATCCGCGCAGTCCAGAGTGACCGTATACATTGCGGGGATAGGCTCGTAATTACCGTTTCGGTAAATGCAATAGGGGACGTCGTCGCTCATTGCAAAAACGAAAAAATCACACTGCATAAGACCGCTTTCGGCAAGCTTTTCGTTATACTTCGACAGCATATCGTCAATGCGTTTTCCGTCCTCCTCCGTAAAGTACGGTACGCTGCCGTCCTCAAGCGAGAAATTTGCCTTTAAATATCCTGCAAAAAGCCGCGAGGTGTTTTCATCAAGAAAACCGTTTTGATAATCGTTTAACCTGTTTACAGTTCTGTAAACGAGCGGACAGAGCGCGCCTGCCAACAGCAGCGATATCCCCGCCGAAAGAGCCGTTGCCGAGGACGCCGCGGAACGGTATGTCGATTTGTTTTTGCGCCTTACAAAGATAATTCTGTAAAGCAGGAAAATTATCCCCGAAAACGCCGCTGCAAAGAGGAAAATTCCCGCAAATACCTTAACAGGAAAATCCCCGCGAAGTTTTGAATAAACGACCGCCTCTCCCGAACGCTCAAAAATCTTTCCGAGGAGCTGTTCTCCGCTCTCAAACGAGCAGACTATCCTGCCGTCGGGATACGCGCTCATACCCTGCATATACGGAAAATCGGCGTAGGAACAGTCGATTTCGGAAAACTCCCCCGTTTTTGTATTATAGCATAAAAGTTTATGCGTTCCGATATCCACAAAGCTCAAAATACCGTTTTCGTAATGAAAACCGTTGACGTTTGCCGTGCCGTTTGCGGGATAGAGGGGTTTTCCGTCCTTAAATACACCTACTTCCTCGGCGCAGGCGTACTCCGAGCCGTCAATAAACATAATATTTTTATACTCGATATTATCGGGGCATTTTGCGTCAAGTTTTCCTAAAATGCCGCCGCTGTACTCAAAAATTTCCGAAACGCCGTCTGCTGACGAAATAATAAAGAGCCGTCCGTTTGACGCCTGCGCGCGAAAATCCTCCGAAAAGGCGTTTTCCTCGGAACGCCACACAAGGCGGGGAAGTCCTAATGTAAAGTCGAGTTTATACACCTCGGCAAAAACTTTGTTGTTATTCCCGTAGACCGTGCAGGATATGTAAATATCGCCGTTTTCGTCCGCCGAAAGGTCGTGAAAACTCCTGTAGGTAAGCCCGAACGGGTTCGCGCTCAAAAGCGTCACACGGTCGGTTATCTTCCCCGCGCCGTCAATTTTAAGCACGGAGGAAAAATAGTCTTTCTCGCTTAGAAGATAAGTTTCGCCGTTTTCGCGGATAATGCTCTTGCAAAAGTTTACGTTCCCGCCCGACAGCAGCATTGCCGCGACAGCGGACGCTATAAGCAGCACCGCCGTCCAGATGAGAATTTTCGCCCGCACGCCCATTCGGTCGCACCTCCTTTCAGCCGGAAATTAAGCGTCGTCTATGAGAGATATATAGTACCTTGCGGTCCGATTTTTCGGTTGGAGCTTTAGTACCCTTATAAACATCTCCCGCGAATGCTTGTATTCACCGTTAAAGTAAAGCTTTACGCCGTTTCGCAGATGTTCGCACACAGCGTCGGGGATATGCTCTCTCATTATTTCGTATATCATCTCGTTATCAGCCATTCCTATGGGAATTTTCGTGAATTCGTATTCGTTTTCCGCAAGAGCCCTCTCGGTAACTGCCGAACCCGCTCCGGTGCTTAACATAGCGCCGACGACGATATTTTCCCGTTCCTCGTCCTCGAAAGATACGTCGAAACTGCGGCGTTCGCCCATTCGCATACCGCCAGCGTTTAGATAGCACCTGTCGAACGCCGTTTTAATTCGGCTGTCGTATTCCTTTAAGAAAAACAGGATATTTATGGATTTGGGGCTTTCGGAATAAATCCCGAGAACCGTCCCGCTGACTTCGGTCATAAACGCGTTGTACTCGGAAAGCTTTTCGCTGAGCGCAGACAGCAGTCCGTTCATAGCCTTAAAACCGCTGTATTCACTCGGAAGAACGGCAATAAGGCAGTAGACGTTTTCGCAGGCTTGTTCCATGAAGGTCACGGCGGAAATGTTCTTTCTGCCGAGGAGTTTTAACACCGCGTCGGGGAAATACGCCCTGTTCATCACGCGGAAATTCATCATTTCGGCGTTGTTGGCGTTGACGTCGGCGACAAGCTCGTCGAATTCGTCGGAAATAATCGTTATCTCGTTTGAAACGCGCCTCTTGTTTTTCAGGGTTTTCAGGGTTTCGGGTTCGGTGAAATAACCCTTGTCAACAAAATCGGCAGCTTTCGCGCGCAGCTTTCCAAGTCCGCGAAGATACGCCGCCGCAGACGCTATCGACACCGCCATTACCGCCGCGCAGAGGATTATCTGGTACGACAGCAGTATCATTATAAGCTCGATACCGCGGTACTGCGCCACGATGGAAATGCTGCTGAGCAGGTAAAAGCCCGTTATCTTCCCCGACTGCGACTTTACGGGGGAAATCATATACACGGTAATGCAGTTGCTGCCGTAAGAGCTTACGGTGCGGCGTTTTCCGTCGGCAAGGCAGAGTTTTAAGTCGTCTAAAAGCTTTTCGGGGAAAATCTCCTCGGGCGGGTTGTCATAAATTCCCCACACCATGTCTTCCCAGTTTACAAAATTCCCCGCAGTTTCGGAATACCCGAAATAATCCACCGTCACGCTCATATCCGAATCTGCGCCGCCGACGCTGCGGAAATAATCGAAAGTCATACATGCGTGAACGGTTTCATCGGCGTATTTTTCATTATAACCGAAATCCTCTATCTCGTCCACAAGACCCATTGACTCGCACTGCAGCGCGGCTGCGCCGAGATCATCCGCCATTTTGAGAGTCTGTTCAAGCAAAAGGAACACAAATTCCCCGAAATAAAGCACAACGCAGAACACGCAAAAAACGGGCACACAAACTGCTGCAAATCTTAAAACGGAGCTTCCCGAAACCTTTATTCCGTAAACGGCAAGAGCGATAAGCCACGCCGCCGCAAATCCCGCCGCCGCAAGCCCCAGACACTTCAGGATAAGAATTGCCGTGCTGTCGGCGTAAAGATGTTCAAATTGCGCGCCGTTCGACGTATTTATCAGCGAATGTTTGTCAGATTGGTCTACGGCAAGCCAAATCTCGCCGTTTTCGGGGAAAATTCCCGAAATATTCTGCCTTTTCAGACCGTAAGCGTTCATTACGCTGTCAATATCCGTGCAGGGCGTTTCGGTGTGTTCCTTGGAGTTTATCACGCTGTAGGAATTTTTCGTGCTGTCAAAGCATACGGCGGTATTTTTGCCGATCGCGTACAAATCGCGGTAAACGTCGTCCGACAGCCTCTCCGCGTTCAGGAAAAGCCCTCCCTCGCGGTTTGTCCAAAGCACATCGCCGCCCAAGGGAAGAAAATTCGTCCCCTCCATACCCGAAAACAGGCGTTCGGCTTGAAATCCGCCGCCGCTGCGGCAAAGTCTGAACATCGTATCAGTAAGCCCCCGCCCCTCGTAGGCGTAAATGTAAATGCACACATCTCCGTTTTCGACGCTGAAATCAACATCGTATATCGTAATATCGCCGTCAGTTCCCAACGCGGCGGAAAGAGCATTCTCAATTTCCTCCTGCGACATTGAAAATACGGGCAGCAGCTTTTTTCTGCCGAAATCCGCGATACTTACCTCGTAATCGGGAACGGAATTTCCCGAAGTAACGCTGCTTTTGACGAAATATATCTTCCCGCCGTCCTCGCATACCGCGGCGGGCGCGTTTATGCGAAGTTCGTCGTTTTCGAGGTCGTCAATGCGGTCAAATCTTATTTTCCCGTCGATATGCGAGCCGTTTTTCTTTATAAGAGTTATATACGAAATGTCCATTTCGGCAATGACCGTGCCGGAGCTTGTCGACGAAACGAGAACTACGGGGTCAAAGCTCTGCATATACCCCATGAAGATATAAATCGCCGCAAACGCCGCCGCCAAAACCGCGCCGATTATATTTACAAGCGTCCTGTTCAAGGGTCACACCTCTTTTTTTCGGAATTTCGGGGAAAAGCGTTTACGGAACGTTTATCGTCGTCTGTCCCGGAACGTTTACGGAAATTACCCCGCCGTAAGCGCACATAAGTTTTGAGGAATTGTTAAGCGCGGGATTGCCGCCTATCATCACCGTCGGCGAACCGGGAGCCCACGGCGCGGTCGTCACGGGAATACACGGCATAGGCGTCAGCACTCCCAGCGCCGCAGCCGTTGCCGCAGCCACCATAGGATTTGACATACTCATACACATACCGAACGGAGTTATGTTCACTATCGGCTTGTTGTCCATTATCGTCGCCGCCGCCATAACGTTCATAACTTTCGCCTGCGGCAGAACGTTCAGCACCGACGGCGCCGCTCCGAACGTGCATTGGATATTAGCGCCGCCGCATACCAACATTCCCATAATACGCACTCTCCCCGCAAATCAAAAATCAATTATGTTTTCGCCGCTGTGCAGTTCGAGCGTTTGAAGACGCCCTTTTACGCTCGCGAAAGCCGTTTCAAAACGCCCTCTCACGGCAAGAAAATACTCCCCGCCCGCGTTCGGCGAAAGCCCGTATACAACGCCTATTTTGCTTTCCGCGCCGATATTTTTCTTAAGCGGCTTTGAAAGCTCGAATTCGGAAACGGATATTTTCTTCAGGCGATACTCTGCGCCGTCTATCGAAAGCTCGGCGTTCGTGCGAAGGAGCATATCCGACAGAAAAGCGTTTATTACGGTTTCGCCCTTTTTGTACTCGCCGATTATCCTTGCCGAGGAAGTTCCTGCGGGCAAAATTATTTTTACCGCTCCCGCGCCCTCGGATATCCTGCCCGACAGCTTTGTCACCTCGTCGCCAAAACGGTAATTTCTCGACGGCATAAGCGTAAGCTCCGCTGTTTGGCACTCATCACGGGTTTCAAGGGTAAGCGTTTTTGAAATGTAACTCTCGCCGCCCACCGTTATCTCGTACTTGCCGTCTGCAAGCCCCCAAAACACCAGACAACCGTCCTTTTTCATAGCGTACTTTCCCTCGGAGGTCCTCGCGAAATATCCCCCCGTGAGAGCCTCTCCCGTAAAGCCGTCGACAGGCGCTATAACGAAATTCACCTTTACGCTGATAACGTCCATAGCCTAGCTCCGTTTCTGCCGCGCGGCAATAGTAACATCGGTAACTCTCGCGACCTTTTCGGACATAAGCGACTCGATTATTACCGCCTTTGCCTCGATAAAAATCGACGTGCGGTAACTGCTGTCGGAGTTCCAGATACGCTGTTTTTCCTCAACATCGGGGAAGACAGACTGAAGTTCGACGGGCTCGTTGGTATCCGTAAAAACGCGGCTGTTGTCGTTTATAGCCTGAATGACCTTGCCGAAAAGCAGCTGTTCCTGCTCAGCCAAAAACTTAACGTCCGTCTTGAAATACGGCGTGAGCATATAGTACAAATCCAGCACAACGGGCGGGTGTTTTTGCAAAAACAGACCCTCGTTCTGCTTGCCGCTGAGCCTTAAGCTGTCGGAAAGCTCGATGCTGTAGAGATAAAGTCCCACAGCGTAATCCCCGTGATTTGCCGGAGAACACAAGCCTATATCCTCGGGTTTCGCTATTATATCGGGTATGGTCTTTTCCCGTATAAGCTCAAGCAGTGCGCGGCTTACGTCGTAAATTGCGGTATATTTCATTCAAATCAGCTCCAAATCAATGAATTTCTCCGTCGGGATACAAAAACTCGCCGTTTAAGAAAGTGCCGCTGCGGATAAGAACGCCGTTCTCGTCATAAATCGATCCCTCGCCGTTAAGTTCGCCTTTTAGGACGCCGCCCTCGTAGCGTTTCACGCCGCTTTCCTTATCGTAAATAACGCAGTTTCCGTACGGCAGACCCTCGGCAAAATCGCCCTCGATGTACTTTATGCCGTTTTTCTCGTTGTAGAGCGTTCCGCTGCCGTGGTATTTTCCCTGTTTAAATTCGCCCGAATAAACGAGATTTCCCGTGTCGGGCGAATATTTGTCGCCCATGCCGCTGTAGACGTCCTCGGAAAAAGAGCCGCTGTAGATAAGTTTTCCGTTGAGGCTGACCTTTCCCGTGCCGCTTTTCACGCCGTCTTTGAATTCGCCGTCGTAAACCTCGGTTTTGCCGCCCGCGTAGTAGGTGTAAAGCTTTCCCGCGCCGTTGTATTTTCCCTTTGAAAACGCGCCCTCGTAGATGATATCTCCGTTTTCGTTATAGAGAATTCCCGTGCCGTCGTATTCGCCGTCGGACACTGTGCCGCTGTATTGCAGAGTACCGTCGGGATAAAACAGCCTTACCGCACCCGCGCCCGCAGGCGCGCCGTCCTTGAATTCGCCGCTGTAAAGAACATCTCCGCTTTCGGAATACAACGTTCCTGCGCCGCTGTAGACGCCGTCGGAAAACTCCCCTTCATAGCACAGACTGCCGCTTTCATACCAAAGCTTTCCGGTGCCGGAATATTTCCCGTCCGAAACGCCGCCCTCGTATTGTATTCTATCAAAATCGCCGTAATAGATAACCGCGTTTCCGCTCTTGAATTCGTTGTTTAGGAACTCGCCGTCAAGCACAGCGACGCCGTTTTTGAACTCCTTGCCCACACCCGAACGCATTCCGTCCGAAAATTCGCCTCGGTACGCCAAAACGCCGTTGTTGTAAAGCTCTCCCTCGCCCGAATAAACTCCGTTTTCAAAGCCGCCCGAATAAAGGAGCGTGCCGTCCGCTGAAAACAGCCTGCCTGTTCCCGAAAAAACGCCCTCGGAAAATTCGCCTTTGTATTCCGAAACGCCGTTTTCATAGAAAAGTTCGCCGTTTTCGCTGTAGAGATTTTTCTCGAAAGAACCCGAATATTTTGCGTTTCCGTTCGCATAATACAGCGTTCCCTCGCCGCTGTAGAGAGAATCTGAAAATTCGCCCTTGTAGACGAGATTTCCGCAGTAGTCGAAAAGCTCTCCCTCGCCGCTTACCGCGCCGTTTACGAGCCTTCCCTCGAAGATAACGCCTCCGCTGTCGGACAGCAGCCGCACTTTTCCGCTGTAGCCGCTCATAGCGTCCGTCGAGAGGTAAATATCCTTTGTAAAAAGTTTCGACACCAAAAACGGCACAAGGAATTTCACGACCGCCGCAGCCGCGAGTATCGCAACGACCGCGATTATAAGCACCAGAATTTTCGATATGTAAAATCTCCCGAACGAAAAATAGTCTTTTTCCGATTTCGGGCGGCTGTTTTTCAGGCTCTTTTCAGCGTCGGCGGCAAGGGCGTTTACCTCCTTGTCGAGAGTGCGAAGTCCAAACGCCCTGCGAAGTTTTCTTTCCACGCCCGTCACGGACTGTTCCGCTTTTCTCTGCATAGAACGCGACGCAAATTTTACCGTTCTTTTGAGGTCAAACGTATTTCTGAACTTCAAGCACTCACCTCCCCGCGATTTTTAAATTTTATCAGCTATGATATTCTTCGATTTTCACGCTGCCTATCTGCTGATAAATCCCGCCCTCGGACGGTTTCTCCGAAAACAGCGCTAACCCTAGCGTGAACAACGCTATTCCCAGCACCGCCGCCGCAAGAACGGTTTTCCCGACCTTTACAACTTTCATGGCTATGCGCTTGGCGCGCTGTTTTCTCGTTTCCCCAAGACCCATTTTGGAAAACGGCTCGACGCATTGTTCGTACCTGCCGAAAAGCTCCATTATATCGGCGGGCGGATTTTTTATAAGCCCGTCGCACAATTCCTCCACAGCCGCCGATCGCTTTGAGCGTCCGACGCTTTCAAACGCCGTCCTAAGCTTTTTTTCAAACGCCTCGGAAAAGCTTGCTCTGCCGCCGTCTTGTGTCAGGAACTTAAGTTCGTATCTGCATTCGGGATTTCCGTCGGGAGTAAGTCCCACGTTGTCATTTTCGATAAGATTAGCCGCAATATCCTCCGGTACGGCGTGAATACACAGCGCCGCAAGCATATCCCCGAAAAAACGCACTTTTCCTGCCTCGGTCGAATTGCCGTCCGAATAAAACGCCGCCGTTTCGCCAAGCTCGTGGTAACGAAACGCTATTATAAGGTCGTCGCCGGACGTGAATATTTCCTCCAGCCCGTCAAAATCCGTGTTTCTTATCTTCTCAAAACGTTCGCACGCACAGCGCTTGAGTTCCTCGTCAATAAGCTGATAGAGAACATATTCCCTGCCGCCGCGCCTGCACCTGTAAACGCGCAAATCCGGCTGCTTTGCCGTGAGATTTACGACCTCGTATACTCCCGAAACACTCTCAAAAATCATTTCAATTTACCTGCTTACCAATTTACCTTTTATCAGCGCCTACGGTTTCACGACGATATACGCCGCCGCGAAAACGCTCTCGTCGTCGGCGCAGACGGCTCGAATTTTGAACACGCCGCTGTGGTTCGGAGCGGTATAACAGCCGTTGTCGTCGATGCTGCCGCCGTTTTCGCTCACCACCGACCAGCGTATCCCGCAGGGCGGAAGATTGATGAATTTTACCGTAAAATACGCCGATTCCAACACTCCGAGCGTTTTTGTGCCGTTGTCTATGATTATTCTTCTGTCAGCGGCGGCGCGAACCTCGCTGCGCTTTATCGCCGTCCAATGTATTACCGCACTGTCGGCGGCTGCCGCTTCAAGCAGGCGAATGCCTATTTTGAATGTTCCCGTTGCGGAATTTACCCGAACTGCAACCTCGGCTTTAACGCCGCTGTCGCCCTCGTCAAATATCTCCGAAGAACCGTAAACAAAGCTGCAATCGGAAACATTCTCGTCGCGCAGTCCCGCCACAACCAAAACGTTCCCCAGCCCCAGACCGTGGGAAATTTCCTCCGAAAAGAACCTCTTTCCCGCCTTTCCGCCTATGCCGAGGTCTATGACAGCCTCCCCGGAGGACACCTCCGTCAGAGCGTCGGAATGCTTTTCACCCTCGGATTTTATATTTTCCGAGCGCGCTGTTTTTTCCAACACCCGTATTCTGTCTTTCAGCGCGAGATTTTCTATCTCAAGCTCCGCGTTAGTCGGAAATCTGAAATCGGACGGAGCCTCGCGCAGCTTTGTGATAACAAAATTTTCCACCGTTATCCGCGCTAAAAGAACATCCACCTGCGACGCGGAGCTTACAAAACTTAAAAGCTCGGTGCGGTATTCGCCGCGCGCCTGTTCACTCGGCTCGCCGCTTATCATCTCGGAGCGCAGTTCAATTTCTTTTTCGTTTGAAAACTGCCGCTCGGAAACCCAAACGCTCAAAGCTCCCGCCCCAACGACAAACTGCGCCGTGTCGTTGGAGATATTCATACCGTCCGGAATATACGTCAGCGAATAGTACCCGTCCTTTATCCTCTCCGAACGGGAATCAAAATCCACGCTTATGCTGTCCGCTCCGTCGCAGCGAACGCATTTTAGATCTACCGTTCCCCTTGCTTTTATCACGCATTCCGTGTTTCGCGGGATAATTCGCAGCTGGGCGGGGAATTTGCTGTTAGATTTGATAAATCTCGGAACATAAAGCCGAATTTCGACGTCCTCGTTCTCAAAAAGAACAGCCGACTGCTTATAATACGACCCCACGCCCCGTGTGCGTATTTCGGACGTTTCCGCAAGATAGAGGGAATACCCCTCCGCTGTCATATCCGAAACAACGCCCTCTGTATCGGAATTCTCGGCGTATTCAAGGCAAAGATAGTATTCTCCGCTCAGCAGGTTCGCGTTGTAGCCCTTAAGCTCGGAAAGCTTTGCCGTATGCGGCGCGGGAACGACTATCTCCCGTCCCAGACCGTCCACGGCAACTCCCGCCTCGACAGAAATTTTGTCGTCCTCGACAGCCACGGTATCCAGTCCGCATACTATCCCGTATCCTCCCGCCAGACGGTTCATAAGCCGGCGTTTGTCGTTTAAATAGAGCTGCTCCGACTTAAAGCATTCTGCGCTCATTACCTTGCCTTTGAAATAATTGTTCCGTTCAAACGGGAAAAATTTTATATTGTACATAAAACGCCTCCGTCACACGAGAGTTAAACCGTCGCCGAGAACCAATCCGCCGTTTGCGCCGGGCGTATCCTCGCGCGGGATAATTATAATATTCGCGGTCATATACGCGGGTTTGAAGTCGTCGACTATCCGCACAAGTCCGTTGTATTTCTCCTCCGAGATCGGACCGCACGGCAGTATCAGCGCGAATTCGTAAGGGTTTGTAAAAAGCCGCTCTTTCGGGATTGAATAGCGGTTTACAAAGCCGCCGTCCTCGGACTGATAATATTCGGCAATATCCGCACTGCACCCGAGATACAGCCTGCAAAGCTCGGCGAGTACCTCCCGCGTTCCCACGCGCCCGAATATCCTCGGAGCGTTTTTCAGAATATACCTCAGCTGCTCCTCGTTCCACAACCCGACTGTTTTTATCCCGAAACAGCCGCATATCCACCTTAAAAAATCCCCGTCCGCGCAGTCCTGAGAATAATATTCTGCGGCGCGGTCGATTTTTGTTTCGGTATGCTCGAAAAGGCTCTGGAATATCGCGAGATAACGCTCCAAAAACGAATTGTCGCCGCGGTACATCTCAGGCAGGAAATTCGTCCACATATACGGGTCGAACATCAGCCTCATAAGCCGTATTTCGGGACATTCCCCGTCGGGACAGACGGCGTGTATCACGAAAAACAAGTACCTCGACCGAATTTCGGTCAGCAGTATTTCTTTTGAAAGCGGTCTTGTAAACCGCAGCAGCGGCGACAGCGTACTCAGCTTTTCTTCGGGCGTTTCGGGCGAGCGCAAAAACTCCGTGATATTGACGAATTTCCCGTCAGCCTCAATTTCCTCGCTCTCGGAGCTGTAAAACGATACCTGCGCCGAGCAGTTGGCGGGAAGTGAGAACTCGGTTTCCAGCTTGTACCAGCGCGTTTCCCGCTCGCCGCTGTCGAAAAGTCCCGAAAAATACAAGCCGTTCGGCTTTAGCGCGTCGCCCTGTATTTCGCCGCCGACCCCGCGCAGAAAGTCGCTTTTTTTATTGAGTATGAAAAATTTCGGCACATTCCTCAAACCTGTTCTCACCCCTTTCGATTTTCGGTAAAAATTTAGTGCTCAACTACTGCGGAAATTTTCCCCGCAGTCGGCAGGCAGACGTTTTTCAGTCTTACATCGCCGCTCGGAAGTCTTTCGCCGTCGCTCGCGGAAACCGAAAGATCCACGCTTAAAACCGCGCTTACCCACGGCGACTCGCAGACGTACCGCGAAAACTCGTTTACGCTTATCGTAACGCCGAAATTCACCCTGTCGCTGTCGAAAAAGCTCCGAACAGCCTTTTCGGCAAGCTCCTTGCTGTTGGCGGAATATATGTTTGTGTTAAGCTTTATGTAAACATTCACGGGAGCGTATCTCACGGCGGGAAATTCCACCTTAGTGCCAAGCTGCGCTGCGGGCAATATCCTGCGCTTTAAATTCCGCATAAGACCGCTGTTCGGAGCGGAATTTCCGATAAAATTCTCAAGCGCTATGCAAACGCAGTTTTCCTTAAGTTCGCTTAAATACGCCCTTATGTGCTTGTGAGGCATTCCGGGAGTAGTTCTCACGGCGTTTTCGTAATCATCAAGAGTAACTAAGCAGCGCGGAGAATTTACAGCGGCTCTCACGCTGTCGAAACATTCGTCAATAGACTGCCTTTTTGCGCCGCCCTCCGACGGAAGTATATTCACGGCGGAAATTCCGTTTTCATTCGTGGAGCTTACCGCGCCCGCCTTGACGTTCCCGCCGTTTTTAAGCGATACAACGCACCCGAAAAGGTAAATTTTTCCCTCGGGCGGCATACCCTTTTCGCCGTTTCCGAAAACTATCTCCTCGGTTTCATTATCGTAAACAAAACAGCGGCTGTATTTATTCGCGCTGTCAAAGTCGCCGAGCTGCACCCACCTGCGGAAAACACCGTCCTCGCAAACGTAAACCGAAACCGAATTTTCGAGTATATTCCCGATTTCGGGCTTAATTCTGAAATTGCACACGCCGCGCGCCTCGCCTAAACAGCAGCGTTCCTCAAAGCCCTCGCTGCACACCACCGCCTCAAAACGCCTCGCCGTGCTGTTTACGGTTATCATTTTCCCGTCTGCCGTAAAATCCTCTAAAAGCGTCCTCTCGCTCTCATCTCCGTCTTCATCGCTTAGAGCGAACAAAAACGCAGGTTTTACGGGCGTTCGGATAACGCCGTTTTCAACGTTGTCAAACCGCAGTATGCGCGAAAGCGTCCGCTTTTGCACCGCGGGCACAGCGTTTATCACAGCCGCCGTAACAACGGGCATTGCCGCGAATTCTCCGCTTTGTACCGAAAACACAAGCTCATCTGCCGCGGCATCTCCCGTGCGGAACATTATTACGCCGCTTTTGGTAAATCCCATGGTCTCGTCTATAAGTACCTTTGCGGGAAAATTACCCGTGAAAACGCCTATGGACGCTATGCAGTCGCCGCTGTTTGTTATTTCGGTACACGGCTCGGAAAGCCTTATCCCGAAGTATATCCCGACTACGCTTTTCGCAGGAAGCGGATTTTTAAGGCGTACCCGAAATTTCGTGTACGGCAAACTCTCTCCGAACGGAAAAACAAGCGTATTCGCAAAACTTCTCAGGCTGTCCGAGAGTATATCTTCCCTGTTCGCCACGATACGTTCGCCCGTGCCGAGCGAGAGTATCTCGTTGTCCGCCGCCGAGCAGCCGTATTTCGTTTCAAACGGGATATTGTCAGCGTAAAAGACGCTCCCCTGCGGAGCAAAACCGCCGCCGCTGAGCCTTAAATAAGTCTTTGCGGGAGCGGACGGCAGCGGCTCGCAGCCCAGAAGTTTTAAATATCTCGAAAAATGCCGTCCGTTTACGGAATTCAGATGATACCGCTGCACCTCCGAAAGCCACGACATAAGCTCCAGTATGGTGATACCGGGGTCGGAGGGGTTGTGGTCGGTCCAGTCGGGACTTAATTTTACAGCCTCAGCCGTTGCCGTTTTCAAAATATCCTCAAAGCTGTCGCGGCTTAAATCCTCCGACTGTAACATTTACCCCGCCTCCTTAATATCAAAATCAAATAACCTTTACCATGATAAAAGCGTTTCCCGCCGCCGCTTGCGCCATTCCGTTCCGTTTGAGAACTTCAAGAGCCGAAACGTTCAGCGTCTCGTTATTTTCACCGAGCATTATAAGCTCGAAATCCTCCAGACCCTCGACTTCGTCCGTACCGACCAGATACCCGTAAATCATCGGCTTGTCGGGGAGCTGACCTATTTCCCAGCCTTTTTTGTCGATATTGCCGTTTTCGGCGTCGAAGAATTCCGTAAATCTTTCGGAAAGCCGCGTGCGAACGCGTCCCGCAGCCTCGGGACTTCTCACGAACGCCGTGACGGAAATACTGCACGTCACGGTATACGGCTTTACGATTTCGGGCGTCCCTCCGCGCATAAGCGGACTGCACATGCCCCGCAGCAGCTTTTCAAGGCGCGCGCTTTTTTCGGGAAAACCCTCCTGCTCTCTGAAAAGCACGGCTATCGTCACCGTGCCGGGCGAACTTTCGCCGCGGGCGTTTTTCCCGCCGAACGCCTTTACCCGAAGAACACTTCTGTCGGCGGCTTTTACTGCCGCCTCAAAGTCGCCCGCCGAGCGTGCGCGGGCGTTTAGCCTAAGCTCTGCCGCGCAGCGTTCAAGCGTGCCTCCGAGCGTTTCCTTGCCCGCGCCGCCTGTCATTCTCAGCGGATTGTATATCCTTGAAATAAGACCTGCGTTCTCGTTTGCGGTAAAATCGGTATTTTTCGGGAGATTTCCCCTGTCGCCGCTTGAAGTGATATAGCTTACGGAAACATTCGCCGAATTAGACGCGGGCGGCATAGACCCCGCGCCGTTCCCGCCGAAAATAACGCAGGAAGTGTCCCTGTCCAGAACATAAGAACGTCCCTTTTCGCCGCCGCTGTACTCGTTCCACAAAACGAAAAGCGATACAAGGTCGCCGTTTTCGTCGTAAACGGGTCTTGAACCCTTGCTTTTCACCATAGCGTCCGCCTCGGCGGGAGACGCCGACGGCAGCTCGTCAACATAGACTTTCGCGCTGTAAACTCCGCTCTGGGAAAGTCGGCAGACCCTGTCGGAGTCGGTGACGGTGAAAAGCTCTTCGGGGCGTTGTTCGGTATTGCTCGCACGCGCGCAGTTCAAAAACACCCTCACCGCGGCTTGGTTCGGAAAATACTCCACTTTCTCAAACCGCAGCCTTATCCAGTACCCCTTATGACCGTACCTTTCCTTGTAAACAAACCCGCTGTTTTCTCCGAAAACCAAAAGTCCCGTTTCCGACAGACCGTTTGTGCCGTCGCGGCAGTCAAGCGCCTGCCAGCCGTTTTTAGTAAGATATTCCCATTCGTATCTCTTGCTGTCCGAGCCTGCCTCAACCTCGAAAAGAATACCGATATTCTCCCTGTCAAGCGGTGCTGTAAACGCGAATTCAAGGGTTTTCCCCTCGTCCGGCAAAAGCCTTGCCGCCTGCGCCGAATTATTTTTAAGCGAATGCTCGCGAACTTCAAGGCAATTTTCCGTAAACACGGTATACACCCGCAAAAGTTCGTTATAGCTGTATGAAAACGTCGGCATATACACCTGCGGCACGATATAGTCGCCGTACTGCTTAAGATAGTTCTCCACAAGCTCCGCGCGCGCCCTTATGGCGTAGCATTGCCCCGACGGGAGATTTACGGGAGCAATGTCGTTCGGGCAGGTGAAAGTAATTTTCACGGGAGAACCGTCGTTTTTCCCGTTGAAAACATCGCCGAACCTGTCGTCGGGGAAAAGCCTTACCCACCCCGACCCGCCGAAATATTCCCACACGACGTTTTTCACGAAAACATCATATTTTTTCGGCTTTTTGAGGTCGGACCTCTTCATTACATA
>CANQNY010000008.1 GCA_947625335.1 uncultured Clostridia bacterium | reverse complement strand
GCCGTCGCGCTGGGCTTTCGCAGCCTCCGCGGGGGTCGCTGCCGACACGCCGATGATTTTCTCCGAGCCTAAAATTCTCCGAGCAATATCGCACGGAATGTCTTTCTGCCCGAGATGAACGCCGTCCGCGCCCGCCGCTATGCAGATGTCTATTCTATCGTTTATGATAAGCGGTACTTGACAAGGCTCGGTTATCTGCTTTACGCGAACCGCAAGCTCGAAAAACTCCCGCGATGTCGCGTTTTTCTCGCGCAGCTGGACCACCGTCGCTCCGCCCGCTATCGCGCGTTCGACGGACTGCTCGATGGTTTCGCAGCTCATAAGTTCCCTGTCCGTGACAAGGTACAGCGTGTAATCTATCTTTTTTTTATTCATATCAGACCTCTATGACCTCAAATTTCATCTTTTCGGAGAATGTTTCGGCACTCATTCCCGCAGCGTTGAAAAGTTCCGCGCGAAACGTTCCCATTCCCTTGTTTTCGGATAATTTTTCGGCTATTTCGCCGCAAATCCCCATAAACGCCGTGCCGAAAACCGCCGCTTTGAACGGCTCAGCCGCCGCCGAGAACGCCGCCGTTACCGCCGAGGTCATATCGCCCGCGCCGGTGATTTTCCGCAGCAGAGCCGTGCCGTTTTCGAGCCGCACAGCCACCCGTCCGTCGGTAATAAGGTCGTTTTTGCCCGTCACAGCGCAAATACAGCCGTATTTCCCCGCGACTTCGCGCGCCGCGGTAAATTTCAGATCCTCGTTTTCCGCGTCCGAGCTGTCCACACCGTGCGATTTGACGGGAATTCCGCCCATAAACAGCATTTCCGAGAGATTTCCGCGGATTATTGATATTTTTACTTTGGAAAGAATTTCCAGAGCAGAATTTTGCCGAAATTCCGTCAAATGAACGCCTACGGGGTCGAAAACAACGGGAACGCCGCGCTCGTTTGCGGCTCTCCCCGCGTTAAGCATAGCCAGAACGTGCTTTTTGGAGAGCGTTCCCATATTCAGCATTAGGGCGTTTGCTCCTGCGGCTACTTCAGCGGCGTCGGCGGGGTCGTCAGCCATAATCGGCGACGCACCTGCCGCCAAAAGCATATTCGCCGTATCGCCCGCCGTGACGTAGTTAGTGATAGAATGAACCACGGGGCGCATGTCGCGCAGCTTTTCAAGCGTGCCCGCCGCGTCTTGTTGGAATTTATCCATAATTACCTCAAAATACAGGCGGAGTTTCCCCCGCCCGTTTTGCCTTGTCAATCTTAAATTATATTTTCAGCAACAGCTGCCCGAAAACAGCCGTTACGACTTCGCCTTGTCTGTCTTAAACTCAACATCTGCGCCGAAAATTCTGTCAAGCGCGCGGGAACGCTTCATAGCGGTTACGATTATAATCGCGATAACCGTGCCCAACGCGCAGGACGAGAAAAACGGCATAACATATGTAAACAGCGTTGCCTCTTTATTTTTCAGAATAAGATAAGCTATCGGGTACGCCGCAAGTCCTCCGAGAACAGAAGTTCCGAAAAGCTCTCCCGCATATGCGGCAGGCAATCTCCAGGCGTTGGATTTTTTCCTGAATACCCAATGATACATTGCTCCCGCCAAAAACGACCCTATCATCGATCCCGGAAACGCCAGCGGAGTCCCCAGACCCGTAAAATTGCGTATCAGCGCGGCGCAAAAGCCCGAACCCATTGCCCACCAAGGTCCTAAGTACACACCCGCAATTATGTTTACAAGGTGCTGGACGGGGCTGAGTTTCGCGCCGAATAACGGGATTTGAAGTTGCGAACCGGCTACTGCGAGCGCGGTCAAAAACGCCGCTGCTGCAAGCTTGTGAAGATCTGTTTTTTTCATGTTGAAAAATCCTCTTTTCTCCGCGGCGCGTCCATGAAAATCAGCGCGCCGTCGGCGTAATAGAATATGGTTTGCATATTCTTCGGTCGGCAGTCTATTCTGCCCTCTCACCCCGAAACACGGGTTCCCTCGCTGATTTTTCAAGTCGGAGCGGCGCTCCCCGCCCCGATGGCAGTTTACAGTGTACAGTTTACAGTGAATAGTATAGGTATCCGCTTCGCGGATATTTTAGATTGTCACAAGTCGGAAAAGTTAACAAAAATTACCGTTTCGGTTACGTGCGTACTTGCAGACAATCCAAATCGCGCCGAAGGCGCACCTTTGCTGTTCACTATGCGCTGTGCATTGTTCACTTTGAGTAGTACACTATAAACTATTTCTCAGAACAAAACTTAACCTCCTTCCCCTCGAGTATCATATTAGTTGTGCGGACAGCGCACATTTTCCCGCACATCGAGCAGGTGTGCCTGTCCGCGGGAGGGCAGCTTTCAAAATACGCTCTCGCCTTTTCGGGGTCGATAGCTATTTCAAACATTTTATCCCAGTCCACCGCATGCCGCGCCGCAGCCATTTCGTTGTCACGGTCGCGCGAATGCGGAACTCCCTTTGCAATATCCGCCGCGTGAGCAGCGATTTTTGACGCGATAATTCCCTCTTTAACGTCCGACAAATCGGGCAGCCGCAAATGCTCGGCGGGAGTTACATAGCACAGGAAATCCGCGCCGCTTGCCGCCGCGATAGCTCCGCCGATAGCAGAAGTTATATGGTCGTAGCCGGGGGCAATATCCGTCACCAGCGGACCCAGCACATAAAACGGCGCGTTGTGGCAAATGCGCTTTTGCAGCGCCATATTCGCGGCAATTTCGTTCATTGCCATATGTCCCGGACCCTCGACCATAACCTGAACGTCTTTTGCCCATGCGCGTTCGGTAAGCGCGCCAAGCTCTATAAGCTCGGCTACCTGCCCCGCGTCAGTGCTGTCGTCTATACAGCCGGGGCGCAGCGCGTCGCCGAGGGAAATCGTCACATCATATTCCCTAAGAATTTCGAGAACATCGTCATAATACTCATAAAACGGGTTTTCGTTGCCCGTCATCATCATCCACGCAAACAACAGCGACCCTCCGCGGGACACGATATTCATCTTTCGCGGATCGCGCCGAAACGCCTCAACCGCGCGGCGGTTTATTCCCGCGTGGATAGTCATAAAATCAACGCCCTCTTCGGCGTGCGCGCGGACGACCTTCAGAAAATCCTGCGCGGAAATTTCGAGAAGATCCTTATCAAGATACCCGATAGCGTCGTACATCGGCACAGTCCCGATCATTGCGGGAGATTTTGCGACAAGCTCTTTTCTGAACGTGTTGGTTTTGCCGTAATTCGACAGATCCATAATCGCTTCCGCGCCGAATTTTATCGACATATCGACTTTTTGCATTTCGAGAGCGTAGTCGTTCGCGTCCCCCGAAATTCCGAGATTAACGTTTATTTTGGTGCGAAGACCCTCGCCTATACCCTCCGCGGAAAGCGCGGTGTGATTGACGTTCGCGGGAATACATACCGAGCCGCAAGCCACCCGTTCGCGGACAGTCTCTGCGTCAAGATATTCTTTTTTTGCGACAACTTCCATTTCGGGTGTGATAATGCCCTTTTTTGCCGCCTCCATTTGGGTTTTGTATTCTCTCATAACAAATCTCCTTTGTGTATTTGGTAAAAGTGGTTTACGGGGCTTTTGCCTTTTCCCACCTTGTATGAATTTTCAATAGCCTGTGTGAGGTAATTTTTAGCAGAACCCACCGCCTTGGAAAGCTCCATACCGTTCGCGCAATTCGCGGCTATCGCCGAGGACAACGTACAGCCTGTCCCATGAGTGTTTTCGGAATTTATCCGCGCGGACGTGAATTTTGTGAATTCCTCCCCGTCAAAAAGAACGTCGACAGCGTCGCCGGGGAGATGTCCGCCCTTTACGAGAACCGCTCCCGCGCCGAATTCAAACAGCTTTCGCGCGGCTTTTTCCATATCGGGTATGCCGTGTATTTCAAACCCGCAGAACTTCTCCGCCTCGGGGATATTCGGCGTTATAAGGCTGACATTCGCGAAGATGAACTTTTTGAATGCGTCGAGCGAGTTTTCCGCCGAGAGAGCCGTCCCGCTTGTCGAGGACAAAACAGGATCGCACACCGAGAACCTCGGCTTGTATTCCGAAAGCTTTTCCCCGACGGTGTGGATTATTTCCGCATTCGGCAGCATACCGAGCTTTACCGCGTCAATCTCAATATCCTCAAAAACCGCGTCAAGCTGGTTTGCAACTTCAATTGCGGGCAAATTGAACACGGAAATAACACGGCGGGTGTTTTCCGCGACAACGGCTGTAACAACGCTTGCGCCGTAGCACCCGTGCGCCGCGAACGTTTTAAGATCCGCCTGTATCCCCGCGCCGCCCGAGCAGTCCGACCCCGCGACAGTTAAACAAAATTTCAACAGCATGCTCCTCCGTTCGGAAGATTATTTGTGTATCGCCTCCCGCGCGCGGACGATTTCCCGGGGCGCGGGGGCGGGCTTGGCTCCCGCTTTCGCGGGAGCCGCCGCTTTGGCGGCACGGATTTGCTTTGCAAATCCGCCCGCCCCCCGCAGGCTCCCCCTTAATGCGCATTTCCCAAAACAGGGCAATCTTCCCCGAATGCGCGGGTGAAAGCGCGACTGAAAAACCGCCCCATAGGGCGGCGCAAACTGTGCCTTCCCTACGATGGTCTTAACCAACAGGTTCAAGGAGTTGGGCAGAGCCCTCTCAACTTCTCACGAAGTACCTCCGGCAACTTTTATTGTATCACAAATAATTTAAATTGTCAAGTACAAAAAAACATCTTGAAAAAATGATTTGTTCGTGTTATAATTATAGTGTATTTTTATTTCTAACGGTTAAGGTGGGAATTTTAAATGAAGTTAGGTATGGTAGGCTTGCCGAACGTCGGCAAAAGCACCCTTTTCAACGCTCTTACAAACGCGGGCGCACAGTCCGCAAATTATCCGTTCTGCACGATAGAGCCGAACGTCGGCATCGTTTCCGTTCCCGACGAGCGGCTTGACGCGCTTGCACGCATGTTCAACCCCGAGAAGTTCACTCCCGCGACGCTTGAATTCGTCGATATTGCGGGTCTTGTAAAGGGCGCGTCCAAGGGCGAGGGTCTGGGCAATAAATTCCTCTCGAATATCCGTGAGGTGGACGCTATCGTCCACGTTGTGCGCTGTTTTGAGGACGATAATATCATTCACGTCGACGGCAGCGTTGACGCGGCACGCGATATTGAAACGATAAATCTCGAGCTTATTTTCTCCGATCTGGAGATCCTCGAACGCCGCATTGACCGCGCAAAAAAGGCTCTCAAGGGCGATAAATCCGTGCAAAAGCAGGTTGATTTCTTCGAGCGTCTGAAATCTCACCTTGAAGACGGAAAGTCCGCGAGAAGTTTCGGTTACACCGAGGAGGAGCTTGAATTCCTGAAGGATACGCCGTTGCTGTCCAACAAGCCCGTGATTTACGCGGCAAATCTCTCCGAGGCGGATTTTACGGGTAACATTGACGATAATCCGCAGTATAAAGCCGTTTGTGAAATTGCCCGCGAGGAAAACGCCGAGGTTCTGCCGATATGCGCCGAAATCGAGGCTGAAATCTCCGATATGTCCGACGAGGACAAGACCATGTTTTTAAGCGAACTCGGGCTTGAAAGCTCCGGTCTTGCGAGAATAATCAAGTCGGGATATCGCTTGCTTGGACTTATTTCGTTCCTCACGGCGGGAACTCCCGAGGTGCGCGCGTGGACTATCACCAAAGGCACGAAAGCTCCGCAGGCGGCGGGAAAAATCCACACCGACTTTGAAAAAGGCTTTATCCGCGCCGAGATAGTGTCGTTCGACGACCTTATAAACTGCGGGTCTATGGCTGCCGCAAAGGAAAAGGGGCTTGTTCGTCTGGAGGGCAAGGATTATGTCATGCAGGACGGCGATGTTACGCTTTTCCGATTTAATGTGTAATGTGTAGAGGTATAAATGAACAAGGTCATTCGCTGTAAAAATACAAATAACAAACGCATTATCGTTCTTGTGATAATGCAGGTTTTCTTGGGAGTAGCTCCCGTGCTGCTGCTTATTTCGTTTGTGTGGTTCAAGCTGTACGAAACCAAGATAACGGCAATAGTGGTCATCTCTCTGATTTTTCTCTGCAACGCCGCTTATGTTATCCTTGCAAGGCGTTACAACGTCTTAAACAGCGGTAGGCGCGGAGAAAAGCTGTTGTACAAGGCGGTAAAGCATCTTTCCGGGAACAATATCATCTTCTGCAATCTCCCCATTCGCTATAAACGCGGGCGTTCGGAGGTTGATATGCTGATAATCAGCCACAAGGGCGTTATAATCGTCGAAGTAAAGAACCATTCCGGGACAATTCAAGGCAGTTGGAAAGCGGAAAAATGGGAACAGCGCAAATACTACCGCGACAAAACCGCCGTTATTGAAATGGACAACCCCATAAAGCAAATGCGCCGCCAGCGGGACATTGTAAAGAGCATTTTAAACGCCGCGGGCGAAGATGTGTGGATAGACACGGTGCTGTTTTTTTCAAGTTCCAATGCTAAACTTCGGTTATCGCTGCGCGAGACGGATTACGTGTGTCTTGGCAGCCGCGAATTGCTCCGGTTTCTGGAGAATTACGACAAAAACCAAGTTATTTCCAAAATACAGATGGAAAAATACGCTCAAATACTCAACGACGCACGAAACAATATATAAATAAAATCCTCTCTTTTTACGGAGAGGATTTTTTCACATTTTAATAGGCTGTTGAGAAAGCTCCATATACCGCATTATCCGCTTACAGCGGAAAACGCTGGAAACGTGACCGCGGCTAGGCTTTTGCCTGCCGCGGTTACGATGACGAAGTAGATGGGGCTTATCGACAGCCTGAAGTTACGCTAAGAACTTGCACACCTTGTTTGAGAATCCCACCGGATCCTCTATCGGCATTCCCTCTATAAGCAACGCCTGATCGTACAAAATTTCCGCATATTCCGCCGCTTTGTCCTTGTCGTTCTCGAAAAGCGACTTCAGCTTTTCAAAAATCGCGTGGTTGGGATTTATTTCGAGAACCTTTTCCGCTTTCGCGCCCTCGCCGTTCGGCATAGCCGAAAGCACTTTTTCCATTTCAACCGAGAGATTTCCCTCGCTTGTAATGCAAACGGGGTGATTTTTAAGGCGGTGAGAGAGCTTTACAGCCTTCACCTTGCCCGATAGCTTTTCCGTCATAAAGTCGAACAAAGCCTTGTTGTCGTCCTGCTCTTTTTGGATCTCCTTGTTTTCCTCCTCCGAGCCCAGCTCCAGATCGTCCGCGGAAACCGACTTGTATTCCTTGCCGTCATAGTCGTGCATCATTTGCAGGCAAAATTCGTCAACATGGTCGGTAAGATAGAGTATCTCAAAACCCTTGTCGCGGACAAGCTCAGTCTGGGGCAGGCTTTCAATGCGTGAAACGCTGCTGCCCGACGCGAAATAAATGTACTGCTGACCGTCTTTCATACGGGAAACATATTCCTCAAGAGTAGTCATACCGCCGTTCGAGGTCTTGAACATCAACAGGTCCGAAAGCTCGTCCTTATTCATTCCGTAGCTTTCGTAAATGCCGTATTTTATCTGCGTTCCGAACGTTTCAAAAAACTTCTCGTACTTTGCGCGGTCATTTTTTTGCAGCTTTTTCAGCTCGTTTTTAATCGATTTTTCGATAGATTTCGCGATAACCTTAAGCTGTCTGTCATGCTGGAGCATTTCACGGGAGATATTCAGCGACAAATCCTCCGAATCTACAAGTCCCTTTACAAAGCTGAAATAATCCGGCAGCAAGTCCCCGCATTTTTCCATTATCATAACGCCGCCCGAATAGAGCTGCAAGCCCTTTTCAAACGATTTTGTGTAATAATCATAGGGAGCTTTCGACGGCACATAAAGCAGCGCCGAATAGGTCGCCGCGCCCTCGGTCTTGGTGTGGATATGCAGCAGCGGGTCGGAGTAGTCGTAGAATTTGTCCTTGTAGAACTGGTTGTAATCCTCGTCCTTAAGCTCGGATTTTGACTTTTTCCACACGGGTATCATGGAATTCAGCGTTTCGGTAACTATTTCCTTGTCGTATTCGGGCTCTTTTCCGTCAACGCCCGTCCCCTCGCGCAGACGCTCGTGTTCCACGTCCATTTTAATCGGATAGCGTATATAATCGGAGTACTTGCGGACAAGCTCCTTTATCTTGTACGGAGTGAGGAATTCATCGTAATTTTCCTCGTCGGTGTTATCCTTAATTTCAAGCGTGATTGTCGTGCCGTGACCGTCCTTTTCAGCCTCGGATATAGTGTACCCGTCCACGCCCTCGCTCTGCCACATAAACGCCTTGTCCGAGTCGTAAGCCTTGGAAATCACCGTGACCTTTTTTGCCACCATAAACGCGGAATAAAATCCCACGCCGAATTGCCCGATAATATCCACGTCCTCGGCGTTTTCGTTTTCTTTTTTAAACGCAAGCGAGCCGCTTTGCGCGATAGTGCCGAGGTTGTTTTCGAGTTCCTCCGCAGTCATTCCGATGCCGTTGTCGGAAATAGTAAGCGTTCTCGCGTCTTTTTGCGCGTCAAGTTTTATCTCCATATCCGACCGCGTGACAGCCTCGCCGTTCCCATCCGACATAGACTTAAAATACAGCTTGTCCATAGCGTCCGAGGCGTTGGAAATAAGCTCGCGCAGGAAAATCTCCTTGTGCGTGTAGATAGAGTTTATCATCATTTCCAGCAAACGCTTGGATTCCGCCTTAAATTCCTTTGTTTCACCCATAAAATCATCACCTTAAATAATAATTAGCACTCTCTTCCTTAGAGTGCTAATTATATTATACACCTTTTTTCTGAAATTTCAAGTGCTATTTTTAACAAAAGTGAGAATTATTTCAAACTTTTTTGAATTTTCACTTATTTTTCAAACAGCAAAAGCACCCCTGCACATGGTCGTTCACAATTCCCACCGCCTGCAAAAACGAGTAAACGATAGTCGTTCCGACAAACTTAAACCCGCGTTTTTTAAGTTCCTTACTTATCTTGTCGGACAGCGGCGTGTTCGCGGGGACGTCTTTTTCGGTTTTCGGGGAATTTACCATGGGCGCGTAATCCACAAACCCCCAGATGAACCTGTCAAAGCTCCCGAACTCCTTTTCTACCGCCAGAAAAGCCCTCGCGTTCTGAACGGCGGCTCGGATTTTGCGCTCGTTTCGGATTATGGAAGAATTTCCCATAAGCTCGGCAATTTTGTCTTCGCCGTAATTCGCAATTTTTTCCGGGTCGAAGTTGTCGAACGCCTGCCGAAAGCTCTCGCGCTTACGCAAAACCGTTATCCATGAAAGCCCTGCCTGCATGCCCTCTAAAATCAACATTTCAAAAAGCATTCTGTCGTCGTGGAGCGGTTTTCCCCACTCGCGGTCGTGATATTCGATATAAAGCGGGTCGGACCCCACCCAGGAGCATCTTTTGATTTCCATATTTTCCCTCCAAAACAAAATTCGTAATAATCGCGGGTTAAATGTTCAAAATAATAGCGAAAAACTAAAAACGGGGGTATATTATGTCGGAATACAGAAATAAGCAAAGCGCGGCTATCTTAAACAGCGTCTACCAGAACGCGCAAATGGCGTACGAGGCAAGCGGCGATGTTCTAAAACGGTGCAAAAGCCGCGAACTTTACAGAGAGATTTCGGGTCAGCAAAAACGCTATAAAACCGTAGCGTCAAGGGCAAGCCGGGAGCTTTCGCGGCGCGGCGAACCCGCACGAAAGGTTTCGCCGTATCTTGTTTCCATGACGAAAATGGGCATTGCAATGAAAACCGCTCACAACAAAAGCAGCTCCAATCTCGCGCAGATAATGCTTAAAGGCACGACTATGGGCATTATCGATATGCAGCGCACCGTAAACCGTTCTCACGGGGCATATGCGGGTATCCGCGAAAGCGCGGAGCAGCTTTTAGCGCGCGAACAGGACTTCTGCGACGGCTTGAAGAGGTTTTTATGAAAGACCCCGTAAAGAAGACGGAATATATTCCTTGCGACATTCGCGCGGGTTCGGGGAAAATGCAGCACACTCCCATAAACTGCGAGAAAAAAGACCCGTTCAGTTAGGAATTTATTTTGGTTTCGTTTATCACGTTTTCAATAACCTCCAAAGCCCTGCGGTTTGCCTCAATTTCATCTTTATCTTCGGAAGTCACCGAACGCACGAAAATCACCGTTTTGTCGGGACAGCTGTTCCAGCCCGCGTCTTTCGCAAGAGCGGTGTCGTTAAAGCGGATTGCTCTGTCAAGATAGCCTTGTTTTTCGGGGTAAAGGCTTGTAAGGTCGGTGAAAAACCTGCTTTGAAAGCCGTTTTCGTCGCTTGCATATGCCCGAAAACCCTCGTCGGTAATAATTATCTGCGATTTGGGGTTTTGCATTTCAAGATCCAGTTTTTCCTGCTCGACAAGGTAATATTGCCCTTGATTTTGCCCTGCCGAAAGGTCAATAAAAACGGTCTCCACGACAACGCCGTGTTTTTTGTCGAAATCGGGGCAATACCGCGCCAAAGCGTTTCCAATCGCGTCGGCGCGCGCAGAAAGCTCGGAGGTTGCCTCCGTCGAAATTACCAGCACCCTTATGTCTCCTTTTTCGCGGAGTACGGTCTGTAAAACGAGAAACGCCGCAAGAGCGATTATCGCCGCCGCAATTATTATCGTCACTTTGTGATAGTAAAGGAAGTTTTTAACGGCTGCCATACCGTGCGGTTTTTCGTAAGCCGTTTTTTTCGGCTCTTCATTCTTCGTATTATCTTCGTTCAACATCTCCTGCCGCGACTGCTTTATTTTAAGAAGTTCGCGGCGGTCGTCGTTGTTTTGCATAAACTCACCCCACATTATACAGAACAGAGACCGACAGCCTGTCGATCTCCGTTTTCGTTTTAGTTGTTAAACCTGCGGACGCATTGTCGGGAACAGCAAAACGTCCCTTATGCTCGGGGAATTTGTCAGCAGCATTACCAGCCTGTCAAACCCGAACCCTAAGCCGCCCGTAGGAGGCAGTCCATATTCCAGCGCGGTGATAAAATCCTCGTCTACCTGCGCGTCGTTTCCGCCCTGAGCGCGTTTTGCCGCAACCTGCTTTACAAAACGCTCCTTCTGGTCAATCGGGTCGTTAAGCTCCGAAAACGCGTTTCCGAACTCCGTTCCGTTGATAAAATACTCAAATCTTTCGGTAAATGCGGGACAATCGGACTTTCTTTTTGCAAGCGGAGAATTTTCCACGGGATAGTCGTAAATTATCGTCGGCTGGATAAGCTTGTCCTCTACAAACGCCTCGAAAAACGCGATAAGAACGTGACCCTTGGTGGAATTTGCGTCCACGCCGTCCTCAACGCCCTTTGCCTTCGCGCAGGCTCTCGCCTCCTCGTCGGTTTTCCAGTCGTTGTAGTCCACGCCCGCGTACTTCTTGACCGCCTCGATCATAGTAAGGCGTTCCCACGGCTTTCCTACAGCTATCTCCTTGTCCTGATATATTACGGTGTCCGTGCCGCAGACATTGAGAGTCACCGTGCGGTAAAGCTCCTCGATAAGATCCATCATATCAAAGTAGTTGATATACGCCTGATACATTTCGATAGACGTAAATTCGGGATTATGCGTCGCGTCCATGCCCTCGTTGCGGAAAATTCTCCCGACCTCGTAAACCTTGTCAAAGCCGCCCACGATAAGCCTTTTGAGGTACAATTCAGTTTCAATGCGAAGATACATATCGATATCCAGAGCGTTGTGATGCGTTTTAAACGGTCTTGCCGCCGCGCCTATTTCAAGCGGCAGCAGCGTCGGCGTATCAACTTCAATATACCCGTGCCCGTCAAGGAATTTTCTTATTTCCGAGAGTATCTTAGAACGCTTTACAAAAACGTCTTTAACTTCGGGGTTTGCGATAAGGTCAAGATAACGTTTGCGATAACGCTCCTCCTTGTCCTTAAGACCGTGCCATTTTTCGGGCAGCGGCAGCAGCGACTTTGAAAGCAGGGTAATCTCCTTTGCGTGAACGGAAATTTCCCCGCGTCTTGTCTTGAAAACATACCCCTTAACGCCCACAATATCGCCCAGATCCCACTTTTTGAACTCGGCGAAATTCTCCTCGCCTATCTCGTCAATCTTGACATAGACCTGCATTCTGTCGGAGCTGTCGCGAACGTCGATAAAATTCGCCTTGCCCATATCACGCCGGGACATAATTCTGCCCGCAATGCACACGTCCTTGTTTTCGAGTTCCTCAAACCTCGCGCGGATATCCGCAGCATAAATATCCACCGGGAATTTTGTCACGGTATAGGGGTCGCGCCCGCTTTCCTTGAGTGCCGCAAGCTTTTCAAGGCGAACTCTGTGCTGTTCGTCAAGCTGTTGTTCAAGCTCCTCTTCCGACAATTCCTCTTGTATTTCGTTTTTCTCTTTATTTTCCGGCATTATTTACTCCTCGTCGTCCTTTCTGATTTCAAGTATCTTAAACCCGATAACTCCCGACGGCGTTTCGACTTCCACTTCTTCGCCGACTTCGCGTCCGAGTATCGCCGAGCCTATGGGCGACTCATCGGACATTTTTCCGCTGTTTATATCCGCCTCTTTTGTGCCTACAATGCGGAATTCCATTTCCTCGTCCATTTCCATATCAAGCAGTTTTACGGTCGTTCCAATTCCCACTTTTTCTGTGGAAATATCCTCGTCGTCGATAATCTGCGCGTGAGCCAAGGTCTGCTCTATTTCGGCAATTCTCGACTCGATAATGCCCTGCTCGTTTTTAGCCTCGTCGTACTCGCTGTTTTCGGAAAGATCTCCGAACGAAAGCGCGACTTTTATCTTTTCCGCAACCTCTCTGCGCCGAACGGATCTCAGCTCGTTCAGCTCGTCTTTAAGCTGCTTTTCACCTTTTCTTGTCAGTACCATACTGGGTTTATTCATAATTTTCCTCCTGTTATTTGATTTTTATGAACCGCTTGAATTACTTGAACTTGACGAATTTGACGGAGTTTGCTGATTTTGCTGCGCCGAAACGCCCGTAGACAGAATTTCCGTAGCCTTTTGCAGCTGCGTATCGGTCTCGTCCGTGATATATTCGTAGGTTATCCCCGCGGGAAGTTCTACGATATAATCGGGTTTCAGCCCCACGCCGTCATAGGATTCCGATTTTGACGGGAGAATAGTTGCCACCGAAATAGTAAGCGCGTCGCCGTCGGAAAACTCATAGGTATTCTGCATAACCGCTTTTCCGTATGTCTGCGTGCCTATCAAAACTGCGCCGTACTCATCGCGCAGAGCCACCGCGAAAAGCTCCGCCGCGGAAGACGTGCCGCCGTCCACGAGGATAGCTATCGGAATATCGAGGGATTCGTCGGAGTCGGTCTCGATAAGGTTTTTCTTGACCCCTCCCGCGTATTCCGCCGTCGCCACAACCGCCGACTTGATAATGCGGTTTAACATCGGTTTCAGCTCCGATACAACGCCCCCGCTGTTTCGGCGAAGGTCTATTATAAGCGACGAGATATTTCTCGCAAGCAGCGAATCAAGAGAAGTTGAAAACTGGTCGGACGTTTTCCCGTTAAAGGTGAGAATGCGAATATAGCCGATGTTGTTTTCAAGCAATTTATCGGTGACGGATTCAATCTCTATCTGCTGGCGAACCAAGGTCACCGAGACCTCCTCGCCGTTTCGCACAAGATTTAACGACAGTTTCGACCCCACGTCGCCCGAAATTCTCTCAAACGCGTCCGCAGCGGTCATGGAAAGCAGGCTGTGACCGTCTATCGCTGTGATTATATCGCCCGTCATCATGCCGTTTTGCTCCGCGGAGCTGTTTTTGTATATTCTTGTAACGCGCAGATACCCGCTGCCGTCCTCCTCAGCCTCAAAACCCGCGCCCGTGACCACGCCGCCGGTGGTCTGCTGGAGCACATAATACGAATTTGCCGGCATATACGACGCATATTTATCGCCTATGCCGCTGACATAACCGTTTATTATCGCGTTTTCGAGAGCCTCGTCGGAAATTGTGCCGATGTAGTTTCCGCGCACCGTCGCGTCCATTTCTTTAAGCTTTTCATAAACGCCCGCGTATTTTTCGCTGCTGGCGATTTTGGAATTATAGATCCCGAGCGACACCGTCCATGTCAGCACAAACGTTATCGCGCAGCCTATCGCGATAAGACTTATGGTAATGCCGAGAGATATTTTTCTGTTCACGAGAATTTCCTTTCAGACCGCAATAATTTATACTTTCAGATATTTTCCCATACTTATCATAGTTCCGACCGCGCCCAAAAACGCTCCCGCCACGCAGTTTGCCCCAAGCACTATCCAGCAGACGCTGCTGAACGGAATGAGGTTAAAGAACCCGAACATCTCCCAAAGCGTGAGATTGTCCGTAAACAGCGAATACACCGCGTCATAAATGAACCATGTAAGTCCCCACGCGGCAGTCCCCGCGAGGATCCCGACAAAGCAGCCCTCCACAAAGAACGGCAGCTTTATAAAGCCGTTTGTCGCGCCGACGTATTTCATAATGGTAATCTCCGTGCGCCGCGCGAAAACGCTGGTTCGTATGGTGTTGGACACTATAACTATACTTACAACAATAAGCGTCAGCAGCATTGCGACAACGATTATCGACAGCGCGTTTCTGATGTTCACCAGAGCGTTTGCGAAATCATACGGCGCTTTAACCTGCTCTACGCCCTCAATCCCCGAAATCGCCGTGACCGTCGCCCTTATCTGCGAAAGATCGGTCACTCTCGCGAGATAAGTCTCCGGCATGGGGTTTTCTTCGAGGTAGTTTAACAGCTCGGAATACTCCGCCATATCCTTTTTGAAGTCCTCCAGAGCCTGTTCTTTGGTGTAATGCGTAATATCCGTGAGATTGCTGTTGCTGTGCAAAACGTCGCCTATATGCTGTATCTGCTCGTCCGTCGCACCGTCTTTAACGTATATCGTAACCTCGTTGGTGTCCTCGATATTGCTCATAACGATGTTTATATTCATCATAAACAACGCCGTACAGCTTATCTGCAACAAGCTTACAAGCAGTATCGAAAAGCTCGCGAACGACATAATGAAGTTCTTCCAGACGGAGGCAATTCCTTTTTTTACCAAATAGCTGACATTACTCGTCCTCATCGCTGCCTCCAATAGTCTTGTCGAACGTTATCTTTCCCGCCTCGATGTTGATAATTCTGCCGCCGAAATATCGCACAAGCTCGTGTTCGTGAGTAATCATAACCACCGTCGTCCCGCAGCGGTTTATTTCCTTAAGCAGCCCCACCAGCTCGTAAGAGCGTTTCGGGTCGAGATTTCCCGTCGGCTCGTCGACAATAAGCAGTCCCGGGTCGTTCGCAAGAGCGCGCGCTATTGCGACTCTCTGCTGTTCGCCGCCCGAAAGCTCGCGGGTCTTGCATTTTGCCTTATGCGCAAGTTCCACAAGATTTAAAACATACGGCACTCTCTGCCTGATGTACTTATTCGACTTATCGGCAATTCTCAGCACGAACGCCACGTTTTCATACACCGTGAAATCCTGTATAAGTCTGAATTCTTGGAAAACCACCCCTATCGAGCGGCGGAATTTCGCGACTTTGTTGCCCTTAAGCTTTGAAAGGCTGTAGCTGTTCACAAAAACGCGCCCCGAGCTTGGAACAATCTCCCGCATCATAAGTTTCATAAGGGTGGATTTTCCCGCGCCGTTTTTTCCGACGATAAACACGAACTCGCCGTCGTTTATCCGAAGATTTATGTCCACCAACGCGTCC
Organism: uncultured Clostridia bacterium; assembly: GCA_947625335.1. Classification (GTDB taxonomy): domain Bacteria; phylum Bacillota; class Clostridia; order Oscillospirales; family Ruminococcaceae; genus CAG-115. Next base: position 21,215 of record CANQNY010000008.1, on the reverse strand, counting down.
ACGCCGCTTGCGTAATGCACGTTGACATTTTTCATTTCTACCATTTTCTGTAATTCCCCCCGATTAACGCAAAGCTTTGTTTTATCTTTTTCAAAGCCCCCGCATACAAACCTTAAGGCTGTCCGGTAAGACCGCGTTTTGCGGAATTATCGGGACAGCCGTATTTTTCTTTAGACGGTCGCAACAAGAAGTTTAGTTTCAGCATTTTTTTCGGTAAAAGGCAAAGCCCGCAAGAGCAAATACCATCGGAACAACCGCATACCCCGCGTTTACCTTTCCCTCGTTCATAAGAACATATCCCGCGCCGACAAATGTAAGGATTATAAAAATTATAGTCAATGCCAAAGCAGCCTTTTTCATAGCCCGCCTCAAATCAGAACTTTGTAGGATTTGCCGCGAGGTATTTTCTCACCATAAGGGCGATTTTGAAGATAATCGCGTGGTCGAACTCCCGCAAATCCAGCCCGGTAAGCTTTTTTATCTTGTCAAGACGGTAAACCAGCGTGTTTCTGTGAACGAACAGCTTTCTGGACGTTTCCGAAACGTTCAGGCTGTTTTCAAAGAACTTCTGAATGGTAAACAGCGTTTCGTGGTCAAGCGACTCTATAGAGTTTTTCTTGAACACCTCTTTAAGGAACGTATCGCAAAGAGTCGTCGGAAGGTGGTAAATAAGCCTTGCAATGCCCAGATTGTCGTAAGAGACGATATTCTTGTCGGTATCAAACACCTTTCCGACCTCAAGAGCGGTCTGCGCCTCTTTAAACGAGCGCGCCAGATCTTTCACGCCCAGCACGGGAGTGCCGATACCAACGTTTACCTTGGTGAAAAATTCGCTTGACAGCGTATCGGAAATACTTCTCGCCAGCTTTTCAAGGTCTTTAACGTCAATATTGTTCTTGACTTCCTTTACAAGAACAATATCGCTTTCTGTGATATTGAACACGAAGTCCTTGTTCTTATCGGGGAAGAGGTTCTGAATTACATCATAAGCGGAAACGTCGTTCGCGGAAATCACGCTTATCAAGAACACCACGCGGCTTATATCGCCGTTGAAATGAAGTTCTCTCGCCTTAAGGCTTATATCCCCCGGCAGAACGTTGTCAAGGATTATGTTCTTAACAAAGTTGTTTCTGTCGTACTTTTCGTCGTAATACTGCTTTATGCTGGAAAGAGAGATCGAAATGATCCCCGCGTATTTTGCCGCAGCCTCGTCCGTGCCCTCCACAAACACCGCGTAGTCGGGCTTGATGTGAACGCCGAAAGGCTTGTAGGTGTAGCCGTCGCGGATAAACACCTCGTGCGACTCGCCAAGCTCTATCGCGAAGAAATTGCTCCCGTTGCCCACCTTTGCAAGATCGCTGCAGGCAATTATCGTTCCGTTTTCGTCGATAACCCCTATGACCCTGTTTACAGTGTCTTTCATCTGGTGGACGATCCCCTGAAATAGTCTGTTTGACATCTGTTTATACCTCTTTCCGATTTTCGGTAACGCCGATACCTTCCGTCTTGTTGCCGGTGTGTTTTCAAGCAAACCGTTCAGCAAAATTTTTGTGAAAAAAACACAAAACTATCCCGCTGAAATTTATGCCCTATCTCTATTGTACTAAAAAACTTCAAAAAAATCAAGTCTTTTTTATGTAATATGTAAAATTTTCTTGTTTTTTTTGCCGATACTTGAAAAAATTATTAAAATGTAATATAATAATTATAAGTATACTGTACCCTTAAGGGAATAATATACCAAAAACCGGAAAAGAGGAAGAAAGAAATGAACAATAAGGGGAAATATTATATTACAACGCCCATTTATTACCCGTCGGGCAACCCGCACATCGGACATTGCTACACGACGGTGGCGTGCGATACCATCGCGCGTTTTAAGAGAATGGAGGGCTATGACGTGATGTTCCTTACGGGAACGGACGAGCATGGTCTTAAAATCGAGCAGAAAGCCAAAGCGGCGGGAGTTACTCCCAAAGAGTACGTCGACCCCATTGTCGCGAATTTCAAGCGTTTGTGGAAGGTTATGGACGTAAGCTGCGACCGCTTTATAAGAACCACCGACCCCGCCCACGTAAAGACCGTTCAGGCGGTGTTTAAAAAGCTGTACGACAAGGGTTATATCTACAAGGGCGAGTATGTCGGGAAATATTGCACTCCGTGCGAGAGTTTCTGGACGGAATCTCAGCTTGTCGACGGAAAATGTCCTGACTGCGGGCGCGAGGTTATCGACGCGAAAGAGGAGGCTTATTTCCTTAAAGTTTCGGATTTTGCGGACAAGGTGGAAAAATTCCTCACCGAAACGGATTATTTAAAGCCCAAAAGCCGAGTAAACGAGATGGTAAACAACTTCATAAAGCCGGGACTTGAAGACCTGTGCGTTTCGAGGACGTCGTTCACGTGGGGCATTCCCGTTGAATTCGACCCGAAACACGTTGTGTACGTCTGGGTGGACGCGCTTACAAACTATATAAGCGCGCTAGGTTATGAAAACGACACTTACAACGATTTTGAGAAATATTGGCCCGCGGATATGCATATGACCGCGAAAGAGATCGTGCGTTTTCATTCGATTGTGTGGATAATCATGCTTATGATGCTGGAACTTCCGCTGCCGAAAAAGCTGTACGGTCACGGGTGGATAACTTTCAACGACGCCAAGATGTCAAAATCCGTCGGGAACGTAATCGATCCGTTCGTGCTTGTCGAGCGGTACGGCTCGGACGCTGTGCGGTATCAGATACTCCGCGATATGCCGTATGGTTCGGACAGCAATTTCTCAAATGAAATTATGATAAACCGCATAAATTCCGATCTTGCGAACGATTTAGGCAATCTTGTGTCCCGCACGGTAGCAATGGCGGATAAGTATTTCGGCGGAACATTGCCCTCCGAGCGCGAGGCTGCTCCCCTTGACGGCGAGCTTGTCGGTATGGCAAAGGCTTTGCGTGATACGGTGTCCCCGCTTATTGACGAGGCGCAGTTGTCGCAGGCTTTAGCGGAAATATTCAAGGTAATTTCCCGCGCGAACAAGTATATCGACGAAACCGAGCCGTGGGTTCTCGGGAAAACTCCCGAAAAGCGCGCGCGTCTTGCAAGCGTTCTCTACAACCTGCTTGAAACGATAAGAATTTGTTCGGGGCTGCTGTTCCCGTTTATGCCGAAGACAATGCCTGCGGTATGGGAGCAGATCGGCGCGTCAGAAGAGCTTTGCGAATACGATATTCTCGGAGAATTTGGGAAACTTCCCGAAGACGTCACGGTTCACAAGGGTGCGGTGCTGTTCCCGAGAATTGACGTTGAAAAGGAGATAGAGGAGCTTAACGCTCTGTTGGCTCCCAAAAAGGAAAAACGCGAGGACGAGGATCTTGACCGCGCGAACGTTATCACGATTGATCAGTTTTCCGAAATAAAGCTCCGCAGCGGGGAGATTACCGCCTGTGAGAAGGTGCCGAAAGCGGATAAGCTGCTGAAACTTAGCGTTGACGACGGCAGGGGCGGCAGGCAGATTGTTTCGGGAATTGCGAAATGGTACAAGCCCGAGGAGCTTGTCGGGAAGAAGATAGTTTTTGTGGCAAATCTTGCGCCCGCGAAACTTCGCGGGGAGCTTTCCGAGGGAATGATTCTCGCGTGCGACGCGGGAGAAGACGATGTTCGGGTGCTGTTCCTTGACAAGGACGTACCCAATGGTAGTGTTGTTAGATAGTTTACAGTAAACAGTAAGCAGTAAACAGTATTGGTACTCGTACAAAACAGAGTTGTCTGCCTTTAGCCTTGCATACAATCAAATTCTGTCCGCTTTGCGGACGCTCCGACTACTGTTTACTATATACTATATACTGTAAACTGCCAAAAGGGGGTTATGCTATGGATATATCTCGTATAGCGGACATAGGTACTGTCAATCAGACCACGCTTACAAAATCTGCGGAACACCGCACCGAGACCAAGGGCACGACGCTTGCCGCGGAGCATACCGACAGCTTTATAAAATCCGAGGCGGCGTATATTCCCGCATACACTAAAAAATCCGCGCAAAAGCAGAATTCCGACAACAATCTCACCCAGCGCGAAAATTCCGACCGCACGGTAGACCATGTCGACGCCGAGGGCGAAAAACAGGCGTCTCACGGGGAACTTATGACCAAGGGCGTGAGCCATATTATCCGCGCGATGCTGGTAAAACAGGGCGAGGTTATTTCGGGGAACGTTCCGAGCGTCGGGGCGAAGATGTACGCCGAGGAGCTTTTGTCGCAGCTTAGACAGCTTTACGGCAACTCCGCTGCCGAGGAAAATTCTCCCGAATACTGGCAGCCCGATGAGACCGCCGCTAGAATGCTGATGTTCTTCGACTGCGTAAGTGTCGAGGGCGAGAATAAATACAATCTGCTGGAGCGTTCGTTTATCGGCGCGTTCAACGACGCGGAGCAGCTTTTCGGCGGGCGCGGCAGACTTCCGCTTGAAAGCTATGAAACGCGCAAGCTTGTAATGGAAAGCTATTTCAACGGCGCAAACGGTGCGGCGTAATGGGAATTTTTGACACTCACGCGCATTATATGAAGGCGGATTTCGGGGAGGAGCTTGACGCACTTGTATCTTCTCTGCCCGAAAAGGGCGTTGAGAGGGTAATCGCCGTGGGGTGCGATCTGCCGAGTTCGGTCGAGGAGGCTGAACTTGCGAAAAAATACGATTTTGTGTTTTCCGCGGCGGGAATTCACCCCGAATATGCCGAAAATCTTCCGAGCGGCTGGGAAAACGCGCTTTTGGAGCTGCTCTCCGGGGAAAAAACCGTCGCTCTCGGGGAAATAGGGCTTGATTATCACTACGAGGACGGCGCGCCGCGCGATGTTCAAAAAGACGTTTTTGTTCGGCAGCTTGAGCTTGCAAAACGCGTGAAAAAGCCCGTTATTATCCACTCCCGCGACGCTATGGGCGATACCCTCGAAATTCTGCGGGAATACAAGCCGCAGGGGGTAATGCATTGCTTTTCGGGGAGCGCGGAGAGCGCGCTGGAGGTCGTAAAACTCGGTATGTACATCGGGTTTACGGGCGTGCTTACGTTCAAAAATTCCAAGAAAGCGCGCGCCGCGTGCGAGGCTGTGCCGACAGAGCGGCTGCTGCTGGAAACGGATTGCCCGTATATGGCTCCCGAACCGTATCGGGGGCGGCGTTCGGACAGCTCGATGATTAAATTCACCGCGGCGGCAATGGCTGAAATAAAGGGCATTTCGGCGGAGGACATGATAACGCTTGCCCGCGAGAATGCAAGGCGGCTTTTCGGGGTGTGAACCCGAAATGTGAGGGAATATGAACGTTGTTGAAATGTTCGGAGAGCCGAACGGGATTGACATTCTTGCAAAGTCGAATAACGGCGGTGCGGTTATGGTGCTGGTGACAAACGGCTTTGTTGACGGCAGTCCCGAAACGCAAACGGCTTTGCTTGATAAAATGGAAAATTATTTCCTGTACACTCAAAGCGCGGAATTCCGCAGCACTTTCCGCAACTCTCCCGTTATTTTGAGGGTAACTTTCACCGAACAGCCCGACAAAATTATTTCCGAGCAGTTAAAACGCTGCGTTCCGTGGGCGGGGGATTACGGCGTAACTCTTGAAATTCAGATAAACGGCGTCAGAATGCGTTTGTCTTAAATTACAGCAAAAAATCGGAGGTTTTATGGACACAGACGGCAGTCGAAGTACGAACAATCAGGAAAACGATCACAAGGCGGCGAGGGTTTTGCTCGCGCCGCTTATCTGGCTTGAAAAGGGGCTTTCCGCGCTCCTTAAAAGGGCGGTCGGCGCGAATTACGCTGATGTGACCGAGGACGAGGTCCGCGATTTGGTGGACGCTCTCGCAAGCGACGACGACGAGGACGGCATTGAGGAAAATTCCGCGCAGATGATAAACAACATCTTCGAGTTCGGCAGCCTCACCGCCGCGGACGTTATGACCCACCGCACGTCAATTGTGGGCGTTGACATCAATACCATCACGCTTGATGATCTTATTTACCTTGCTCTGGATATGGGATTTTCAAGAATTCCCGTGTACAGCGGCACGGTTGACAAAATCGTCGGAATTGTCATTGTAAAGGATCTGCTTTGCCTTATCGGGAAAACCGATCTTTCGGATTTTCGGATAGACAATTTCCTGCGCGAGGTAAGTTTTGTTCCCGAGGCTTGCTCCTGTCCCGATGTTTTCAAAACGCTTACCGATAAAAAATCGGGAATGGCGGTCGTGGTTGACGAATACGGCGGCACGGCGGGAATTCTGACGCTGGAGGATATTATCGAGGCTGTCATGGGCAATATTCAGGACGAATACGACGATGAAAAGCAGATGATAACAGATCTCGGCGGCGGAGTTTACGACGTCGAGGGCGAGGCAAACCCCGACGATGTGTTCAAGCTGTTTTCGATAGAGCTTCCCGAAAATCACGAATACGAAACCATTTCGGGCTTTGTCGCGGATAAGCTGGGATATATTCCCGAGGGCGGCGAACCCGTTCCTCCAAGCGTTGAATACGAGGGCGTAAAGCTTGTGGTTTTGCAGGTTGAGGACAGAAATATGGTGAAAATCCGCGTAAGCCGCGCCGAGCCCGAAAAGAGGGATTGAACTTTTGAAAAGCGGTTTAAAGAAAAAGCAGGAAAAGGCTTTGAAAATAATCGAGCTTTTGAAACTCGAATACCCCGATGTAAAATGCGCTCTCGTCTACTCCAAGCCGCACGAACTGCTTATAGCGACGCGGCTTTCGGCGCAATGCACCGACAAGCGCGTGAATATGGTCACTCCCGCGCTGTTTCGGCGGTTTCCCGATATAGACGCTTTTGCGAACGCGGAAGTGTCCGAAGTAGAGGAGTACATAAAGTCCTGCGGGCTGTATCACACAAAGGCTAAGGATATTGTCGAGATGTCAAGGGTATTGCGCGACGTTTACAAGGGCGTTGTCCCCGACACGATAGAAGAGCTTGTAAAGCTCCCCGGAGTGGGTCGAAAGACAGCAAATCTCGTTGCGGGAGATTTGTACGGGAAGTCGGCGATGGTCTGCGACACGCATGTTATACGACTTTCGGGAAGACTGGGACTTTCAAGCGGCAAAGATGCCATAAGCGTTGAAAAACAGCTCCGCGAGGTAATTCCCGACGACGAGGGACTTAATTTCTGTCACCGTTTGGTGTGGCACGGGCGGCTTGTCTGCTCCGCGAGAAATCCCGCCTGCGAACGCTGTTCGCTTAAAGGCGTATGCGCGGAATACAAAAAGTTGTCCGAGCCGAAAAAATAAAAATACCCGCGAAAGCAACTAAGCCTTCGCGGGTTTTTATTGTCGATTATTCTCCGAGAACGTTTGCAATGCGGTTTGCCGCCGTGGTTGCGTTAAGTATATCGGAATTCGTTCCATCGGAAAATTCCGAGAGCGTGTAATTTTCAGCGGACGAAATTATCGTCACGCAGTCCCAAAGCGCGGTATAACCGTTTGCAAGGTTCGTTAAGTAGTTGCTGTAGGAAGTAGACGTGCCCGAAAGCATCAGCTGATACGCGCGAACGCGCATTGTCTGCGCCGCAGCGTTTGCCACATTTGTCGCGTTTTTGCCGATTGTTGCCTCAACGGATTTTTTGTAGTTGCTGCCGAGCTTTGTAACGTCCGTGCGAACAATATTAAGCGAGGCGATCGAGGTCCTTATGGATTTCGCCGCGGTTTTCATCATCGAGGCATATGTGTTGTCGCGGTCGGCTGCGCTATACGCGCTTGTCATAAATTTAGTAAGGGTCAAACCGCGTATATTGTTTTCAAAAGTGCTGAAATAGCCTTTGCAGGTGCTGTTGAAAGCGTCGTTTGTACCGCTTGGCGACTTGATGAAATTATAATATTTCATGTAGGTCGAATACGCCGTGTTAAGCGCGTTGTACATCGAGTTCAGCGAGGAATTCTTGGGATTTGCGGATTTCATAAGGGAATTTACCGACGAATTTCCGCTGCTTAAGGAATTGAGGAACGACTTGCCGAAAGTGCTGCTGTAAAAATCGTTTCTTGCGGCAGTATTGCTCTTTCCGGAGTTTTTGACAACGCAATATGTTCTCTTTGAGAACGCGTCCAATTTCCCGACTTCACCCGCAATAGCGACTGCCGCGTTCATAATATTTACACGGTCCGCCTCAAGCGACTGCACAGTCCCCGTGCCTGTCTGCCCGGACGGTTTTGACGAAGACGCGGGTCTCGACGAGGACGCAGGTTTCGATGAAGATGCCGGCTTTGACGAAGACGCAGGCTTTGACGAAACAGCGGGCTTTGACGAGGAAACTGCCGTCGAAGAAGAATTCTCCGACGAAGAAACGGGAGTTTCCGACGACTCGGGAACTGAGCTTTCAGGCTCGGAATTTCCGGTTTCGGTGGAATTTGTATCGGTAGACGCGGGAGCGGAAGAGTTATCGGGCGTGCTTACCGTGCTTACCGACGACGATTTCGCCGAGGAAGAGCTGCTGTTCGGATTGACAACGGGAACAGCGGGCTTATTCGATTTAACTGCAATAAGCAAAACGATTATCCCGACTATCACCACCGCCGCGCCGATAGCTGTCGGCAGCGGAATTTTCCCAAACAGCTTTATAGGCTCTTTGGGCTTTTTAACTTCCCTTGAAGGAGCGTGTTTCGGCGGGACGTACGCGCCCTTATACGGCGCGCCGCAGTTCTTGCACACCTTTTCGGTATCGTACATATCCTGACCGCAGGTTCGGCAGTAAACCAACTTGCCCTTGGGCGTATCGTCCTCGGTCTTTGGCGGGATAACGTCGCTCGGACGGCGCAATTGTGCCGTTTGGGCAGGCTGCGCGGGCTGTTCGGGCTTATCCGAAACAGGGGGCTTAATATCGAGCGGTTCGGGAAGTCCGCCTGCGGTTTTTTGAGAACTTTCGGTTTTTGGCGCAGCCGCAGCGGTTGCGGCAACGCCAACCGCAGCAATTCCTGCCGCAGTTGCCGCTGCTCCGACTGCCGCCATAGCCGCCGTATTCTCTGTATTTTCGGTTTTTTCCGTATTTTCAGCATTTGCCGTGTTGACCGTGTTATTCACGGGTTTCGGCTCGGCGGGGGTTTCCGCAACAAACGGAGCGGTTTCCGCAATAAATCCTACTTCTTCGGGAATAAAATCGTCAACCTTTGCCTTTTCGTCAACTTTTTCCACAGCGGGAGCAATTTCCTCCACAGTCGGAGCAATCGGTTCGGGAACAGGAGCGATAGTCTCGGGCTGAATGTTCTCCACAACAGGAGCAACAGGTTCTGGCACGGGAGTTATAGGCTCGGGTTCAATATTCTCTACAATAGGAGCAACAGGCTCCGGAATGGGAGCAATCTCCTCTACGGGAGGAGTTATAGGTTCGGGCACGGGAGCAATCGGCTCGGGCTGAACACTCTCCACCACAGGCGCGACAGGTTCGGGTATTTTCTCCTCGGCGGGAGGCTCTGTCATATCCTCCATCGAATTATTCAAGAACTTATACGGATCAAGCGAAATGTCCGCGGACGGGTCTTCGTCCATAGAACAACCCTCGATAACGGGAACGGCGTTCGCGGAAATAATTTCCTCCTCGCCGTCGGTTTCGCCCATGGAGAAATTCTCCATTTTGCGTTCCTCGCCCCTTTTCGGCTCTTTCTGACGAACCGTGTTTTGCCGCACGGGAACGTCAATCGACGGCATTTCGTTGTCGGACGCCTTAAAGCTTTCAAGCTGGGCGGTAAGGGTATTCATATCTTCCTCGGAAATGCCCTTATTCGAGAACATATCCGCGGAATTTGCGTTATCGTTGAACGCGGGAATTCCCCCGCCGACGAAGTTGTCAATTCTCGCCGCGTCGTTGTCGGAAATTCCGCCAAACCCGCCGAAATCGATGGGATTTGTGTTTATCGGCGGAACTCCGCTCCCGTTGGACAGCATGCCGCCCTGCGGGGTATCGGTGAGTATCATTCCGCATTTATCGCATTTATTCGGGTTTTTCTGCATATGCATTCCGCAGTTGGGACAGAATACAAGAGTTTCCTCGGCGTTTTCGGCGTCGTTTTGGCTTTCCTCGCCTGCGGCAAGCTGTTCGCCGACGGTTTCGTTCTCCTCGGAAACAGGCTTTTCGTTGTCGTCGTCCTCGTCAAACGCGTTAGCGGGAATGGGCGAACCGCATTCCATACAAAACGAATAGCCTCTTATCAGTTTTTTTCCGCAATTTTCGCAAAACATATGCATTTACCCCTTGTCTGAAAAATAACCGCAAAATACTAAAAAATACTTAGTGGTTAAATTCTATTATACTATAAAAACGTCTCTTTGTCAATCGATTGGAAACAAAATTGTAGGTTTGAACCAAACCGAGCGTTCTATTTTGTGCTAAACAACGGAGAAATACAACCCCGCGAAAACTCCCGCCGTTATAGCCATAACTGCCACCGCCGCAAGGCAGATGAAAATGTGCCCGAGGGTGAACCGTCTTTCGGGTTTTTCGGGAGCAGGAGCACCAGGCGCAGCAGGTGCAGTAGTCGCAGCAAAGGCTGCGGGGGCGGCGTTTGTATTTTCGGTATTCGGGGAATTAGGAGTAATCGGGGTATTCGGAATATTCGCATTAGCGGGCGCGGAAAGCTCCGCAGACGAAGATGTTCCCACACCCGAAGTCGGGATATCATTCGGCATGGGGAGCGGCGTTCCCTCCTCTAAAGGAGTATTTCGGGGGACATCGTTCGGCTGTTCTTCAAAAACGGCGTTTTGGGGGTCAGTCTGCTCGGAAGTCAAAACTGTATTCTCCGAAACAGCCTGCTCAGGCGGCAGCGTCTCGTTTTCCGCAAACGCCTCTTTTTGAGGTTCGGGAGCGGGCGACCTCACGATAACGTCTTTCACGGGCGCGCCGCAATAGCTGCAAAATCTCGCGTCGCTTGCAATTTCTTTACCGCAGTTTACACAAAACATAATCAAATTCCTTTCTTATCTCAAGTTAAATTTATACAATCCGTCGTCAACCCTCCGCGGTTTCTGACATAATCGAACAAAAACTGCTGGGCGACGCCCTCCGCGCCTTTTACGCATTCAGGCAATCCGTTCGGGTAAAATTCCGCCAAAACGCGCTTTACCCATACGTCTTTCGGGAAAGCGTCGGTCTTTCGGTACGCGAACAGCAGCACGCAGTCCGCGACCTTATCTCCCACGCCCTTGATAAGTTTTAGCCGCTCCCGCGCTTCCTCCGTCGAAAGCCCGCAAAGCTCGGAAAGGTCAACTTCCCCGGAATTCACTTTTTCAATCGCGTCAACGAGGTATTTCGCGCGAAAGCCCGCCCTAAGCGGCGCGAGGTCATCGGGCGTTATACCGCGTAAACTTTCCGCTGTCGGGAAAGCGAAACCGCCGTCTGTTTTTTCGCCGAAATTCTCGCAAAAACGCTCGATTATGCCCGTTATTCGCGGAATATTGTTGTTTTGGGAGATGATAAAGCTTAACAGCGTCTCAAACGGCTCCTGCCGCAGAATTCTTATCCCCGCGGAGCTTTCGCAGGCGGCGCGCAGCGTTTTGTCCTCGGAAAACCGCCTTATGTACGCCGAATAATCGGTTTTAAGGTCGAAATAATCCTCCCATTCGGGGAATTCCCCGTCCTCAATACCGTCAATCGTTATTTCATCGCCGTTTTGGGTCAGAACCAGCCTCCGTTTTCGGACAATTCCCGCAAACGAGCCGTTTTCCAACTCTTTCCAGCGGAAACATTGACCGCAGGTAAACGTTTTCGCGAGGTCAAATTCGGATTTTTTTATGTTTAATTTCATTATTTTTCAAAAACCCCTTGATTATTTACTTTAATTATAATACAATATAAATAAGATTTCAAGTTGTTTGCGAAAATTTCATCAAATTTGTACATAAATTTCAAATTTAGGCGGGAGGCAGGAAAAATGAGGGAAAGCATACTCACCATTCCGGTAAACGAGGTGTTCGAGCCGAAGTGCGGCTGTCCGATTTGCGCTATGCGGAACACCGTGGAGGATCACATAAGCGAGTATATTATGGGCGCGGCGATGATGGAGCCCGATGTGCGGATAGAAACAAACGCTCTGGGTTTCTGTCACAGGCACTTCAACCTGCTTTTAAAGCAGAACAACCGCTTATCTCTCGGACTTATGTTAAACACAAGACTTGCCGAGATTCGCTCGGAGATCTTCGAGAAAAAGGAAACGATTTTCACGAAAAAGGACGCAAAGCTCAAAAAAAGCTCCGAAATCGAAAAAACCTGCTTTGTCTGCTCGAAGGTGGAGTGGGGCGTGTCGCATATGTTGGAGACGTTTTACAAGATGTTCAAGGTGGACGAGGGCTTCAGAAAGCTGTATTCCGAGCAGGAATATATTTGTATCCCGCATTACAACCTGCTTATGACCAAAGCCGAGCAGTTTCTGAAAAAAGACGATTTAAAGGCGTTTTACGAGGCTACGGACAAACTCGCGGGGGATTACCTCAAGGCGTTGAACGACGATGTGGCACAGTTTTGCGACAGCTTTGACTACCGAAACGCCAAAATGCTCCACAACGAGGAAATGGAACACGTCCGCAACTCGATAGAGCGCGCGATTGAGTTTATCACCTCGCGCAAACCCGACTATAAATAATATTTACGGAGAAGATATGGATATTCTTGCTATAGAAAGCTCCTGCGACGAAACCGCCGCGGCGGTCGTGCGGGACGGACGGGAAATTATTTCCTCCGTTGTCGCAACGCAGATAGAGGAGCATAAGCTTTACGGGGGAGTTGTCCCCGAAATAGCGTCTCGGCGGCATTGCGAGAGCATTTCCGCGGTGGTATCGGAGGCTCTCGAAAAGGCGGGAATGACCTCCGCGGACGTTGACGCGGTGGCGGTGACGTTCGCGCCGGGGCTTATAGGCGCGCTGCTGGTGGGGGTGAATTTCGCGAAAGGGCTTGCTTTTTCGCTTAATAAGCCGCTTATTCCCGTGCATCATATCCGCGGGCATATTGCCGCGAATTATTTAGCCTACCCCGAACTTTCCCCGCCGTATATGTGCCTTGTCGTGTCGGGAGGACATTCCCATATTGTGGAGGTTAAAAGCTACACCGAATTTGAGGTAATAGGGCGCACAATCGACGACGCAGCTGGAGAGGCGTTTGACAAATCGGCGCGGGCTATGGGTTTTCCGTATCCGGGGGGAATTTATATCGACAACGCCTCAAAGCAGGGCGACGCGTCGAAGTACAAGCTGCCGAAACCGCACACCCAAAACCCGTATGATTTCAGCTTTTCGGGACTTAAAACGGCGGTGGTGAACCTTGTCCACAACGCCGAGCAAAAGGGAGAACAGCTTGATATAAACAGCCTTGCGGCAAGCGTTCAGAAAACTATATGCGAAATGCTGACGGATAAATTCCTGTCGGCGGTAAGCGAGAGAGGCTGCAAAAAAATCGCCGCCGCGGGGGGAGTTGCCGCAAACGGGGGACTTAGAGATATGCTCACAAAAGCGGCGGACGAGCGGGGGCTTGAGCTGTTTTTGCCGCCGAAATCTCTTTGCGGGGACAATGCGGCGATGGTAGGCGCGCAGGGGTATTATGAGTTTATGGCGGGGCATACGGCGGACGAGAGCCTTAACGCCTACGCTACTATGAATCTTGGCAAGGTGGTTTACTAATGAAAAATATCGTACTTATCGGAATGCCCGCGGTGGGGAAGTCGACAATCGGCGTGCTTACGGCGAAAACGCTGGGTTTTACGTTTGTCGACACCGACCTTATAATTCAGCAGACCACGGGAAAGCTGCTGCAGCAGATAATCGACAATTCAGGGCTGGATGCGTTTTGCATTGCGGAGGAACGCGCAATCTGCTCGGTTGAGGACTCCGAAAACGCCGTTATCGCGACGGGCGGCAGCGCGGTTTACAGCAGGGAGGCAATGCTCCACCTCAAAAAACACGGGGTGGTGTATTATCTGTCTTTGTCGACGGAGGAGCTTGAAAAACGGCTGTCGAATATCAAGACGCGCGGCATTGCAATGCGCCCCGGCGACAGCATAGAGGACGTTTTTCGCCGCCGCGCAGAGCTTTATTCCGAGTATGCGGATATAACGGTGGATTGCATGGGAAAATCCGCCGAGGACACCGTTGCGGAGATTTGCGAGTATCACAGGAATATCGGATAACCAAAAAGGAGAATTATGGAAGAAGTTATAACCGTAAATGACGAACAACCCGAGCAGCCCTCGCTGCTGCCGGGATTTAAGAGCGTTTGCATGCGCTTAGGCGCGATGATGATAATCGTGTTTTTGTCGAGAATAGCAGCCGAGGTGGGTGCGACGCTTTTGCAGCCGTATTTCGACGGTCTGAAACCCGTTTGGTTTTATGTTTTTCAGGCGGGAATGTCTCTGGTGTTTTTGTACGGCGTGCCGATGATCTCGGCGGTGTTTTTGCTGGGAAACCCGCTTAAGGGGTCGAAAGTTTACTCAAAGCCTAAATATTTCGGCAGGGCAATGGCAATGTTCCCCGCGGGTTACGGAGTTGCTATCACGGTAAATCTGGTTACAATCCTTGTGGGAACGCTTTTCCGGGGTACATCGGTAGGCGAGTCGTTTACCGCAACGCGGGACGCGTTCGTAGTACCCGATACGGCGAGTGCTGTGGTGCTGTTTTTGCAAATGACGATAATGGCTCCCATACTTGAAGAGATGTGGTACCGCGGAATGGTAATGGAAAGCCTTCGCCCCTACGGAAACGGCTTTGCAATCTTTATTTCGGCGATACTTTTCGGGCTTACGCACTCAAATTTCGCGCAGTTTTTCTATGCGGCGGCGTTGGGAATTTTCCTCGGGTATATCGCAGTTTCGACAAGGAGCATTGTCACCACCACGATTATGCACGCGATGTTCAACAGCATTTCGGGGCTTATGGTGCTTTTGTCCGCAAACGAAAGCGTGGGGGATTACCTCCTCGCAAAAGACGCCGAGCAAGCCGTCGTAACGCCCGCGGTGGTGCTGTATTTCGCGTGGCTGGGGCTTGTAATGACGCTTATGGTGGTGGGCGTTATTATGGCTATCTATAAGTTTATTAAGATAAAAAAATACAAAGTTCCCAAGGTCCAGACCGAGCTTTCCACACCAAAACGCTGGGGAATTTTTCTCTCCCGCGCGACTGTTATTATAATGATAATTCTCGCGGCGGACGCTTTTTCGGCGAAGTTTCTCGCAAGCGGGCTTTATTGGCTTATTTTAAAGCTTGGCGGGTAAATTTATCAGTTTTGAAAGGAGAAGTTTAAAATGGACAACAATTCCTCCCGCGTAAGCCTGAAGAAAGAAACGAAACCCACGCCGTGGACAGACCCCGTGACGGGGGAGATTTATCCCGGCGGCAATCCGAACGCGGTTTCCGAGCCTATTTTGTCGCAGAATATTCAACAGCCTGTTGCAGCGCCTGCTCCCGCTCCTGCTGCTCCCGAAACGGCAACGCAAATGCCGCAGGGGATAATAAACGACGGTATGAAATACTGTAAGTTCTGCGCGGCGAGGATACCGCAAAACGCGGTGTTTTGTGTGCATTGCGGGTGTCAGGTAGAGCAAATTCAGACTGCTCCCCCTCAGCCGATAATTATTAACAACAATAACAATAACAACAACATCGCCGCGGGTCGTCCCAAAAGTAAATTAGTCGCCTTGCTGTTGTGTTTTTTCCTCGGATGCGTCGGCGCGCACCGCTTTTACGAGGGCAAAATCGGCACGGGGATTTTGTGGCTCTTCACCGGAGGGCTTTTCGCCATCGGCTGGCTTGTCGACTTTATTATACTGTTGTGTAAACCCTCGACATATTATGTATAAAAAAGCGGCTCCCCGAAAGGAGCCGTTTTCTTGTTATGCTGTTCAGAAACCGATATATGTAAATTGAATATCCAAAAGCCGGTCGTAAAGATCCCAGTATTCTTTTATAAGCTCGTAAACCATATCCTCGCTTGCAGTATTTACCTTCGCGGCGAATACGTCGTATTCCGCCTTAAGGTCGTCAAGAGCCTGTTCTGCCTCGCTTGGAAGCCCTTCGGCATACATCTCCGACATTTCCTCATAATCCTCTGCAAGGAAATCTCTGATGTCGGCAAGAGTGTAGTAGGTTTCATAGTCGTTATCGTTGTCGTAATCATTGTCGAAATCAAAATCGTTATTGTTGTCAAAATCATAATCCGGAACAGGCGTATCAAACACCCCGGGCAGGTTGTCGGAAATATCCTCAAACGCCGCGGTAATCTCCTCGGAGAACTTTTCAAGCTCCGCCTCCGCGTCGGAATCGACGTTCCCGTTTATTATGGGCGTTGCGTCAATTACGTTTTCGGGCACCGAAAGCAGCGAAGTATCGTCCATGCCCTCGGTCTTAAGAGTGAACGAAACACTTCCGTACTGCGGAACGTCAAGGCTGATTTTGTTTTCGAGAACGTCCCCGTCTAAGCCGGTTGAAAGCGTCAGCGTAACGTTATTTACAGCCGCCATGCCTTCTTCTGTCAGCGCGTCGGAAAAGTCTTCGGGGAGCTTTACAGAAAATTCGTAAGTGCCGACAGCAACGTCTTTTTTCAGGAATTTCTCGGTTTTAACGCCGCTGTACTTCACATTGAAACCAACGCTCTCGCCATCGACAGTTACATCGAAATCGCATTCGCCGTCGGTCTCGCTTTCGGCGGTGTTTTTAGCCGTAAGCACGAAAACGTCTTCGCCGTCCTCGGTGTAAGACAGCTCCAGACCCTCCACAGAGCCGTTCTTTACATACGCCGCTACAGCCTCGTCGCCGCCCTCCGCTTTTGCGGTGTAGGTCTTTCCGAGAACATTGCCGTTTTTGTCGATAATCGTTTCAATAATCAGCTTGTCGTCGTCGGTTGCCGTAAAGTCGGCAATATCGGTAATCGCTTCTTTGTAGTCGGAAGTTGTAATATCCCCGCCGCATTCGTTTATGTAGTCCACAATTTTCTCGGAGAAATACTCGTCGTCTGCGATATGCTCGAAAATATCGGAAAACAGCTTTTCAAGGCTCTTGCCCTCGAATTTCGCGGTGATAAGCTTGCCGCTTACCTCAACGCCGTCGGCTTTCATAGAGCCGTTTTCCATTTCCTCAACAGCGTCGTTGTAGTTTTCGAGATAAATCTCAACAACCTCGCCGATAAGGCGTTCGATCTCTTTTTCGTCAAGCTCCAGCGGCTCGATTTCGGGAGCGGAGCTTTCGGGGGCTTTGCACTCGAACATAACAGCCTTGTCCGACGCGAACGGCAACGCTATGTACACTTTCCCGTCGTCGGAAATCAGCATTTTCGCGTTTATAGTTATCTTGTCCGAAGATACGTCCAAAAGATAGCCTGCGGAATTGTCGTTTGCGGCTATTGTGTAGCTTGCCTCAAAGCCGTTCAAGAAGTCCAGAAGTTCCGCGACATCGTCCGCGCCGTCACCCATAAGTGCCTTTGCGGAATCGGTAAGCTTTACTTCGCCGCTTGCGGTCATTTTAACGCAGTTTGTGCCGTAATATTCCGCAAGCACGCTGCTTACAGCCTCCACGGCAGCCTTTGTGTCAAATTCTACGGAACTGCCCGCAGAATTCGTCATCATAGCCGCCCCATCGTAGGACGAAGCAGCGCCGCCGTTTACGTTAGCCAACGCGGCATACAGTTCCGACGCGGATTTTATGCCGTTTGAAAGCGCGGGTGCGTCGATTTGGCTTGTAACTTCCTTTATGGAGTTGCCCTCAACCATTGCGGCATATTTCTGCTTGCCGAAAATCATCGACATCACGGTCGCCTTATTCGTAAGGAAAACCGTCGCTCCCACCGCGATAAGCAACGCCAGCACGCCGACAATGATAAGCGCGACAATCCCGCCCTTACCCTTTTTAACGGGCTTTACAGCCTCTCCTGCGTATGCGGGAGCAGTAGCAGCCGCAGGCGCGGTTGCGTTTTCTGCGGGCGCGGAATAAGCGGTATAAGCCGCCGTGCCGTAGCCTGCCGCCGAAAACGAGCTGTTTGACGGCGTGGGAACGGAATTTGACGGCATTGGAATAGCGTCTGAGGGTTTGGGAATAACGTCCGAGGGTTTCGGTTCTGCAGCCTTATTCATAGCGGAAACAAGGCTTTCCGACGGGGAATTCTTGTCAAGGGACACCGCCGACATTGCGCCCTCGCCGAAAGTCTCCGTTGCGGAGGTGGTTTTAACGTCAAGGCTTTGTTTTGCCTCCGCTCCGCAGACAGAGCAGAATTTCGCACCTCTTTGAAGTTCCAGACCGCATTTTTCGCAGAAATACTTATGTTCCTGCACGGGAGTTTCGGCGGGCTTTACGTCCGCGCCCACGGCAAAACTCGCGCCGCAGTTCGGGCAAAATTTCGCGCCGTCGGGGACTGTGCTGTTGCATTTAAGACAATTCATAATTAGATCCTTTCATAGCTGTGTTTCCGTGTGGAAACGGTTGGTAGTATACAATTTAATTATAACTCATTTTTGGAGTTTCGTCAATGTAGAACATTACAAATTTAGCAAAAATGCGCGACTTGTTTTGTGCAATTTGCGGTAAAACAAAAGCGCCGCACAAGGCGGCGCACTCAAATCCTGTTTTATTAACCATTTCCTTCGGAAAGCACATAAATATCCACATAATGCGCTCCCCACTTGCAGGAATCGGCATAACTTCCCATAAACACGTCGACTGCGACTGTGCCGTTCATCATGCCCAGACCCGTGTCCGCCGCAATTGCGTACCCGTAAACTATCGAGCCGTCCTGCGCTACGATATAAAGTTCGCTGCCGTAAGGGATAACATTCGGGTTTACGGCAACCGTTCCCACAACCGCCTTTCTGCCGCTTGCTGTAAGCGCGCCGGGCTTTGCGGAGTATGCGGTAGCCTTGCCCGAAACCACTCTCGTGTAATTTTCGGGAATGCCGTTTACAAGTTTCAGCGACGTCGGATCGGACATCTTCGCGTAAGGCGCTTTAAGAGCCGTTCCGCGCTCTATAACTTCGGTCACGGGAGCTTTTGAAACGGTCTCGGACAGCTGTTCGGTAGACGAAAGCTTGCCGTTTATATAGGTTTCCTTGTACTTCACGGTGTGAACGCCGTTTTCGCCCGCGGTGAGAGTTTCCTCATAGCCTATTGCAAGGTTTGTGTTGTCTACATATTCGGTCTCAAACGGTATCTCGGAAGTTTCCGAGCGTTCAACATATTTTACGCGGGTAATATTTATTTCCATTCCCGGGAAAATATCCGCGGTAAGAAGTCTGTCGACCTTGTCGTCCTCGCCAAGCTCAACTCCCGCTTTCGCGAGAGCCTGCTCGACAGTACCCTCTGCAATCTCAACCGAAGAGGTCTTGCCGTCGGCGGTGACTTTCACGTCGAAAGCGCGGTGAATTGTGATATAACCTGCGTTGTTTTCGGTATCCTTATTATAGCTTACGGTGTCGTTCGGGTTCAGCGTGTAATCTTCCTCGCGAAGAATTGCATAAACGTCCGACTGGTTAGTTCTTACCTCGCGGGTAATTCCGTTGTCGGTGATGTAGACCGTGCTTTTGAAATAAAGCGAACCGGTAAGAAGCACAATCGTCACCATAAACGCGGTGAAAATGGCAAGCTTTACCATTTTGCTCTGCATAAGCAATCGGTTCATCTTAGAATTTACTATCTGCGGTTTCATAATTGCCTCCAATCAAAATCAAGCGCATATCAGGCTTTTAACTTGTATGTGCCGTTTGCCGCAGGGGTCGGCAAACGCGGGCAAATTTCTGTCCCCTACAGAAGAATTTGCCGATGATAAAGGGGGTTTTATTTATCTTGCGGAATTGTAACTTTTTTGTAACCTTTTTGTAACTTTTCCGCGCCTTTATCAAGGTTTAATGCTATTATAACCCGTTTTTTAGTAAATGTCAAACATAAACCGATGGTTGAATTTGTGCAGTTTTCACAAAATTGTTTTGTAACCTTTTTGTAACCTTTTGAAAAAACAAGCGATTTTGGAAATTATTTGTAAAAAATTAAAATTCTTGTTGTAAATTTAACTAAAACTCCGCAATACCGCCGATTTGGGCAAGTTGAACAAAAATATTTAACAAAGCATATCGCAAGTTGTAAAACGCGCCGTTGAAACACAGAAAAACGGGGCAGCCCGAAAGCCGCCCCGCATTGCTTTGTACTGTTTGTTTGGTTTACGCTACGATAAACTTCTTTATCTCGTCAAGGAATTCGCCGCAGTCGTCGCTGTGGATCTTAAGCTCAAGCTCCTTGGACAGATCAAGGCTGAAAATACCCATAATGCTCTTCGCGTCGATAGCGTATCTGCCGCTTACGATGTCCACATCGTACTCGCAGCCGGTAACGATAGATACGAACTCTTTAACATCGTTAATTGCGTTAATGCGGATTTTTGCAGTTGTCATAGTAACTTTCCTTTCGTCGTCGGGTCGATGCCCTCTTTTTTAAGCTCCGCCGTCAGTCGGCAAGAAACTTCTTCACTTCGTCCATAAAGTCCTCGCATTCCTCGCCGTCAGCGTGGATAACCAGTTTCAGCGATTTTGTGAGGTCAAGGCTGAAAATGCCCATAATGGACTTTGCGTCGACGGCGTATCTGCCCGAAAGCAAATCCACGTCGAACCTCGCGCCGTTTGTCAGCGCGCAGAATTCCTTTACATCGTCAATGGAATTCAGCTTTACCATACACTCTTTCATAATGTCCCCACCTTTCATGTGTTCGTCGGGGCGTAAAGTTTTTCTGTAAAATCGCCCCTCTACATAATAATATAACAATAAATTGAAAATTAGTCAATAGCTTATTGCAAATTTCGTAAATTTAAGATATAATATAGAAGTAAAGAAAAATCGTTCTTGTAAATTTTGCACAAAAAGTTATTGCACAATTTGGGCATTATAGAAGTCAGACCTGTTTTGAACGGCAAAAATTGTAAAAGGCGGTGAAAATTCACATTTATGGAAAACAAAACCTTTGAAATAGTAACGCTCGGGTGCAAGCTGAATTTTTGCGAAAGCGCGGCGATTGCGAAAAGCCTCGAAGAACACGGCTTTTCCCGCGCGGCGGAGGGCGAAAAAGCCGACATCTGCGTGATAAACTCCTGCGCGGTGACGGGAGCTGCCGCCGCAAAGACGCGGCAGGCGGTTTCTCGCGCTAGGCGGGACAATCCGCAGGGCGTTGTGGTTTTGTGCGGGTGTTATCCGCAGAGCTATCCCGAAGAAACGGGGCTTTCGGGCGG
>CANQNY010000007.1 GCA_947625335.1 uncultured Clostridia bacterium | reverse complement strand
GCCGTTTCGGGCGATTTTGAGGACGTTTCCAACGGCGAAAGCGAGGAAACCGAGGACGAGGAACTCGGCGATGAGGAGGCTGAGGACGAGGAGCTCGGCAACGAAGAAACTGCGGACGAGGAACTCGACGATGAGGAAACTGCGGGTGAGGAACTCGGTGACGAAGAAACTGAGGACGAGGAACTCGGCGATGAAGAAACTGCGGGTGAGGAACTCGGTGACGAAGAAGCTGAGGACGAGGAACTCGGCGATGAAGAAACTGCGGATGAAGAACTCGACGATGAGGAAACTGCGTGTGAGGAACTCGGCGACGAAGAAACTGCGGATGAAGAACTCGACGATGAGGAAACTGCGTGTGAGGAACTCGGCGACGAAGAAACTGAGGACGAGGAACTAGACGACAAGGAAACTGAGGACTTGGACAATGAGCCGAGCGAAGATAAGGAATCCGAAGATTTCGACGAGGATGAGAGCGAGTCCGAGTGTCAGGGAATGACGATGAGAGTGTAATAAAATTGGAATAAGTTGTTGACAGTTCTCTAAATATGTGATATAATTTAATTATGGGGACGAATTAAAAAAATCTTTTTTGTAAAGGTTACACAATTTTCAGTCCTCACAAATGGCTTTATAGAGCCGTTTGTGAGGATTTTTCTTTTGCGCGGAAAACGCCTTGTTCTTTGCTTGTTCTTTATTTCGGTTCGGGGTCGGCAAGGTCGTTTTCGTTGTAATGCAAGGCACTCGTCACCGCGTCGCTCACTCTGGTGCGGGCATTTTCCATAATGTGGCAGTAGATGTTGCTTGTGGTGCTTACCGTCGAATGCCCCAACGCCCCCGACACCGAAACAATGTCCACGCCCTCGTTCACAAGCACGGACGCAAAAGAATGACGAAAGCTGTGCAGACCGTAGAAAGGCAGGCTGTTCTTGTCGCAAAAGCGTTTCAGATGATAATAAGGCATATTCGGGTGTAAAGGCTCTCCGAAGTCGTTGACGAAAAGGCGGTCGTGGTCGTGCCATTTGTTCCCAAGCCGCTTTTGTTCCTCCTCCTGCTCAAGTTTGAACTCTTTAAGCAAGGCAAACACAGCATTCGGGAATTTCAGCGTTCTCTGCGATTGCTTAGTTTTAGTTGTGTCCGTGTAAACACCGCGCTCTACCGTGTAGTTGGAAGTCCTCCGAACGGAAATCAGTCGGTTTTCAAAATCCACATCTTTCCATTCCAAACCCATCATCTCCCCGCGCCGAAACCCGCTGAAAACAAGAATGTTGAAGTAAACGCGATATTTCATCGGCTCGTCCTTTAACAGCGCAAGCAAACGCTCAATGTCCTGCGGACGGTAGATTTTCTTTTCCCTTTGAACCGTTTTGGGAACAGTCACCCTCGAACACGGATTTTCCGAAACCACGCCCATTTTCACGGCGTAACCAAACACGTCCGAAATAAAGTTGAGATAATGACGGATAGTCTTTGAGGAAAGCACGCCGCCCGTATGCTCGTTTGCGCCGTTTTTGGAAAGCGTGTTCACGAAAAGCTGAATGTCACGGGCAGTTATTCTGTCCATTCTAAGATGCCCTAAAGCCTTGCAGATGCGCTTGCCGATACCGCGCAAACGCTCGTATGTAGTGCTGCGAAGATTAGGCTTTGCGTACTCGTCAAACCATTCGTTACAGAAAGTTTCAAACTTCACCGCCCGCGCCTGAAAACCGTTTCGGCACTCCTCCTCGAACAGGATTTTCTGCCGTTCGAGTTCTTTTTTCGCCTGTTTGGTCGTCAATCCCTCGTCAGGCGTCCAAGTTTTCGATTGAATGACCTGCTTGCCCCGCGCGTCATATCCGCAGCTTACCCTGATAAGGTAGCTGTTTCCTCTTTTTTGAATTGTAGCCATTGTAAACCCTCCTAATTTACAACGCGGCATATTTCTGCACTTTCATTATACCACTTCTGTGCTTTAAAGTCAAGATGTATTCGGAAATATGCCTAAATTTTGTATGCCGCCGAGTGCCTTTGGTGCTGTTCAACTTGCGCTCGGACAAGGTTGTCTATGTAGTTCCCGTCAACAATTTCCTCGTACACTCTGATTAACGTTTTGACGCGCTATAATGCGGTTTTGTCGGCTTTCAACTCCTCAGCTTTTGCGTAAATTTGCTCTCTGGAGCAGAGCTTAAAATCACGAATTGTGCGGAGTTGCTCGGCGAGATAGTTGATGTTCGCGTCGTTCTGGAAAGTGTAGATTTTCTGCGAGTTATCCTTTTTCGGTAGCAGCTTGAAATGCGAGATTTCCACGGTCAAATTCAGAATTGTAGCGTGGAATTTTCTTTCAATTTCGCTTGCCGTGTTCAGTTTCTCGCGAACGGCGTTCGGGAATTTTTCGCGGTCGGCTATGCGCTGTTCAAGTTTTTTCGGGGTGTAATCCTCACCCAACGTTTTCAACCTTACAAATCTTTCAGCATTTGGAGATTTGACCGTGAGATACTTCCTGCGCTTTAACTCGTAACCGCGCCCCTGCAATTTTCGGAGCAAATCTTCAAAATTCGCCGACGAGTAAACGAGCCTGTCAATGTCGAGCCGAATTTTCTCCCTCACGCCGTCAGACTTCGGTGGTCGGAAACTATCGGCGATTGTAAGTGCGGTTTTCTGCGCGTAGTCGGGTATGTAAACCGAATTGTTTTCCTCGACGAACGGCACGCCTGCCTTTTCGAGTTCAGCCGCAACAAATTGCAATTTTTCCTCTGAAAAAATCTCCAAAGGCACAAATTTCGCGTTCGCCTTGCCCGTCAATTCGGAAATTTGTTTCTCGCGTTTTTGAATTTCTGTCCGCAGAAAATCGTTCTGATTGTTAAGCTGTTCAAAATCGTCTGCCGTCAACGTTGTCAGCGATTTCTTTTTCAGTTCGTTAATGTGGGCGTTCACTTTTTTAATCTCGGCAACCTGCGCCGCAACCTTTTTGTACTCGTCAACCGACAGATGTTCACGGTGAACGTTTTTCACGTCACGGTTCAAATCAAACTTACGGAGAATTTCCGTCATAACCTTCTGCTCTCGTTCCGCCCACGCCGCCCACTCGTTCTGAAATCGGTTCGCCGAGGTGAAACCCTGCTCACGAAGTGCGCCTTTCATCGAAACCTTGACCGAAAGTCCACGCTCAGATTTTCGCGAAATCGGAACAAAATCTATGTGCAAATGCGGAGTGCTTTCATCAAGGTGGAGTACGGCGTTGAACACTTTCAAATTCGGGTTGCGTTCCTCAAAATTTCGCATATACTCATCAAGCATTTTCGCCGCAATTTCCCAATTGCCAGACCCTAACCCGCAGCTCTCAACATCACCAAACTGCACGACCACCTCGTAAAACGGCTTGCCCTTTGTGGACTTCAAAACGTGTTCGTAGTAGTCGGGAATGCGGCGGCTTTTTTGCGTTTGCTTCGCGTTGTACTCCGAAAGTGCCTGCCCGAAAAGTTCGGCATATTTCTGCTTGATGTCCTGTTGACAATAAATAATGTTGTCACAAATCCGCGCCCTGTCCACATTTTTGGCGACAATTTTTCGGTTGTTGTGTTCAATCACTCCACTGTCAACCCGAAACGAAATTGACAGACTTTTTCGCGCCTGCTCGCTCATCTTGAAAAATCTCCTCTCACCATTTTTTTGAAAAGTTCAAATTTGCCCCGTTAAACCTGATTTCAATTTCCCGCATTCCAAACAGTTTTGCTATACTCAATAGCCATTTTGTTAAGCGTAGCTTTACAAAACGGCATTTCGGCAGGGAACGCCCCTGCAACCCCTCGCGCGATTTTTTCGGAAACCGAAAAATTCACTCCAAAACCCGAAACGGATTTTTGCCGCTTTCACGAAAATTTGAAAAATTTTCCGAACGATTTTTTCAGCAACCACGAAAAATTTCCCGCCAAGCTGAAAAGAAAATTCCGCTCGCTACGAACTTCCATACATATCGTGATTAACCCACGCCGTGTAATAACTCCCAATCGTCGCAGGCGCGTTGTAAAGCGCGGTGACGAGGTACGCGCGAATGTTCCGTACCTCGCTTGTGTTCTTCTGAAGTGCAGTCAGGACGTAATCTATGTGCGAATTGTCGAGCTTTAGGAAACGATTTTTCACAATTTCCGTCGGCAAATCCTCGCCATTAACCCGCACAGTTTCCCGCATAGAGCAAACCACATCAACCATAATTTTCACGAGTTCATCAACTTTTTCTTTTTCAGCAAAGCAGTCGTAGTCAATGTTCTCGCGGATAATCTCCAAATAATTTTCGCGCTTGTTATCAATCCCATCAATCCCGTCCGCGGATTGATTGATAGGATTATCTTTAGATTTATTTTCTTTAGTTTTATAAGTGTGCGGCTCGTTTTGCGCCAACTTGTCGGCACAAAATGCGCCTGCTTGTTGTGCGTTTTCGGGACAACTTGTCGGAGCATTTTCGCACTTCTGCCCGAGAATTTTTTGCAAAAGTTCAACATCATCTTTCACACGAAAAGACCTCTTAGCAGGCATTCCGCGCGTATCCTTCTCAATCAGCCCCACGCACTCCAAAGCCTTCACAGCGCGCGCCTGTTGCCGTTTTGACAGCGAGGTGCTTTCCTTCAAATCGTCCTCGGTTGAGTAAAAATAGCCGTCCTTGTCGAGCATCTCCCGCGCCTCGTAGTACGCCTGTTTTGCGACCAGCGCGGCATACACAACGGCGGCATTAAGCCCCAGCTTGTGGGCAAGCAGGCGGTTCACGGACAGCGTGTTAGTCGGGTTCAGTACGTTTGTAATTTGCATTTCAACAACTCCTTTCACCTCAATTTTAGCGCGAAAGCAACTGCATTTTTCTGCACTATTTCGCGCTAAAATACTTCAGCAACGCCGCTTTCGGGATAAGGATTTCCCGCGCTTTCCGCGCCCGCTGCGGATAAACGGGATTTCGTTCCGCGCGACAAGTTGCCGCACCGTGTACTCGTTCAATCCGCGAATTTGTTCGACGCACTCCTTGATTGTCAGCAGCTCAACGGGTTCGGAAGTCGGTTGCTTGTCCGTTTCCTCGCGTTCAAAAAGTTGCCCGAGCAGCTCGCTCACCGCCGCTATAATTTCTTTTTTGTTGTCCATAAAATCTCCTCCTCAGGTTTTCGATGATTTAATTCTACCATATCCCCTTGACGTTTGCAATAATTTGTGCTATAATTAACAAGGATAGAGTATTTGCAAAAAGCCAACTTTGAGAAAACTATTCCGCATAACAGCGCGGTTATTTACATATTTTCAATTTATCCTTGTAAACAATTCAGATAAATCGACAATCTTTACAAACGGCTTTGTTATCATAAAGCTGTTAGCAGAATTGTACACAATACATCTTGAAAACGGCTGTTTTCCGATACTTAATCCTTGTTGAAACTCTAAAAAAGGAGAAAAAATTATGACTTACGAGAAGAAATTCGAACTGAACTGCGATTATGAATTTGCGATGCTGCTTTCGGAGGACGGCGAAACTCTAGTCGGTGGAAGTCGCAGAGCCTTGAAAAATGCGGTAAAAAATCGGAATTTTGCGAATAAAAAAATTGACGTGTTTTTTCGTAATCAATCGCTCGGAACGTTCGCTCTGGACGCGTGTTCAATCGACGCGGAACGGCTTACGGAGCGGGTTGACGCGCTTTACGCGAACCTCTGCAACAAGCACACTAAGGGGCAGAGAGTTGCCGAAACGCTGAACGAGTTGGACAGAATTTTCAAGACTGACAAGAACACCGCGGCGAGATTTTTAGCGCAAATTATCGTGAAAAAATACGCCGCGGCGACCGATTTGTATATGAACGCGAGGCTCGGTTTGGGGCTTAACCACGCCGACCGCGCGGTTTTGGGCGAGCAATTCCGCGCGGAAATGTATGCGCTGATTTCCGAGGTTTTGACCGCGCTGAAAAAGAAAAAACCTCCGAGAAACTCGGAAGTCGGCGACTGTATTCAATTCAATTGCGCGGGGATTTCGGAATTTTTCGGAGAATATTCGCGGTTTCTGGCGAGCCGAAAAATTTTCTGTCTGAAGTGCAAATTGTGCGGGAATTACTATCTTGCAAAGGCTCAAAATTCGCTTTACTGTGCGGATTGCAAGGCGTTGAGAAAACAAAACAGCAAGGACATTTACCGCGAGAAATGCAA
Organism: uncultured Clostridia bacterium; assembly: GCA_947625335.1. GTDB lineage: Bacteria > Bacillota > Clostridia > Oscillospirales > Ruminococcaceae > CAG-115. The sequence continues at coordinate 31,589 of CANQNY010000007.1, read as the reverse complement.
GTCGGGCGTGTTCAAAGAGCGGCAGATTGTCAAGTTCCGATTTGAGAATTTTATCCACAAAAATCGGCGGTGGGAGTTGTTGTCCGACAGCGAAAAAGCCGACTACAAAGCCCTCCGCGGCGAGTTTATCCGCACGTCCGCGGAGCTGCTCCGAAAGTTTGAGAAGAGCGGCGACAAGAGGCTTGAGAGCGAGATTGAGCGGTATCTTGCTCAGGCGGACAGCGAGAGGGCGAGGAGGGAGTAAAAGTTGATATATGACTCCGCTAATAAATGATCGCCAGATATTTCCCCGTGTCCTCGCACTCCGTCAGTTTCCCCGAAGTATCGAACGTATAACGGTAAACCTTGCAGTTGCCTGTGAAGGGACAGCTGCTTACATACGGCATAAATCCCGCATTTACTATGCTTTTGACGTCCCAGATAAGCTCTCCGTCCGAAACGTCAAGATCGCCTCCGAGCGCGTTCTTTGCAGCCCAAAATGTTTCGGGCTTACCGCCGTTCGGGTCGCATATAAGCAGGACAGCCGTGTAATATTCGCGGACAGGCTCTGTTATATCAAACGGTTCATCTGAGTTTCTGCTTGCAATAGCCTCCCAGAGCGAATCGTGTTCGCTGTATGCGCCGCCTTCACCTTTCGGGAATGAACGAGCCGACAGGTAAATTTTACCCTCAAATTCCGCCATATCAACTATGCTGTAATCGCAGTCATCGCTTTCGTAGAAATAATTTTCGGTCACATTTCCGTTTTCGTCAATTTTTATGAGCCTTTCGCCGTCATCAGTCCAAATCTGCGCAAGATACCCGTTGCCGAGCTTTACGGCGTTTCTTACGTTAATAATGCCGTCAATTTTCGTCTTGTTGAAATTTATTTCGTTTCCGTTTTCGTCAAGTTCGATGACAAAGAAATAATCGTCGCCTGTGCCAAAACAAATCAGATTATCCCCGTTTTCAACAATTCTGAACCCATACACCCAATCAAAACCGTGGTCAAAATTATATGTCCAGAGCTTGTTTCCGCTGTTGTCAATCAAAGTCAAAAAGCCGTGTGTAACGCCGCCCGACTTACTGCCTGCGGTAACTTCTCTGTAGTGACAAGTTGAACCGATAACAGCGGTCTTGCCTGAAATAAACTGCGCCCGTTCAACATAAAGGTCGTCGTCCTCCCACCTTGTCCCGAAATTCGGAAAATCAACCGTCCATAAAACAACGCCGTCCTTTTCGCATTTTACCGTAATTTTTTCATAGTCATTGCCTGTTTCGCTGTCTACAAAATCAATGAAATATTTAACAGGCGTTTCTTTGGTGTATGCGTATGCGCTTGCATTTACGTTAGTATTCCAGAAAAATTCAAGCTCGTCGGGCGAGGGTTCGCTTTGAAGTATCTCCGTGCCTGCGACCGAGTTTCTGAACACCTCGACAGTCTTTCCGTTTGTAAAGCTGTTTGTGGTTATGTCGCGGTATACTGCCTTCAAATCCGCACGGCTAAGCCCCTCGGACGACAAGCCGTTCTCCTCGAAAAACTCGACGGCGGAGTTATACTCCCTCGCCTCCTCTGCAATCGCAAAGCCACCTGCTCCCGCAGTAATCGCAACGCAGACGGCGGGTACGGCTATCCTTACGCTCAAATGCCGAGGTCTTATCTTTGCATTTTTTAGAACGCTTTTTCTGATGCCGCGAAGCGCCTTTCCCGACAAATTGACGTCAATATTACCGGGCATTATTTCATCAAGCTCGTTGGGCGTTAATTCATCATAAAAATTGTCCAAAGAATATTTCATATTTATTTCCTCCAATCTTCAAGGCTTCGGCGAAGCTTTTCAACGGCGCGGCTCGTTCTTGTGTCGACATTTGAAACCGTCATTTTAAGCCTTTTTGCTATGTCCTTTGAGCTTTCGCCGAGGTAGAACTTTCGCATAAGTATTTCGCGGTCGGGTTCGGCTAATGCCTTTACCGCCTCTAAAACTGCCCGACGCATTTCCTGTTCTTCGAGGTCGCTTTCAAGCGAGCAGTCGGCGGCGTGCAGTTCGTCGTCCAAAGGCAAGGGCGCGTTGCGTCTTATAAGGTCTGCAGCATTATGCCGCGCAATAACGCAAAGCCATGATCTTATACTGCCTTTTGCGGGGTCGAATTTACAAAGGTCGGTATAAAACTCGCTGAAGGTGTCGGCGGCGCAGGCTTCAATATCCGCTTCGGCAATATTCAGCCCCGAAAGTTTTCGCCTGACTACCGCATACACAAGCCCGCCGTATTGCTTTAAAAGCACATTTATGCCCTTATCGGGCTTTGTTTGCAACAATTCAAGCAGTTCTCCGTCTGTCACCCTATCACCCCCGCTTTTGTTATCAAGCTTGATCTATATATCTATGCGCAGTAAATCCCGAAATCTTACAAAAAAAGAGCAAGATATATGAATAATAATCTCCGCTTACAATCATTGTACCATATAAATCAGTGAAAATCAACACGCAAAGAAAAAAGCGGGGGTTGCCCTCCGCCTTCCCTCGTTTGAGTTGATATATGTATCAACTTTTTTGAAAATACAAACGATTTACCCCGCGCCGAAAGCTGTCAAGGCGCGCGGCATATTAGCTGACTGCAAAAGGGAATTTTGGAATTATTTTCTGATAATCAGAAGTTTATTCTCTCCCTTTTGAAACTCATATTCCGTTTTCACGATTTCGACTTTGAAGTCTTTTTTGAAATAGTCTATGACCTTTTGAGTCAAATCCGTTTTATTAGCGTCTAAGTCTACAATCGGGAAAATCCTGATTTCTTTGCATACACGGAGCATTTCGGTCATTGAGGCAATATGAAAATCGTATCCTAAAGACGTGTACATCAGCAGGAAGTGAGAGCTTAGTCCTATGTCAAAATAATTATCCTCATAAACTAACCTGTTCGGCAGTTTGTGAAATATATAACGTCCTTCCGCCTTTCCTTTTTCGTAGTCAGACAAAAATTTTCTCATAGCTGACATACGGGTAAATTCAAGCTCATCTAAATTCTTGATGTTTTTCCACACATAGTTATCCATATTCTCGCTCATTTGCTGCATAACGATAACTCTGACTTCTTCAATTCGTTTTTCTATATCTGCTTTGGAAAACTGATAGATAGGGTCAAATGAAGTTACACTGCCACCTTTCTCTGTCATCTCGCAGTTAAAACACGCAGGACCGTCGCCAAAACCCGCAATTTTTCCTGACAGGTCACTTTCGTTCAACCGAAACATCAGTTTATACTCTTCCATATTTCTGCCCCAAGGCACGACACTGTTCAGTTTAAATGCCATAATTATCTCCTTAATCTTCAATTTACCCCGCGCCTACAGCTGTCAGGGCGCGCGGTATTTTAACTGCCCGATAAACAGGAATTTTACATCCATTGGTCACAGTATTCACTTACCCATATAAAGGCTTCTTTTTCAATATCCTTTTCTTCTACATATTTATGAAATAACTTGCTTATTTCTTCATCAGACATCTGGTTAAAATACATCGTCCCCAATTTCTCTTTTTCCTCTTTTGTGCAATTTCTTTCCAAGTACGCCTGATACGCTTCGATCCATACAGGACAATTTCGTCTCATAATTTTCACCTCAAACAATAAAATTAGCTCGATAAATTCCGAATTGCCTTTTTTCTCTGACCTGTGGGAGCTTGTCCTTACATTCATTTTGCCAGCAAATAACCTTCCCCGAAGTCTTTTAAGTACATTATAACAGATTTTGGGCGAAATGTCAACACAAGAAAAAAGCGGAGATTGTCCTCCGCTTTTTGTTGTTTGAATTGATATATGTATCAACTTTTTTACTCACGTAAAGATATGCAGAAACACGCCGCGCCTTAAAAATTTGTTCTTTATTTGTTCTTTATTTGTGCAAAAAACCGCTAAAAGTTACTAAAAACAGCCGAAACAGAATTTGTCGAAAAGCGCATTGTTATGCGGTTTGTTGCAGTTTGCCAAAAGTTAGAAAAAGCAAAGGTGGATTTTCGAATCCCCTTATCTCCACCAGCAGAACAATGCAGCGTTATCCTCGTAGTGGATAATGCGTGCACCTTTTCCCAGTAAGGGCGGCTAAAATTTTAGCTGCCCTTTTCTGTACGTCGGGTATGTAGCAGTTTACAGGGCATAGTGTATAGTGAATAGCAAGCGGAGCTGCCGCCCAGGTGAACGTTTTTTTGATTGTATTGGAGTTTATCGGCAACTTCTCCGATTGATGACAATCTAAATTATCCGCGGAGGATACCCCTGCTATTCGCTCTAAACTGTTAAACTGCCAAAAACTCAATCGATAAACTTGGCTAAAACTGCCAAAATTTGAGAAAAACAGCAATTTACAGTAAACTAACAGCTCTCCAGAACGGATATATAGATGGGTAAAAATTTTTAGTATTAAGCGGGGTAATATTATGCACATAAGTACAAACAGAAGTATTCAGGAAAGACTTGCATTACGTAAAGCACAAAATCTTTTACAAAGCGGTGTGTTGAACAAATATTTCAAAGAAATCGCCAATACCGCCAAGGCCGAAAAGACAGAATACCGCCGTACCGTAAGCAAAAGCGGCGTTAGGATTGAATTGTCACAGGAGGCTGAAGATATGCTGCGGAACAAGTATATTGACGAGGTCGTTGAAAGCGGCGAGCCCATGACGGGCATAAGCTATGACGACTTTGTTAGGTATTTTGTCGACAAACAAGGCTTTCGTTCGGGCGACGACTATATGCACAGGCTTTATATTCAAGCGCAAAAGGGCTGGAAAGCGTCCTTAGCGGAACGCGAATGGCGGACTAATCCCGATTTTATAATGACCCCTCAGATGTTCGGTTCTCCTGAGCTTACCGAGGACAGAGAAGCAGCTTTTGAGAAATTTAAAAACGGCGGGGAACTCACCCGACTCGAAGAAGATCTGCTTTCAACTTTTCCCGATTTTACTGAAGGGCAAAAGCGCGTAAACGAGGTCAGAAAGGAACTCGGCATTATATCGTTCAAGCAGAAATTGCAGGATCGGTTGGCAAGTTCGGGCGTGGAGCTTTCACCCGATGATGAAATTACTTTTACCGTATGGGGATATGATCTGATTGATGTAAAAGGAACTGTTGACGATGACAAGTTAAATGCAATCAAAGAAGCAATGAAAAATGTTGCTTATTCTTTAGACTGCATTTATGACAACAAGTACAATCGTGAAAAATTGTCCCGGGAAACGAGATTTCAATTCGACCGGTTTAAAGAAGCGCAGCATTATTTAGACCTTGCAGGCGGCGGCTCTCTGCTCGAACTCTCAAAAGACGAGAACGGAGATTATCACGGCATTCCCGAGGAACTCGATAAATTTCTTCGGGAAAACAAGCGCTATCACGGCGATGATAAGGCGCGTGTGCAGGCAATGCGGGTCGGACACGCTTTTGACGCGGCTATTTCGGCAGTCGAGGCGGGGCGTTACGAGTGGTTCAAATCAATGATCGGAACAGTCACATACAAAAACGGAGAATTTTATGCGTAAAACGGGGGAAGTATCAGGCGCGGTCGGAGAAAGGCGGCAGCTATTCAAATGAGATTCCCAACGGATTATAGGCTGCGTGAATTGTTTTATCTTCATCTACACAAATAATAAAATCAACAAGGTGTGCTGCATTTTTTGAACCTTGCTTGTGATTTGCGCTCGGCAAACCGATCCCCCAAAAAATACTGTCGACGGAGTATCCTTTAAGCAAGTTCATAATAGCCTCGTCGTATTCATTCCCGTTTTTTATGGCGTTTTGTTTTTCAAAATCCGGACGATAAAAGCGGTTTTTGTTTTCAAAGAAAACGCATACTCTATTTTTCAAAGCTACTATGTCGGGAATTATTGCGTCCTTGTTTTTATCATAATTGCCGTTGTTAGGGTGCAATATTCTGCCTGTTCCGCTTTGCGGGAAGTCAAAACATACGATTTTCCACTTGTGCGAAATCAACCATTCCAAAATTGCTTTCGTAACTTGCTCTTCTTTCATCAGCCATCTCTCCATAACGCCCCGTCAGGAAACAGAACGCCGTCTGCAAAGTACGAAAAGACGCGGATGTGCTTAGCCTTTGAATATGTCGAGCCATACCTAGCCTGCATAAAATATCGCGGTATCTCAAAATTTCGCAAATCTTTATAACGCTTTGTCAACAAATTGTGATTTTCCGAATCTATTACAGTTTTGAAAAAGTCATCTATAGTAGAACCTTTTTCGTCGACGATTTTGATGGTGCGCTGTTCGTTGTCAACTACGATTTTTCCAAATACAAGGACAAGATTTTTCTGCCGATCCTCGTATGTTTTGCCGTCGCGGCAAGTTAAGTAGTCGATTGCCGCCAATGCTCCCGGATATGGGTCGCCCCTGAATTTAGCGTTCACTTGATAGAAAACGGTTTCATCTCTCTGCCGCAACAGTTCGCCGATCTGATAATTTCTATCTTCGTATTGTGACAGGTAGTTCATCAAATATTCGGTTGACAATACGGTAACCGCGCTTAAAGGGGACATTTCAAATTCAGCTTTCCCGTTTGCCTTAGTTACATATTGTTCCTGCATAAAGTTACGTTGCTCACGGAAAGTCATTTTTCGCAAAAGGCTTTGCCGCCCGTCATAGACGCCTGCGGTTTCAACGGCGTTTAATATTTCGTTGATAGCCGTAAACATATGTTGCATATGCGCGTCATCTGAAGTCGGGCAGCCGCTGTATTTTGCAATGTCAGGGTCATTTTTCAAACCTTTTGTGTTGTAATTCGGACATTCTGTAGGATTGTTACAGTAATTTGCCATATCGGAGGGGTAATAGTACAACAGCGCCGGGATACCGTAAATATCCATAATTTGTTCTAAAGCCTTAAATATCAACGGATTTATTGCGTCCCATTTTGTGGCAGCGCCCTTCCTTGATATAATAACGCCTTCCGGATAAATATAGAATGCGGGAACGCCGTTTTCAACTGCTGCCGCAATTCGAGAAAAGCGTTGAAAAGCATTATGCCCCGTACCCGCCTCGGTAGTTATTCGATAGAGAAAATCGGCTCGTTGTTGCGTTCAACGATTAAGTCGGGGGCGTCTAAGTACAAAATTCGACGAATATGATCGGGCATAGAATGAAAGTGCCGCGGCTTTGACGCGTCGCTCTCATACATATAACTTTTAATAGGTTTTTCTGCAGACAGATCGGTATGGTCAATGATATAGTCGGCAAAACTCTCGGTGCTGTACCAAACCCTATACATTTTTTTGCTCCTTTTTTTAATAATATCATTGGCGATCGGTTTAGTGATATTATATACCAGCAGCGGCGGAACTGCGTTTCCGGTTTGAACTCTTTCTTGAACCATTCCGCCGCAGAAAATATAGCTGTCGGGAAAACTCTGTATTCGTGCGCGTTCTCTTATAGACAATCCGCGAATCTGCGACGGGTGTCCGAACTGAAACTGAGGGCGTATACCGCCCGCTAATTGCGTTGGGCTGGGAGTATCGTTTCTTAAACGAATACGTTGTTTAAATTTTGAATACATAGGTTTTCCCGGTTTTGTCCGCGCTATATTTTTTAACACATCGGGTAAATGATTTGGAGCTGAATGATTAAACAGACCTTTTGCGGGGGTAATATCGAGTGTTCCGCGTCCTCGCATCAGCTGTTGATATTCGGTTTTCGGCGGCAATTCATATTCGTTTTTTGATTGGTTATTCTCAAGAGCCGGCAGATCCGAAATAGCGTCTGAAACCGTCCTATAACGTCCGACAAATTCACCTTCGGGGAATGTAAACGGAACGGTTAAACCCGAATTGTTTTTTACGCCGACAAATAACAGCCGCTGCCTGATTTGCGGCACGCCGTAGTCGGCGGCATTCACCAACTTCACGGTCACGGTATAATCCAATTCTTCCATAGCGCTTTTGATTTGCGTTTCAAAATGACCGCCTGCTGTATTTCTCATTCCGGAGACGTTTTCTAAAATAATGTATTCGGGCATAAACGCTTTGACAAAACGCATGTATTCAAGGAACAAATAGTTTCGCTCGTCGTTGTCGTTGTGTTTGCGGTTAGCTCGTGAAAAACCTTGACAGGGAACGCCTCCCGTAATAAGGTTAATTGTCCGAACTCCTTTGCTTTCAAGCAGTTTTTTTATATATTCGGGGTCTATTTTCTTTATATCTCCAAGACATCCTATGGAATTCGGGTGGTTATAAGTCCAAGTTTCCATTGCAGGCTTAAGAAAATCAATTCCGAGAACAGACTGAAAACCTGCCCACGAAGAACCGACTGCAAACCCGCCGGCGCCGCAAAACAGATCAAGCATTGTCAGTTTTGCGGGGTCGAAAGAAAAGTTGTCGATATTTATATATTTAACAGCACCTTGGTGTAAATAAGGACTTTTTTCAACAGGAACGCTGCTGTTCCAAACACTTTTTTTCGACTTAATCATGTTTACCCTCTACAACATCATCAAGAATATATGCGTCTAAATACCCGCTAATACAGTTTATATTATAACACAGCATAGTCCAAAAGTCAATATATTTGCGCCCTGACCTCCTATCCATACAAACAATCAAAACCCGTGAACACTTTCTGCTGTTCGCTATTCACTATACACTATAAATCGCCAAAATCCTTTCTCAGATGTGCAAAACCTGTCTATTAAATTGAAAATATAACCCTATTTTTCTGCCAATGTATAACATTTTTGTGCATATCTCACAAAATTTTCTCCGCGCTATTGACATATACGTCAAAGTGTGATAGAATGTAGTTGCAAGGGAAAAAAGAAGTCCGATATACGGGCTCGGTCCTTGCAAATGTGTAGAACATAGAGAGAAAGGTGGGAAATATATGCTTTTATCTATCGCTTATTGTCTGGAAGTTGTAAAAGACGCGGAGACGGCAGACTCCCTTGAAAATCTGCTGAACAGTTATTTTAACTGACTGAACTTGCCCGTCCGAAAGACGGGCATTTTCTTTTGTCTGTTTTTCACAAATTTCGGGTTGTTTCATATTATGTTTCGGGAAGTTAGAATTCCCAAAATATACTCGTGAAAGGCTGAGATAATATGAACAAGTCGGGTGAAACACACACATCAAAAAGCAGCGGCAGGATAATTTTCGCGGTTTTGCTTATAGTTTTGGTGTTTTTACTGGGACTTTGCGCGGGGCTTTATTTTGCGCCGAAAAACAAGAGCTTTTCGGGCGGTGTGGAATTCTCCGCAGACGCCGAAAGCTCCGCTGATTTGAACAAAGAATCTTCCGAGCGGGGAGTAGTTATACCGGGGATAACCGCGGTGACAATTCCCGCAAACGAAACCGAGGTTCAGATCGGGCTTTGCAATCCTACCGAAAACAGCGGCGCATATTATCTTACTTTTGAACTTAAAGTTAATATAAACGGCAATTATGAAACGTTGTATACTTCGGGTCTTGTTGAGGCGGGGAAATCTCTTGGCAAAATAACGCTTTCCCGTCCGCTGGACAGCGGCGAATACAACGCTGTTGTGCATATTCAGCCGTATCGCGCCGACAAAAAGCTGTCAGCTACAAACAACGCCGATATTGTGCTGAAAATTACGGCAAAATAACTCCGAAAGAGGGGAGGTTTAGAATATGCCGAAACTTTTTCTGAAATATATTACAGCCGCTCTTACGTTTGCGCTTGCGGGGAGTTTTGCAAGCGCGGAAGTCTTAGAATCGCCTGCAGACGGCGGCTCTGTCAGCGTCAACTACAATGGGAGCTTTTCATATACGGTAACTATTCCCGCAAGCGTAACTTTTACCAATGACGAGACCAACATAGAGCGTTCGCTTTCCGCGTCGGACGTGGTGCTTGACGAGGGAACGGAGCTGCATGTGATGGTCGAAAGCGCAAACGGCTTTAAAATGGTGAACAAAGATGGGTACATAGATTACAAAATGTCGGTAAACGGGCACGATTATCCCGCGTCGGGCGGCGTTCCGCTGCTTACGGTGGAGGCGGGCGAAAAGTCGGGTTGGGCAATTCTCGCGTTCAGCACGGAATTTTCGGGTGAGCGCACGGGTTACACCGGGAATTATTCCGACACGCTGACGTTTACGGTCGAAGTAACATAAAAATCCCCCGCGGACTTTAAGTTCGCGGGGTTATGTTTATTTTTTCAGTTCTCTGCACCTGCGGTTTCGGTCGGCAAGCAGCGCCGACACCTCGCCGATTTTCTTTTGTGCAAGTTCCTTGTCGGTATTCACCAACGCCGACAACGCCTTCACCTGCGCTTTGAGATTTTCCTCCACGCCCGACAGTTCCTCGCTGGTCACGGGGTCGGCGTATCGGAAATCGTCAGCAAGCTTTTGCAGCGGCTTTTTAAGTTCGGGAAAGCTGCAAATTTCGACGATATTCCCCATATCCAAGCGGAAAGTTTTCATCTGACTTACCGCTTGCTCGGTTTTTTGCTGCTGTTCGGTAATTATATCGCGGGCGTTGTCCGAGCCGATAACTCCGATTCCCGCAAACGCCATAATCAACACCGAAATAACGACGGCTATCCACATGGGTACGGCTGTAAAAAACGATAAGGCTGTTATTACAACTGCGGCAACAAGCTGTAAAATCATATAAATAAACCCAATTCTGAACATCGGGAATCCGTAGATTTTGCTTTTCAAGCCCTCGTTTTTAAACGCGTATAGGCTTATCCCGCAACCCGCGATTATCGCGACCACGGAAAACGCAAATTCCGCCCAACATGCTCCGATTTTCGGGAAAGGCACAGCGAAAAACAGCACGCAATACGCTGCGAAAATTATCGCGTAAATTGCAAGGATTGATTTACTTTTCTTGCTCATAATTACTCCTTTACATCAGGTTTTTACGGTTTCGGGTTTTTTCGCTCCGCAGTCGGGGCAAAATTTCGAGGTGATATTTTTGCAGCCGCACTCGGGGCAATCCCACATTTCGGGCTCTTCGGTTTTTTTCTCGCCGCAGTCGGGACAGAATTTGCTTAATATCCCCTTACAGCCGCATTTCGGGCAATCCCACGCTGCGGGAGGCTGCGGCTTTTTCGCACCGCAGTCGGGGCAGAATTTCGAGGTAATATTTTTACAGCCGCATTCGGGACATTCCCACCCCAAAACGGTTTCGGGACGTTTTGCTCCGCATTCGGGACAGCATTTTGAGGTAATATTTGCCGCTCCGCACGAGCAATTCCAAGTATCCGCGACAGTTTGCCGAATATTTCCTGCAACGCCGCTGCCGATCTCGCTCGCGGAGGTCATAACGGGGTCGAGAGCGTCGCGCGCCATATTCATCACGCCGCCCATTGCCCCAAGCGTTATTCCGAGTCCCATAACATCGCTTGCAATGCCGCCGCCCGCGCCTCCGGAGCCTCCTGCGCCGCCCGTAATTCCGTGCTGCATAGCCTCCAGACCGACTTTGCGGGCGGTTTCCTGCTGATAAGTGTAGCCTTTAGCTTTCATAACGTTAGCCTCCGCCTCGCCGTGAGCCTGTTCTCCTGCCGCGAGCGTCTGCTCCAAAAGCAGCTTTTTGCGCGCCTCGTTCTGAGCCTTGATAAAGTCGACGTCCGCCGCCGTTGTCGCGCGGGTTATCTGCTGTGCGCGTTCGGTTTCGGCAGTTTCCGCCTCGAGGACATTCAGCGACTGCGCCGCCAGCTTTTCGCGCATACGCTTGAAATTCGGGTCGTCTTCGGGGAGAGCTATTTTTCTGATGTAGAACTGCGGCATATACAAGCCGTAATCTTCAAGCTGTTCATTGATAACATCGCGGATTGCCGCCGCAAGCTTTTCTTTCTGCAAATCGAGCAGGAAAATGTCAAGCTGCTGTTCTTCGATCGTATTCCCAAGCACATCGACAATTTTGTTTAAAATCAGGTCCTTAAACTGCCCCGACGCCGTGCTTGTGGAAAGTTCGCTGTCCCCGACAATATCGCTTTGCTTGAAATCGGACGCCGCGCCGATATTTTTGATAAGAAATCTTCTCGCGTCCTTAACTACCATATTGAACGTGCCGAACGCTCCGATATTTATGTACATTTTGTACTTGGACTCGCGAATTCCGATTTTTTCGGGCGTACCCCATTTAATCTCTTTCTGCTCGGTCTTGTTTACAAAATAGACCTCCGCGCGGAACGGGTCGCCGTTGGAAAACGGCAGGGGCGCAGCCTCGTTCATAAGCGGCAGTCTGTCCGTTGTCAGGATATGCCCGCCCGAACCGAACGAATCAAGCGCCATTCCGTCCTTAAAGAAAACCGCCTCTTGGCTTTCGTGGACGATAAGTTTAGAGCCCGTGACGAAATTGTCGATGGGGTGACGTTTCACGAACACGGTGTTGTCCATCTTGCACTCGATAACGCTCGGCATACCGCCGCTTTTCGATTTGTTCGCGGCAATCTGCTTTTGAACGTCGATTACCGTATCGCAAAGCGGGCAGGTGTATTCCTCGGCGTTTTTGTCCGCGAAAAGCTGACACGAGCAGGACGGGCAGGTGAACTGTGCAAGCGCGCTCATGCTCTCCCCGGTTACGATGTTCTCGTGACAGACGGGGCATTTTGCGTCCTCGCCCTTGGTCTGGTCGTAGAGGACGGTGTTTCCGCAATGCGGACAAACGCGCGTGGTGATTTTGTCGGTGCGGACGTCGATTGTGTAGCCGCAGCTGCAGTCGATTTTCTTTCGCGCGAAAAAGCCCGTTTTCCCCTCGGCGTAACTTCCGCATTTGGGGCATTCAATTACAAATTTTGCCATATTTACCTCCTTAAATCATGGTTTTGTTGGCTTAATAATTTCTCAATTCACAGTATGTTTGGTCTTCATCATAGTTATTAAAGCGAACTATAACGCCGTTAATTGTTACACCGTAATTAACACTATCTCCAAAAATCTTTACAAGTTCATTATAAGAGTACTTTGATTTGTCGTGAAGAAGCATTCCAATAGGTACTTCCAATTGACTTGGTGGTCTGTCATAATCGCTACCCCAAACTTCAGCTGTTATGTTGTATTCTTTTCCGTTGGAAGCGAGGTAACTCATTTCATACCCGTTCCACAACTCTTCTGTAACGGTTATACTGTCCCAGTTTTTGAGTTCGTTAATAGGCGTATTGAATATTTCAACTATTTCACCAATGTTTTTTTCGGCTATTTCCCTTAGTTCACTTGCTACAATGGCATCATTCGCCACATTTTTACGATGAACGTTCACGGTGACAATAATGCCGACAATCACGACCGCCACCGCTGCCAGCGACAACATAACAGCTAGAATTTTGCTTTTCTTTACCCTCTCTATGCGTTCGTTTTCGCTTTGCGCTGAAACGCCTTGTGTTAAAATGTCAATTGCAGCGTTTTGATTTGAATTTTCCGCCGAGACATCGGACTTTTCTGCTGCGGGTTCTTGGCTGACATCGTTTGATGTGCTGGTGTCACGACGAATTATATATTTATCTTCGTCTGCGGTATCATAGACTATTCCTAATTCTTTTGCAAACTCGTCAACGTCCTTATAGCCCGGAATTGCCTTGAAACCTTGCTTTGCTTGGTCAAAGTTTTTCGCGTCATACGCGTGTTTTGCCTTGTCGTAGATTATCTCGCGGCATTTTTCAGCCCACTCGTCTGCGTCCTTAAATCCCGAATACTTCTCGAAATCTTCTAGGAGATCACGGTAGTGGCTGATATTTCCGCCTTGTTCAAACTCCTCTTTGAGCGACTTTAAGATGATTCTCTCTTTGATTTTGTCAGCCGAATTGTCCGCGTCCTTGTAGCCCGGAATCACCTTGAAACCCTGCACCGCGAGAGCGTAGTTCTGCGCGTCTAATTCCTTCTCAGCGAGTTCGTAAACCTTTTCCCGACACTTTTCAAACAGCTCGTTCGCGCTTTTGAATTCCGAGTATTTCGCTATTTCCTTTACCAAGTCGATGTAATTAAGTAAATCGCCCCCGCGCTCGAATTTCTCGACAAGCACGGCAATCTGCGTTTTTTCAATAATTTGCCGCCTATAGCCCTCAATTTCCTCGGTCAGAGCCTTGTCGCCGAACCGAAGAACCTTTTGGTAATTATTGTTATTTCCGTCGATGGGAACTTTCAGCCCGCCGAGATCCGACGGCTTGCGGAGCTTGTAGTCAATGCACAATTTTACCAAATACGCCTGCGCGTTTTCGGCGTCGGAGTCGAGGATTTTCTCGCACATCTTGTTTGCGGTGTCCCAGTCGCCGTCCTCAAGGCTGATGTAGGCGCGTTTAAGAATATTTTCAAGCGCAGGGTCCGAAACCCCCGAAGCGGCGGTTTTCTGCTGTTTCGGGATAATTCGCCCGATGTTTGTCATCAAATCCTGAAACGCGCGCGGACTGCTGAGGTCCTGTCCCTGCAGGTTGCCGAACTCTTTCGGCAGGTCGTATGCGTCAATGTCGCGGTAGCAGGGGATAAGTTTTTTTGTCGGGTCTTTCCGCATTAAATCGAGAAAGCGCGACCACTCGTTTTTGACCCACACGGCGTTGAAATATTCAAACTTCGTGCCGACAGCGAGCATTACTTTAGCGGAATTCAGCGCGCTGAATATGTACGGCTCGTAGTCCTGACCGAGCTTTGCTTTCAGCGTAATCCGCGAGTAGAAGACTTTGTAGCCGTTTTCCGTCAAAACGTCATAGATGTCGTGCGCCAGTTCGCTGTCTACGGTGCGCCCGCCCAGTTCGTCGCTTTCCTTGTAGCAGATAAAGACGTCGAACGGCTGCTCGTTTTTCGCTATTGCGAGAATTTCCTTTTGCAGTCGGTCAATTTCCTTTGCCTCGTCCCGATAAACGTTCACTGCCAGAGCGTCGGCGTTTTCGCAGGCGAGGTCAAAGTTTGAGTCGTCGAAAATGCTTTCAAAGGACGTTCTGTGGCAGGTCGGGATTTTGGCGGACGTTGCGGGGTCGTCGACGTATTCAATACCGAATTTGCACAGGCAAAGTCCCCAATACGCCTCGGATTCGGACGGGAATTCCGCGACGATACTCTCGTAAACGCCTGCCGCCTTGTCGAATTCGCAGCGGCTTCTGAGGCGGTTTGCGCGGTTGAAGAGGTTTACTTTCTTCTCGTTGTCTGCGCTCGGAACAGTCTGCTGCCGCCCGCAGTATTCGCAGGTAACAACAGTTGTACCCTCTTGGATCTCAAGATCTCCGCCGCAGCTTTTGCAGTTAAAAACAGCCATTTATAAAAACTCCTTTTGAATAATTTATTCACGGAAAAAAAGCCCGCCGAAAAAGCAGGCTTTTGGCAACTTGCGGAATATCGCGGTTATCAATAGCTGTCCGACTGCCCGGTGATTTTTAATTTGGCAAGCTTGTCTGACAACTCCATGCGCTTTTTCCTAAGCCGTTCAAGTTGGGCGCGGTTTACAATCGAGCCCATAAATTCACCTCTTAAACTGCTGATTTCTTCGTCGATTTCATCTATTTGCGATTTCAAAACGTACATTTCGTTTCCCAACGCAACGCCCTCAAACAACCCGTCAACAATAGAATCAAATATATAGCCCATACCTTTACCCTCACTTTCTTGGCAGTTTTTGCCCGAATTGCGGCTTTTCAAATTACCCTAAGCTGTTGAGCTCATTGGTAAGCTGCTGCTTTTTCCTCTTAAGTCGCGCAATTTCGTCAGCGTTTATAAGCGGACCCAGAAATTCATTCTCTAATTCGGTGATTTTCCCGGAAATTTTTGCAATCTCAGATGTCAATTCCAGAGATTTATCAAAATTATCGAATACATTATCCAGTTCTTTTTCCAGTTCATCGAGCATAAAAAGTGCCAATTCATTTTCAAAATCGTCCATACCGTTTACCCTCTCTTTCTTAGATTAACCCGTCATCGAGTCGCGTTCTTCGATAAGGTCGTCGCGCTCGTTGACTAATTCCTGACGCTTGCGCCTGAGCTCTTCGAGCTGCTCAAAATTCAAAATCGAGCCTAAAAAATCGCTTTTCAGATCGGCGATTTGTCTGTCAACAGCCTCAATTTGTGAATTTAAAGAGGAAATTTCATTATCCTTCTCCACAACTTCGAGTACGCCCTGCACAAAATCCCAAAAGCCCATACGTATACCCTCGCTTTCTGATTGCCGTCCGTTGTTTTGTCCGACAACTATGTTTTTTCTATATTATATCATATTCCCTCAGAGATTTGGTCTACTGCGAGTAGACAATTTCAAGTAAACAACCCCGTTTTATCAAGAAACGGGGTTGTTTTCATAAACATCGATTTATTTAGGTATCTTGCACTCAAAATGCGAACAACGGCTTTTTGCAAGCGCGATAGTTTGACCTTGGTGTATTGTGCAATAACTCTTTGCCTCGGAGTCGTATTCCCACATACCGTGCTGCGGATCTTTCGGTTTTATCGCCGTATTTCCCGGGTCGTACCAATACTTGCAAAAAGCGCACACCTGATAGCCGTTTTTGACGTTATACGGAATTTTCATAAAAAACCCTCCCAAACGATGATTTTTTAAGCCTGCAGCTTAACATCTTTATTATATCATATTCCCGCGGTGATTTGGTCTGCTGCGAGTAGACAATTTCGGACGAAAAAGCCCCGCTTTGTAAAGCGGGGTGTTTTTTATTAAAAATGCATGCAAAGCCTGCCGCCGTAAGGTTCGGAGAACTTATTTCAACAGCTCGAACCCATGGCTTTCGAGATCGCAGTTGGTTTCAAAAACATCTCTCCCGTGCGACAGGTTGAAAATTATCACCGCGTCGCGCGCGTCCTTCGCGTAAAGCTGCGAAAAGCGGCATTTTTTCAGCAGCAGATCGGTTTCCGTTTCGTCAAGACCCAGTCCGAACGCAATCGCTATAAGCTTGTCCCGCGACGGCAGCCGTTTTCCGTTGAAAATGTGATAAACATGCGCGCGGGCAAGTCCGCTGCGCTTTATCACCTGCGCCACCGAAAGGTTCGCTTTGAAAAGCGCGCTGTTAAGCACTTGTGAAATATCCTGCCTGAGCAGATAATCGGAATTTTGGGTAAGATACTCCTCCGCGCTGTTTGCGGACTTTATCTCCCCCGCAAGATCGTTTGTGGTTTTTTCCTTTGTAATCATGATTATCCTCCTTTTCGGGTGTAAATAAAATAAGAGT
Organism: uncultured Clostridia bacterium; assembly: GCA_947625335.1. Classification (GTDB taxonomy): domain Bacteria; phylum Bacillota; class Clostridia; order Oscillospirales; family Ruminococcaceae; genus CAG-115. Next base: position 14,496 of record CANQNY010000007.1, on the reverse strand, counting down.
CGACAACAAGTTCTCGTTCATAGTCGCCGTTTTTATTTTCAACTAAAAGATACTCGCACCCGTTCGCAGCAGTCAGCGTAAACATTTGTGCAATTACCTGCCCCGAGCCGGGAATTATCATATAGCCGTTTGTCCAGTGAATAGGCAGACTGTTTATGTTGACTGCCGTCCCGTCGGCGGCAATATTCAAATCCCCCAGCCAGCACCTGCCTGTCTTGTACATAAAAGTGCGTCCCGCCGCCCAATCGTAAAGGTCGTCTTTGGGTATTGTTCCGGCAGGTTCCCAATCCCCCGTAACCGTCGGGTCATCGTAGAATATGTACGGGTCGCATTTGTCCTCGTAATAGCCCCTGCTGTTTTGTTTCGTGTAGAACGTTATTTTGTTCGGGTTGTCCATATCCGAGGTATGCAAAACGAACGGTTTTGGTTCGGATATAGGCTTGCTTTCCGAAACGCTTGCCGGGGAAGAAATTGAAGGCGAAGACGCCGTTGATGACGAACTTTGAATTGATTGCGGCGGGGGCGAAGAACTGCTGCTTTCGGGTGTTTTTGATACGCTCAAAGAAGAGCTTTCTATACTCTTTGAGCTTTCCGAACTCTGCGGAATTTTTGTGCTTGAGGAGGAAACTGCTGTGGAACTTGAAATTGCCGAACTTGCCGAGCTTACCAAACTTGCCGAAACGGACGAAAACGTTCTTTCGGAATGTCCTTCAAACGTCGGAACATCGCGCTCCAAAAACGCCGCGGCAGCCGCCGAAACAGCGATCGCTAGCCCCGCCGCACCCGCCGCGAAAAGCGGGAGAAAAGCCGCCCTTTTAAACCTTGCGAACCGTATTGCGGACATTACCTGCCCCATATCGCGATAGCGATATTTCGGGTCGAACGAGGTGCATTTTTTGATGATATTTTCAAACCCCGCGCAGTTTTCACCAAGCAAAACCCTCATTGTCACGCCGAACGAATAAATATCCGACCGCCTGTCTGTTTGCGAAAAGCCGAACTGCTCCGGCGGCGCGAAACCCTCCGTTCCGAGGATTTGCGTGTCCTTGTCCCCGATGATTTTTTCAACCCGCGCGGCGTCAAAATCGATAAGCCGAATGTTCCCGTCGCTTGCGATAATTATGTTCGAGGGCTTTATGTCGCGGTGAATTATGTTTTCGCCGTGCAGCGTCCGCATTGCCTCGCACAGCTGCATTATCGCTTTAAACGCTTGTTTTTTCGTAAACGTTTTTTCCGCTGCTGGAACGCCCTCGATAAACTCCTCCACCGAGAAAAAACCGTCCTCGTCCTCGCCGAATTCTACGAATTTCACAATATACGGCGAGGAGATTTTCAGCAGCTTTTCGGAAAGCTCGTGCGGCAGCTTTACATTCTTTCGGACGAATAAATTTCCGTTTTTGTCGCGCATAAGGCGGATCTTCGGAGAACCGAACTTTTCCGAATTTACATATTCAAGCTCCAAGAAAATCACCCCTGCCGCACAAAAAATCATACGATTTTATTATAGCACATTTTCTCGAAAATTGCAACAGTTTTATTATCAGGCGCCTTTCTCCTCGTTTTCGTTTTTCATAAATTCCTCCAGTTTTGCGGACAGCTTTTCCTGCTTGTTGGGGTAAAGGTGCGCGTACACCTGCATAGTGGTTTCGACGCGCTCGTGTCCCAAGCGCTCGGCAATTTCAAGCGGCGGTATTCCAAGCTCGTACAGCAGCGCGCAATGACTGTGCCTAATGTCGTGCAGCCTTATCCGCTTTACGCCGCTTTTCTTGCAGCCGCGCCGCATTTCGTAGTGGAGATAATACTTTGTAAACGGAAAAATTCTGTCGTTTTTGCCTACGTTTTGCAGGCTGCCGCAATACGCTTTAAGCAGCTCGCAAAGGAAATCCGGTATCGATATAACGCGCTTGCTTTTGGGGGTTTTCGGGGGCGTGATAACATCTCTGTTGTCGAGCCGCTGATAGGATTTATTTACGGCAAGCGTTTTCTTGTCAAAATTTATATCCGCAGGAGTGAGAGCCAAAAGTTCCCCAATTCTCAAACCCGTCCAGAACAGGATATAGAACGCCGCGTAGGACATGGGCTTGTCCGCAATGCACTCCACGAACCGTTCAAATTCGTCTTTCGTCCAGAAATTCATTTCCTCGGCTTTGCTTTTTCCGATAGCTCCCGCTTTGGCGCAGGGGTTCGCGCGCAGGTCGTAGTACCTTACCGCATAGTTGAAGATAGCGTTCAGCTGATTGTAAACAGACTTCATATAAGTCTGAGAATAACCTTTTGACAGCATTTCATTCTCCCAGTCTATGATATTCGCAGGGGTTATTTCGTTTATTTTCTTTGCGCCGAAATAGGGCAGAATTTTCAGATCAACGATATAGTGCTTGGTTCGCAGAGTATTTTCACGCAGGCGGGGAGAAATGCTTTTGAAATACATTTCAATAAAATCTGAAAATGTGATGTCAAAATCGGCTTTCTGCTCGGATAAAAATTCGCGCAGCAATTCCTCCGCGCTTTGAGTTTTATCAACTTCGCATTTTACGGCTTTGCGGCGTTTTTCCTGCCGAACTTTTGATTTTCGTTTTTTGCAGGCTCCCCATCTGCAATGCCGCCTTTTGCAGCGGCTTAATATCCGCACAAGCATTTTTCGAGGTACGAGCAAAGCGGCTCTCCGGCGGTTTTCGGGTCTTGGTTTTTTCAGCTCGGAATTCATCTTGCGTATCAGCTTATAGGCGCGGCTGTTTGACACGCCCATGATACTTGCAAGCTCCGACGCCGTGATATATATGCATTGATTTACCATAAAACAGCCTCCTTAAATTTGGAAACGGGATATTAGATAATTTATATAATGCCATAATATTCAAACGCTGTCAAGAGATTTTTCGACAAATTTCCCCGAATATATTATAAAATTTTAACGGCAGCTTTATGTGTTGGTAATACGAGGGATTGACTTTTGGGCTTAAATATGGTATAATTTAGTTAGGTTCAATATTGCAGAATATTAACACAAGGAGGTTCCAAATGATTTGTTATAAATGCCGAGCCGAGCTTTCCCAAAACGATAAATTTTGCTCGAATTGCGGAGCGGTCGTAAAGCACAGAGGGGCGGGGAACGTCTCGCTTTTGCTCTTTAACTGCTCGTTTTATCTGCTGATATTCGCGGTCTTTTTTGACAGATTGTCTTTCCTGCTTTCAGACTCGCTTTTAAGAGACCCGTCCTTTGACAGCGGTGAGGAATTTTTGGATTCAATTGCCGAAGCGCTTATTACATCGACTGTTATTATCATACCCGTTATGATGATGTCTCTGATAGCGTTTATTTTGGGGCTGGGCTGCATTGTGGCGTTCATTATTCATTTCGCCTGCATAACGGCGAAATTCAAGTGCAAACAGTACAAAAAGTCCCTTGCCGTAACATTTTTAGTGCTGAGCGGCGTGTTTTTATGCTTAAGCGTCATAGGCATTGCGTTTGGCAATTCCGCGATATACTATATCATCTGCGCGGGGTTGAGCTTGCCGCCGATTGTGATGTCTATTGTAAAAACTGCGGCTTGCTGCCGCAAATCATAAATTAAAGGAGAACGTTATGAAGAAATTTATCGGCTTTTACAAAAACGAAAACTACAGCGTCGGGTGCGACGGAAAAGCGGTTTTCGTATATGACAGCAAGAACAAGGAAATCGCCAAATTTACGGACTTTCGCTATGGGTATAACGCGGCGTTTATGCCGAATGCGAATATAATCGCCGTGAAGTCTACGGAGGGCTGTCTGGGGTTTTACGACCTTGATAAATTGTCGCTGATTAAGCTGTATACAATCACAGAAAGCGGCGCGCAGGACGAGGGCTTTGCGTTTTCGCCCGACGGGGAGTTTTTCTACAACATCGAAAAGCCGATAACAAGCACTAAAACCGAGCTTGCAATATACGAAACAAAGACGTTTTCAAAAATTGATACATTGTTTGCGGACGATGAAAAAATGGTGCTGGACAGCCTTGAATTCGACCCCGAAACGGGTGTGTGCTATGTACTCGGCTTTATGCGAAACGACGATGGAATTATCGACTACGGTTTTGTGGCGATTTTTGACCGCGACAATAAAACGATAACCGACATTCGCAAGCTTGATTACAAAACCCACGAATTTCTTGAGGCTTATGAAAGCTGGGCACGGGACGGATTTACCGAAAAAGGGCTTAAAAGTAATTTTATCCTGAGCGAGCTTCCGGAAATAAAAAAGACGAGCTTAAAAGAGGAGTTTGAGAAGAGGGGAGAGGGGTAATCTGTTTATATAAATTGTTAATGTGATCGGATTTTTCAGTCAGGGATATTTATCTGTAAAGCGGGGCTTCAAGAGCCTGTCAGCACTCTCGGCTTGCTTTGCCACCTCCAAAAATAACCCTAAAAACGGCTTGCAATATTTGTTATTTTATGCTATAATAAGGCAAAGGAGATGTTTTTATGGCTGTGCCGAAATTTTATGAACTGATGCCTGTAATTATTAATTGCCTTGGGGACGGGAAAATACACACCCTAAAAGAACTGACGTTATATTGTGCTGACGTGTTTAAATTGAGCGACGAAGACAAAGCTGAGGTAATATCTAGTGGTCAGAACAGACTGCATAACAGAGTTGGCTGGGCAAAAACATATATGATGAAAGCAGGTCTTATTGAAAGTCCGCAGAGGGCACATTTTTGTCTGACAGCACTTGGGAAAAACGCTTTCCAACAAGGCGCGGAATGTGTTACTTTAGAGTATCTCAATCAATTTGAAACTTTCAAGGATTTTCAAGGGCATTCTTTGCACGGTGATGAAAGCGAACAGCAAATTTCTTCAAATTCGGAAAGTCCGCAGGAGCGAATAGCATCAGCTCTTAAAGAATTGGACGACGAGCTTGTAGAAGATCTGATGTCGGAAATTATGAAAATATCGCCGTATGATTTCGAGCGGCTTGTTGTCAAATTGCTGATTGCAATGGGGTACGGAACGATGGAAGAAAACAAGGACGCAGTTACTCCGAAATCTGGGGACGAGGGCATTGACGGGATTGTAAGCGCGGACAAGTTTGGATTTGATTGTATTTATATTCAAGCTAAATAGTGGAAAAAAGATAATCTTGTCAGCCGTCCCGAAATACAAAAATTTATCGGCGCGCTTGCTACTACGCAAGGCGCGACTAAAGGGATATTCATAACAACATCTGATTTTACAAAAGGCGCTGCGGAAATTGTTTCAAAGCAAACGCAGAATAAAATTGTTCTTGTAAACGGAAAACAGCTTGCAAAGTTGATGATTGAATATAATCTTGGCGTTTCAACTTTGGCTACATACTGTGTGAAAAGAATTGATTCTGATTTCTTTAACGAGGATATATGATTTGTCATACTGCCATAAACCTGCCGGTGAACGGCGGTCTTTTCGTTTTCACTCACTCGCCCTCATCGTTCTTTATTCCGTAAATCGTGGCGAAAGAGGTAATTTGCAGAAACAATGAAATTTTTTTGCAATTTGAGGAATAGTGTGCTATAATGAATGTAAGTTAGGGCGAAATGCTTTGTATTCAAAAAAAGGTATTTTACTATGGAAAAGGGCTTTGTGTACGAAGGCAAATTAAAAGAGAGCATACCGGATGGTAAGGTAAGAGTGACCTGGACTAAAAAGGCAAGGTATACGAGGGCGAGGTTAAAGACGGCAATCGGTACGGCACCGTAAAAATGACCTATGCAAACGGCTCTGTGTTCGAGGGCGAATTTGTGAACGGCGAGCCTAAAAAAATCCGAACAAAAACAAAAGGACGTTTTTAAAAAACGTCCTTTTTATTTTTACTATGTGCCTGTTTGCGCGAGTATATTGACAGGTGTTACGAGCTGAAACCCGACGACAGAATGTTTCCGTACACGAAGAATTATCTCTATCACGAAATGGAGAAAGCGTGCAAGGCGTCGGGAGTTAAGAGAATACGAGTACACGATATACGTCACAGTCACGCCTCGCTCCTTATTGAAATGGGTTTCTCGCCGCTGCTGATTGCCGAAAGGCTCGGACACGAAAAGGTTCAGACAACGCTTGATACTTACAGCCACCTTTACCCCAATAAGCAGATAGAAGTAGCCAATAAGCTTGATGAAATTTGAGCATTTCAAGCGCGTTGGCTACAAAAAAACCGTAAAATGTAGCCATTTTGTAGCCAACAGACAGAATATACCCCGAAAATCCGCATTGTAAAGGGATTTTCGGGGTGATTGTTTTTATTCCCACTCGCTCCCGACAAACACGTTCTAAACAATTTTGTGTAAGCGTTTTGGCTCGTGGTGTCCGCATTATTTGAGTTATCTGTGAAATATCGGCTATCCGAATTTTTGTTGCCAAGATGTTGCCGCCGTTCAATTGTTGGGATTTGCAGAAAAATACCCGCAATCATCTTCGTTTGGATTGACTATATCGGTGTATTTTTGAAACATCGACAGAACCTGGTGAACAGTTTCTAAATAATCAGAAACAAAAACAAGTCCGGTGCCATCAAATACTATTGAAACCTCAGGAGCAGACTTTTCTGTTGCTTTAGCAGCCACATCTAAAAGCTGTTTAAACTTATCCCTGATAAATTGCCTATCGCTGTCTCTTTGTGTCTCGAATGACAAAACGGGTTTCAAGTTTTCCTGTATTATATTGCGCTGATCATTGTAATAAGCAATAATCTGTTCAAGAATAGCTTGATAGTTTGTGTGCCACCTATATTCCGTTTTGTCAAAAGAGAACAAACTACTGGGAATATGTACTATAAAGTTTTGCGTACTTTCAGGATAATCCTGTAAAGAAATCTTGCGCAAAAAGCAAAAATCTCTGCTATAACACCCGTTGCATTTTTTAGTATCAAGTATATTTTTATAAGCCATATTTTCTCCTGTTCAAACTGAAATCTTGACGATGGTTGCGAGTGCAAGTTGTGGTTGAACGGCTTTTAACTCATTTATTCTATCCGTCATCAAATGGTCCGTCGGGCTTTACGGACACAATAACAAACAGTTTGCCCCTTGTTATTATATCATATAATGAGGTGTGTGCCAAGAGCCTAGTTATATATTATATTTGCAATTCCAGGCTCCTGTAACAGATCAAAAAATTCATTAATATCATTATGCTTTTGCGTTTTATGATTTCGATTCTTACAAAAAGAAAATGACACTTCACTCTTAGCACGAGAAAGAGCAACAAAAAAAGCACAGCGATCTTCATCAGGTTGATTTTTGAAATTCCAAAACGCAGCATCTTCTAATCCTACAAAAAACACGGTATCATATTCCAATCCCTTGCTTTTATGAATTGTCATTATTGGAATTGAGTGTAGCCCCTTAAACCGCTCAATAGACATATTCAAATCAATGGATGTTTTTTCTAATTCATCCCAAAAAAGCTTTGCAAATTTATCGAGGACATCATTTATATATTTTCCTTGACTATATTCTGGAAACACAGCTTTAATACGATCAAATTTCAAAAATGACACTATTTCCTTTAATACATCATAGAACTCAGATTTTGTTGTTACTAAGCTAAACTGTTGTTTAATTCTTAATAACTCCTCATCAATTTGGCTTTGAACATTAAAGTATTCATCATCAGATTGTGTATCCGAGATGTTCCACAGCTCTATTATAGAAGATACTAATACTTGCCAATCATCAGGATGTTTCCGATTACAGGAGAGTAATAGAATAGAAAGAATAATTTCAATAATAGGTTCTTTGATTAAATCTTGATAATCATTCTCAATTCTAGCATATATGCCTTTTTGTCCCAAATAATCAATGATTAATTGAGTATAATCTTGTGGCTTTTGTTTGCAAAGAATACATATTTGTTTCGTAGAAATTCCAGTTTCAATTTTTTTAAATATGTTATTAGTTATTGCTAATGCTTCTGATTCGGAATTATCTGAAATAAACAAGTTTATAATTCCATCATCATTTCTCCATTTTGTTGTATGCTGTACTCGCCCATCACTTTCATTAAGCACGGAATACATTTTTCTCTGTAAGTCAACTAACCTTGGTGCGGATCTGTGGTTCATTATGAGTTTATATTTGATCGCATTAAAATCATTCTGAAAATCTACGAAAATTGTTTTTCTTGCTCCAGCCCATACCATTATACGTTGTTTGTTATCTCCGACCGCTGTAATTAACGCCTTTGAAGATAAGAAACATTGTTTCACTAGGTTATATTGAAGAGATGTTGTGTCTTGAAATTCATCTAAGAAAACGTATTTATATGTTTCTTGCAATCCAAGCTTTATCAATCCATTAGTTCTTATAATAAACTCTGCCAACATACTAATCATTTTAAAGGTAAGCATTGATTCGTGTCCGTCAAAGCCATGTATCAGAAGCTGCCATACCATTTCTATCACCACATCTTTGGCGAATGGAAGTGATACTGATGATAAGATAGTATCATAATTTCTTGAACTAAAATTACTATATCGTCCAAAAGCTTCTTTTAATATATCTTCTTTATTTTCTACAATATAGTCTTGATTAGGACATAATTCTTGTGGAAGTGCTAAGCGAAAATGGTCTACAAGGCTTTTGGCAAACGCATCATATGTCATTGAATCAAAGCGACCTGCTGTTTCTTTACCACATCTTTGTTCCACGCGTTCTTTAAGATTTTTGGCTGCATCCTTCTTAAAACTGATTGCCAATATTTTATATGGTTCTTTGCAATTATCAGTTTCAAACAGGTAGTTAGCTTTTTGTGCTAATAATTCTGTCTTCCCTGATCCTGGCCCAGCAACGACAAGAACATTACCATCTGCTTTAATTGCATCAACTGCATTTTCTTCAAGAATTATATTATCAGAAGGCAACCATTTTTCATTTGCAATAACAGCCATCACATCTTCTCCTCTAATTTCTTTTCAGCCGCTAATATTAGCCTAGATAAAACATCTGGCATAGTTGTTTTTAATTGGTCATTATCAATTCGAGAGAGTGCTTCAATATGTGTAGAGGGTTTTCCGCGAGTTAAGAAAAAATATGTGTACCAAATCATCAATCGTTTCTGCTCATCTGAATATGTTGCCCCATCTCCACCACATTCTTTCAATGTACTATGGACATCATTTTCTATCCTTTCAATATACTCCGGCAAAGATGTTTTATCTTGTGATTCGATATCAATTATTTTTACTTTATGGTTTTCCCCCGCTTCTGAAACCATTAATTGAGGACCTTCTGTTGATCCAAGTGTAGAAATATATATATCTTTATATTGTTCGAGCATCAAAAAATCAATGTCTAATGGAGAAGAGAAGAACACATCATTTTCTTCCAACCTCTCAATCCATAAGCCCATATTATCCGATACACTCCATTTTTTCATTGCATCAAGACTTATCGTGCCTTTGTCTGATTGTAGCACAGATTTTTTCTCAGGATCATATTTGATTAATTGCTCAACTGCATATGCTATGCGTCCCCAACCACCACCATAACGTTCTCTATCCAAATCCAAAAGTGTAATATGTGGAATTTTCAAATCATTAAGTAACCGCCAGAAATGATTAACATGCCTTCCGCCTAAAGGAACGATAGAGATTCCGCTTATATCTGTATCCCCATTTTTAGCACTCCACATTTTGGGCAAAATGATTTCTTCGCTATCTCCTTCACCTAAAATCACCAATTTGGCGAAATATAATTCAGGATACGCTTTTACTGCTTCCTTTATATATTTATACTGATCGTGCGGATTTTCCTTGTCAGGCAAAGTTATGGAACAGATAGTAGTCGTATCATGATTTGAATCAATTCTAAAATACCGTAGGCTTTCCGGTTCTACTCGCTTTATTATGGATGTTGAATGGGAACTTAATATTGTCTGTGCGTTGTTTTTTGATGCTATGCTTTTCAAATTGTGAATCAGCTTGCCAATTAAATGCGGAGCAATGTGATTTTCAGGTTCTTCAATAGCAATAATAGTTAATACAGGCGGAGTAAATGAAAACGATAGCTGTTTTGGGTTAGACAGCATTTCCTGTTTGATCTGTATTTCAACATTAAGGATGCTGTCCACAAGCGAAATATAGAATAATGAGCGAAGGCCATCACTCAATTCATCAATTGAACATTCTTTGGGCGTAATGGCGGGTGAGAAGACCACCTCTGAGTTTTTAACGGAGGAATCAATATCGGTGCTATTAAATCTCAACTGCGCGTTTGTATAGCGAGAATCTGAATCATACATCTTCCATTGGCTATTTATTGACTCGCTGATCATAGAGATACCCTTTTCTGCTAAAAAACTTTGATTCAAGGCTTCGATTGAGTCTTTTATCTGCCTTTGGGATTTATCACTCCAATTTACCTTGCTCATTATTTGATTAATCATAGTTCCTGAAGTGTTCTTGAGTTGTTTGGAAGGATCTCGTACTGCCGGAACATATATAACTCTGATTTGATCCAAATCTTTTCGATTTGCTGAGGATTTTGCTCTTTCTGTAATTGCTTCTGATTCAGAAGAAGTAATATAGTATATTTTGCTCTCTATTGCGCCCTCAATATTGTTGCTTTTTTCCCATGATGCTTCTAGTCTAATTCGCAGATAGGGTGTTCCTCCTGGTTCATCTACCACAAAGCTCTTAAAAAACACAGGTATAGCTGAAAGATCGGCACCTTCTTTAGCTAATTCGTCAAAAACAAAAACTGCTTCTATGTATAGTTCTTGACGATCGAGTGAGTTCCAACTCATATCATGCGGAAGATGAAAATCACTACGTTTAAGTACTCTATCTTTGCTGTTATTTGAAAAAATACAATTAAGCGCAGACATAGCTGTTGTTTTTCCAGAACAGTTATTTCCAATAAAAGTAGTTAAATCATCAAATTTTATTATTTGTTCTTCTCCAAAACAACGATAGTTCTGAATTTTCATTTTTGATAGTTTCATAGGTGCCTCCCCTGTAAATAAAAAACACTTGGCACTACATAGCCATACACTATATCTATATTATACCACATATCATCCATCCTGTCAACAAAATCAGGCAAATTTTTCTATACCTCCCCCGACTTCTTCAAAAAATATCGTCAACCCCCTTGACAAATCCAAAGTATAGTGTTATAATAGAATAAGAAACAGACGTTGCGAAACACACGTTGCTTTATTATAGGAGGAAAAGAAATGCCGCCAAAATGCAAATTTACACGGGAAGAAATCATAAAAACCGCTTTGGATTTAACACGCGAAGAGGGAATAAACGCTGTTACGGCAAGAGCGTTAGGAGCAAAATTAGCGTCATCTTCAAAACCAATATTTAGTGTGTTTGAAAATATGGAAGAAGTACAGGCAGAAGTGCAAAAGGCTGCAAAGGCTCTATATGCTGAGTATATTCAAGTCGGACTGCAGCAGGAACCTGCGTTTAAGGGCGTGGGTATGCAGTATATCCTATTTGCTATTAAAGAACCAAAACTGTTTCAACTGCTCTTTATGTCCGAGCAGCCGCAAAAACCGTCTGTTGAGGGTGTTCTGCCGATTATAGATGAAAGCTATAATCAAATATTGCAGTCCGTTCAGAACGGATATGGACTTGATGAGAATGCCGCCGAAGACCTTTACCGTCATTTGTGGATATACTCGCACGGTATTGCCGTTCTTTGTGCGACAAATATGTGTTCCTTTACCGCTGAGGAAATCGGAAAGATGATGTCGGAGGTATTTGTTGGTTTGCTGAAAGAAATCAAAGGAGGTAAAACAGAATGATTGCAGTATCGGACATTACAAAGTCTTACGGAGCAGGCGGGAATAGAAATCAAGTGCTGAAAGGGATAAGCTTGCAAATTTCCGATCGGGATTTCACCGTAATTTTAGGCGCGTCGGGTTCGGGAAAATCAACTTTTCTGAATGTAATATCGGGTTTGGAACGCCCCGATAGCGGAAGTGTCACATACGGTTCACGGGAAATAACCAAGCTGTCAGACAGTGAATTAACACAATTCCGCAAGGACAATATCGGTTTTATCTTCCAACAGTATTATCTGCTCCCGAATATGACGGTCGAAAAGAATGTGCGAATGGGAGCTGACCTTGCGGACAATCGGGAATACGGGAAAATTATAACCGCCGTAGGGCTTGAAGATAAATCGAGGAAATATCCGAGCGAACTTTCGGGCGGTGAACAGCAAAGGGTGTCCGTTGCCCGTGCGCTTGCGAAAAAGCCGAAGGTGCTGTTTTTAGACGAGCCGACAGGGGCATTAGATGAACAGACGGGCAGGCAGGTTCTTGACTATATCTGCAAACTGCATAAAGAATACGGCTTTACCATTGTGATGGTGACACACAATCAGAATATAGCAGAAATGGCAAATACAGTTGTAAAAATGAACAGCGGAAAAATTTCCGAGGTTTCTGCCAACGAAAAGCAAAAGACCGCTTATGAAATCGGGTGGTGATGGTATGGTTGTAGGAATGAAAGACGCGCTGAAACTTATCGGTATTTCCGTTATCGCTTGCTGCGCCATTTTTGTATGCACGCTGTTTTTGAATTATAACATTGACATCGCAGCAATGGAAAACGAGATAACAGCGTCAGGCGTCGTCACAATGTATAATGCAATTGTTTCGACGGGAAAGGTAGTTGCAGCCGTTTCGGGTGGCTGTTTAGCCGTAACATCGGTCATTATGCTCCTGTTCTATGTCAAGAATTACATAGATACGCACGGAAAAGAACTCGGAATACTGAAAGCTCTCGGATATTCTAACTTCAAAATCGCAAAGCACTTCTGGATTTTTGGATTAAGCGTTTTCGTCGGCTGTGCTTTGGGATATGCAGCGGCATTTCTCTATCTGCCGTTATTCTACGAGTTGCAAAATGCCGAACATCTTTTCCCCGAAATCAAGGTGCAGTTTCACTTATCTTTGGCATTTCTTTTGGTCGTTGTACCTGCAATCAGCTTTGCGGTTTTAGCAGTTATATACGCCTGTTTCAGACTTAAAACACCCGTGCTTGATTTGTTGAAAGAAAAGCATGAGTATAAGGCAAAGTTAAGCAAAAACGAAACAAAGGACTTGCCTTTTTTGAAAGAATTAACGAGGAGTACGGTAATGAGCAGAAAATCACTTGTGTTCTTTATCGCATTTTCGGCGTTTTGTTTCTCGGCTATGGTGCAGATGTCAATGTCCATAAAAGATCTTTCGAGCGAAACAATGGCAATCATGATATTAACGATAGGCTTAATCCTCGCCTTTGTGACCTTATTTCTATCGCTTTCAAGCGTAGTGAAAGGGAACACGAAAACCATTGCTATGATGAGGGTGTTCGGTTACAAACATAGCGATTGCAGTAAGGCAGTCCTCGGAGGTTACAGACCGTTTTCTTATATCGGATTTGTAATCGGTACAATCTATCAGTATGTGTTATTAAGAATTATGGTATCGATCGTATTTGCCGATGTCGAAAATGTACCCGAATACAACTTTGATTTCACGGCGTGTGTAATCACATTAGGCTTATTTGTTTTCACTTATGAAATAGCTATGTACGCCTACTCTCGGAGGATAAAGAAGCTGCCGATTAAAAGCATTATGTTGGAGTGACCGGTGGTTCGCGACATTCGGGCAGATAGTTGCCGAACTCACAAAATAACCCCCGAATGACCGCATCATTCGGGGATTTTGCTATCTGTGCATTCCGCGCCTTGGGTTCAGGAACTCTTTCAACTTTTTCGCCAGCCCCAGCTCCTCCACGAACTCCATAACCCTCTGGAACTTCGCCCTCAAGCTCCCAAGCTCGTTTTCAGACACGCGCAGTCGTTCTTTAAGCGGATAAATCTGCCGCGCGTTCCGTTCCAGAGCGGCGTATCTCTCAGCCGCCGCCTCGGTTTCCTTTTTCAGCCTTGCAACCTCGGCGGTCAGCTCGTTCTCCCTGTTCTCGGCGGCAATCTGCTTTTTGGCGAGGTCTGTCAGCTTGCTGTAATCTTCGCGAGAAACCGTGATTTTCCCACCGAACACCGTCTTTCCCGTTTCAATGCTGTCAATCGCCTTGATTTGAGAAACCCTCTCCGCGCTTTCTTTCAGCAAGTTCTGATTGTCAGCAAGCGCGGCGGTCATTTCGGCAAGCTCCTCGTCAAGCTGTCGGACTTGTGCGTTTTTCGCTTGAAAACGCTCGTCAAGTTGGTCAATAATTTCCTCAACCTGCGAGCGCATTTCCTCGCGATGCTTTAAGAGCTTGTCGGCGTACTCCGCCTTTTCATCAAGGAAAGCAACTTCTTTCGCGCGTTCCTGCTTTTTAAAGTCGAGAACCGACAAATGCTCGTTGTGCGTGCCGAGCTGCTCCCACTCAATGCCGCGCTTTCGCATAACGTCGGCAAGCCGCTGTTTCTCAAAATCCGTCCATTGTTTAGCGGGAGTTTCGAGGTTAGTTTTTGCAGAAAATCCTTGCTGTTCGAGAGCCTTGTTTAGCGAGTTTCGAGTAGCCAAACCTCTGCTTTGACC